>CAYUXM010000132.1:0-8634 GCA_964448765.1 uncultured Rhodobacterales bacterium
CGGCCCAGCCCGGCAGCAGGCTGGTGACGATATCGGAAAACACGCCGCGCGGGATCAGGGCGTAGGCCTCGGTGAAGATGGCGCGGCCGGTCATCAGTTGCGTCTGCGGCGGCAGGCCGCCGGGCGGGGCGTGGTAACCGGTCACGGCAGCATCTCCTTCAGCCGGAGTTCGGCGATGCGTTCGACCTGGCGGCAGGCCTCGGCCAGTTCCGTGACGCTGTCCTGTTCCAGCCGGCGTTCGAAGGCGGCGAGGATCTGCGCCTTGGTGTGGTCGCGCACCGCGATGATGAAGGGAAAGCCGTGGCGCGCCACATAGGCCGCGTTCAGCGCCTCGAAGCGGGCGCGTTCGGCATCGGTCAGCGCGTCGAGCCCGGCGGCGGCCTGTTCGGCGGTCGACTCCGCCGTCAGCCGCCGCGCCTGCGCGAGCTTGCCGGCGAGGTCGGGATGGGCGCGCAACACGCCCAGCCGCTCATCGGTCGTGGCGCTGCGGAACATCCGGGCGAGCGCGTTGTGCAGCCCCGCCGCCCGGTCATGCGCCGGGCCGAGTTCGAGATCGAAGGCCCGCTCCGCGATCCAGGGCGAATGTTCGAAGACGCCGCCGTACCGGGCGACGAAAGCGGCGCGATCCATCCGGCTGGGTCGGTCGCGGCGCCGCGGCGGATGCGTGGCGGCCCAGTGCCGGGCAATGTCGATCCGTCGTGCGAACCACACGCCGTCATGCGCCGCGGCATGGTCGAGGAAACGTTTCAGCCCCATGATCCGGCCCGGCCGGCCGATCAGGCGGCAATGCAGGCCGATCGACATCATCTTCGCCTGCCCCGCGTCGCCTTCCGCGTAAAGACAGTCGAAGGCGTCCTTCAGATACTCGAAGAAATGATCCCCGGTGTTGAACCCCTGCGGCGTGGCGAAGCGCATGTCGTTGGCATCCAGCGTGTAGGGGATGATCAGCTGCTCGCGCCCGCCGATCTCGGCCCACCAGGGCAGATCGTCGTCATAGCTGTCGGAAATCCAGTCGAACCCGCCGGCCTCGGCCACCAGTCGCACGGTATTCTCCGAACAGCGCCCGGTGTACCAGCCGGTGGGCCGCGCGCCCGTCACCTCGGCATGCAGGCGGATCGCCTCGGCGATCGCGGCGCGTTCCTCGGCCTCGGGCATGTCCTTGTGCTCGACCCATTTCAGCCCGTGCGAGGCGATCTCCCACCCCGCCGCCTGCATCGCGCCGACCTGTTCGGGGCTGCGCGCCAGCGCCGTGGCGACGCCATAGACGGTGACAGGGATCGCGCGGTCGGTGAACAGCCGGTGCAGCCGCCAGAAGCCGGCGCGCGCGCCGTAGTCGTAGATCGATTCCATGTTCCAGTGGCGCTGTCCGGGCCAGGGCTGCGCGCCGACGATTTCCGACAGGAACGCCTCGGAGGCCGCATCGCCATGCAGGACGCAGTTCTCGCCGCCCTCCTCGTAGTTCAGCACGATCTGCACGGCGATCTTCGCGCCGCCGGGCCAGGCCGCGTCGGGCGGGGTGGGGCCATGGCCGATCAGGTCGCGGGGGTAGCGGGTCATCTGGATCCCTTGCGCGGAGTGACGATGCGAGGATAACGCCCGATCCTCGCGCCGATTGTCAAAAAGCGCCAGAAGCTGTTTTCGCGATCCGGGCTTGCGCGGGCGGGCCGAAGCATCGAATCTGACCGCGACCGACGGGGAGGGCAAGATGGCCGGATACCTGACGACGCATGTTCTGGATACCGCGCGCGGCTGTCCGGCCGCCGGGCTGAGGATCGCGCTCTACACGGTCAGCGGCAATGCCCATCGCAAGATCGCCGAGACCGTGACCAACGCCGACGGGCGGACCGACGCGCCGATCCTGCCGGAAGGGAAATTCGCCGCGGGCAGCTACGAACTGGTCTTCTTCGCCGGCGACTACCTGCGCGCCACCGGGCAGGCCGGGGCCGAACCGCTGTTCCTCGACCAGGTGCCGATCCGCTTCGGCATGGCCGATCCGGCGGCGCATTACCACGTGCCGCTTCTGCTGTCGCCCTTCGGCTATTCGACCTACCGGGGCAGCTGAAGCCCCGCCGTCGCGCGGGCCAGGTCGGCGCGGATCCGCGGGATCAGGAAATCGCAGAACAGCCCGATCTTCGGCTCGCGCAGCCGGCGATGCGGCGACAGGCAGGCCAGCTGCACCGGCAGTGGCGGCGTGGCCGGGGCGACCGGCAGGAGCCGGCCGTCGCGCAGATGCTCCGCCACTTCGAAGACCGGCTTCAGCACGATCCCGTGCCCGTCCAGGGCCCAGCCGGTCAGCACGTCGCCGTCGTCGCTTTCGAACGGGCCCGAGATCTCGTAGCGCCGCGCGCCGTCCGGGGTGTCCAGCGTCCAGCGAAACTCGCGTGCGCCGGGAAACCGCAGGTTCAGGCAATCGTGCCCGTCGCGTACCAGCGCCGCGCCATCGGCCGGCATGCCGCGACGCTCGACATAGGCCGGCGCGGCGCACAGGATCCGCGGGCAGTCCGCGATCACCCGGATCGCCAGCGTCGAATCCTCAGGCCGGCCGAGGTAGATGGCGATGTCGAGCCCTTCGCCTGTCACGTCGATCTTGCGGTCCGACAGCCGCAGCCGCAGGTCGATCTCCGGGTAGGTCGCCTTGAAATCCGGCACATGCGGCGCGACGAAGCGGCGGCCGACACCCAGCGGCGCGGCCACGAACAGGCTGCCGCGGGGCACCTGCGTGACCCCCGCGACGGCGGCCTCGGCCTCGGCCACGGCGTCCAGCACCTTCTGCGCGCCGGCGTAGAACAGCCGGCCGCTCTCGGTCGGCTTCAGGCTGCGGGTGGTGCGGTTGAACAGGCGCACGTTCAGGTGGCGTTCGAGCTCCGCGATGCGCGCCGAGGCGACGGCGGGCGAGGTACGCTGGTCGCGCGCCGCCGCGCTCATGCTTCCAAGCTCGTAGACGCGCAGGAACATGCGTAGATTGTTGAGGTAGGACATCGCGGGCCCGCCCGCCGATTTTGCGGGTCTGCTTGAAAGTGCTGAGGTATTGGCAGGGTTATCATGAAGGCGGGCGCCGGTATAGCGTTGCGCCGGCAAGGGGCGAGGGTGCGAGATGATCGACTGGATACTGCTGGGCGACTGGGCCGAATTCGCCGTGCGCTGGCTGCATGTGATCACCGCCATCGCCTGGATCGGCTCGTCGTTCTACTTCATCGCGCTCGATCTCGGCCTGCTGCCCTCGACCGACCGGCGAAGTGGCGTGCACGGCGAGGCCTGGCAGGTGCATGGCGGCGGGTTCTACCACATCCGGAAATACATGGTCGCGCCCGACCGGATGCCCGAGGATCTGACCTGGTTCAAATGGGAAAGCTACGCGACCTGGCTGTCGGGCTTCGCGATGCTGGTGCTGGTCTACTATGTCGGGGCGGAATTCTACCTCGTCGATCCCGAGGTGCTGGAAATCCCGGCCTGGGCCGCGATCCTGGTGTCCATGGCCTCGCTCGGCCTCGGCTGGCTTGGCTACGACGCGATCTGCCGCTCGCGCTTCGGGGATGACAACACCCGGCTGATGATCGGCCTCTACGTCATCCTCGTGGCGCTGGCCTGGGGTTATGCGCAGGTCTTCTCGGGCCGCGCGGCGCTTCTGCACCTGGGCGCGCTGACCGCGACGCTGATGTCCGCCAACGTCTTCCTCGTGATCATCCCGAACCAGAAGATCGTGGTCGCCGACCTGATCGCCGGCCGCCAGCCCGATCCGCAATACGGCAGGATCGCCAAGCAGCGCTCGACCCACAACAACTACCTGACCCTGCCGGTGATCTTCCTGATGCTGTCGAACCACTACCCGCTGGCCTATGCGACGGACTGGAACTGGGTGATCGCCAGCCTGGTGTTCCTGATGGGGGTGACGATCCGGCACTATTTCAACACGATGCATGCCCGCAAGGGCCGGCCGAACTGGACATGGGCGGCCACCGCCCTGCTCTTCGCCGCGATCGTCTGGCTGTCGCAGGCGCCCGGCGCGCGGCCCTGGCTCGATGCCGCCGAAGCGGACGAGGAGGCCGCGCTCACCGGCGCGGCCGCGCGCTACGCCGCCGCGCCGGGCTTCGAGGAGGTCGCCGACATCGTGCTCGGCCGCTGCTCGATGTGCCATGCCGCCGAACCCGGCTGGCCCGGCCTCGGCCATCCACCCAAGGGCGTGGTGCTGGAAACCCCCGCGCAGGTCGCGGCCGAGGCGCGGCGGATCTACCTGCAATCCGGTCTCAGCCGGGCGATGCCGCCGGCCAACCTGAGCTACATGGAGCCGGCCGAACGCGCCGCCATCGTCGCCTGGGTGCGCGCCGCCGAAGGCCGCGCCGGGGGCTGAGGAACCGCGCTGCCGGCCCCGCACGCGCCCTGCCTATCGGGCAGGTTCCCCGCCCCCCGGGGGGCGGGGGAAGGGGGTGGGGGGAGGCGCGAGCCCGCGGAAAACCGCGGGCTCTCCTCGGGCGCGGCCAACAGGCCGCGCCGCGCGGGCCGTCATGCCCGCGCGCCCGCCGAAGGCGGACCCGGACGGTGCTGCCGGATCATCCGATCCGGTCGAACATCATGCGGCTGTGCTGCGCCCGGCTTTCGCCCGGTTCCAGCCCGATCGGCGGAAAGCCCCGGTGGTGGCAGGCGTCGGGCCACAGCTGCGGCTCCAGCGCGATCCCGGCGCGGGGGCCGTAGGGCTGCCCCGACAGCCCGATCCAGGGCGCGGTGTCCATCCGCGGCGCGTCATGCAGCTGAAGGCCCGGTTCGGTCGTGGCGAGCGCGAGCGCCACGCCCTTCGCGCCCTCCAGCCGCGCGACCTCGGTCAACGGTCGCGGGCCGTCGGCGAGGCACAGGTTCAGGTCGAGGTCGCGCGCTGCGCCAAGGCCCTGGCCGGTGCGGAAATCGAACCGGCTGCCGGCCACCGGCGGCAGCGCGCCGGTCGGGATCAGCGCCGCGTCGGTCTCGGTATGGCGCTCCGCCGCGACGGTCAGGCGGTGGCCCGAGACGTCGGGCGTGCCGTCGAGGTTCCAGTAGGGATGCGGGGCAAGGTTGATCAGCGTCGCCCGGTCGGTCGTGGCCGAAAGCCGCAGGTCGAGCGTCGCGGGCGCGGTCACGCCGTAGTCGGCCACCAGCCGTCGATTGCCGGGGAACCCCTCGTCGCCATCGGGCAGGTCGAGGGTGAAGACCGCGCGCGTCGCCGTCGCCTCGGCCAGCGCCCAGTTGCGGCGATGGCAGCCCTTGGGCCCGCCGTGCAGGGTGGTGCGGCCGGCCTCGTTGGCGATCAGGCGGTGCCTGCGCCCGGCGATCACGGCTTCGGCCCCGGCGATCCGGTTCGCCACCGGCCCGACCACCGCCCCGAAATTCGCCATCGGGCCGAGGTAGCCGTCGAGGCCGGGAGAGCCGAGCACCAGCGGCCAGGGCGCCCCCGCGAGCCGGACATCGTGCAGCCGTGCCCCCCAGGTCAGCAGCCGCACCGACAGCGCGCCGGCGGCGAGGGTGACAAGCTGCACCGTCTCGCCCTCCGGCGTCGTTCCGAAATCGCGAATATCCGCCATCCGCCGCCCCCCGATCCGCGCCGATCATGCGCCGGGCGGGGCGGCGGCGTCCAGCCCGTCAGCCGGCGTCGAGGCAGTCGATCAGCGTGTCGGCCATCGCGGTCAGCAACGCGGCGTAAAGGCCGGGGCCGGCCGGCAGCGTGCTGCCCGACGGGTCCAGCGTCCCGCCGATCCGCACGCCGGTGCCTTCGGCCACGGTGGCGACCAGCGCCGGGTCGTGTTGCGCCTCGGGGAAGGCGCAGACCACGTCGCCCTCGTCAAGTTCGGCGCGCAACTCGGCCAGCCGGGCGGCGCCGGGCGCCGCGGCATCGCCCAGCGCGATGCTGCCCGCCACCGTCAGTCCGTAATGCCCGGCGAAGTAGCCGTAGGCATCGTGGAAGACGGTGAACGGCTTGCCGGCCACCGGCTTGAGCCGCGCGGCCAGCGCGGTATCGAGCGCCGCGATCTCGGCGTCGGCGGCCGCGGCATTCGCGGCATAGGCCTCGGCATTGGCCGGGTCCGCGGCGGAGAGTTCCGCGGCGATCACCCGCAACCAGGCCCGCGCATTGGCCGGGTCCAGCCAGGCATGCGGATCGAGGCCGCTATGGTCGTGGCCGTCATGTCCATCCGCATCGGCGTGATCTTGTTCATGGTCATGGTCATGGTCATGGTCATGGTCGTGGGCGTCTTCGGCGGCGTGGTCATGCCCGTGCTTCGCGTCGTGGCCATGATCATCGTGCGCGTGGTCATTATGGCCGTGATCGTCGTGCCCGTGGTCATCATGCCCGTGGTCGTCGTCATCATGCGCGCCGGTCTCGCCGAAATCGCGGCGGAAGGTGCCCTCGGCCTCGATCAGCGCCACCGCCTTCGCGGACCCGCCGATCCCGTCAAGGGTGCGGTCGAGCCAGGGGGTGAGCCCGGGCCCGACCCAGAACACGAGGTCGGCATCGGCCACCGCGCGCGCCTGGCTCGGGCGCAGCTGGTAGGTATGGGCGTTGCCGCCGGCCTCCAGGAGCAGCTCCGCCGTGCCCGACTCGCCCAGCACCTGCAGGACGAGGGCGTGCACCGGCGGGATGTCCGTCACCACGCGCGGCGCCTCGGCCGCGGCGGCGACGGGGGTAACGATCGCGAGGCTCAGGGCGGTGAGGCGGATCATCGGATACTCCTGTCAACTTGTGCCGGTTGGCTCCCTCATCTATGTTATGACATAACGTGTCAAGCTCGATGTGATAAGGTAACGTCCACGTGCCCGATCCCCATGCCGCGACGGCGCTGGCCTTCGCCGACCACGATCATCGCCGCTGCGCCGCCGCCGCGCTGGCCGAGGCCGACAGGCTGGCTGCCGAACGCGGGCTGCGGCTGACCCCGGTGCGGCGCCGTGCGCTGGAGATATTGCTGGAAGCGCACCGGGCGATGGGCGCCTACGAGGTGCTCGACCGGCTGGCCGAGTCCGGGTTCGGCCGCCAGCCGCCGGTCGCCTACCGGGCGCTCGACTTCCTCGTCGAACAGGGCTTCGCGCATCGCATCCGGCGGCTCAACGCCTTCGCCGCCTGCATGCATCCGGCCAAGGATCACAGCCCCGCCTTCTTCATCTGCCGCGCCTGCGACCATGTCGCCGAGGCGCCGGGCGCGGCGGTGCGCGACGCGCTGGACGGGGTGGCCGGCCCTCTCGGCTTCGCCGTCGAACGCGCGACGGTGGAGGCGGTGGGCCTGTGTCCCGCCTGCCGGGCAGATCCGGCATGACCGCGCTGATCGAGGCGCAGGGGCTGACGGTGCGCTTCGGCGGGGCCACGGTGCTGGACCGGGTCGACATCGCCGTCACGCCGGGCGAGATCGTCACCATCGTCGGCCCGAACGGATCGGGCAAGTCGACGCTGGTCAGGGCGCTGATCGGCTTGCAGGCGCCGGCCGCGGGCCGGGTGGCGCGCAAGCCCGGGCTCAGGATCGGCTACGTGCCGCAGCGGCTGCATATCGACGCCGGGCTGCCGCTGACGGTTCGGCGGTTCCTGTCGCTGCCCGCGCGGGTGAGCGACGGCGCGGCCGCCGAGGCGCTGGCGCGCTGCGGCGTGGCTGGGCTGGAGGGCCGGCAGATGGCGGGCCTGTCGGGCGGGCAGTTCCAGCGCGTCCTGCTGGCCCGCGCGCTGCTGGCGCGGCCCGAGATCCTGATCCTCGACGAACCCACGCAAGGGCTCGACCAGCCCGGCACCGCGGCCTTCTACCGGCTGATCGAGGAGGTCCGCGCCACCACCGGCGCGGCGGTGCTGATGGTCAGCCACGACCTGCACGTGGTGATGTCGGCCTCCGACCGGGTGATCTGCCTGAACGGCCATGTGTGTTGCGAGGGTGCGCCCAGCGTCGTCTCCGCCGCGCCGGAATACCGGGCGCTGTTCGGGCTGGGCACGCGCGGCGCCTTCGCGCTCTACCGCCACGAACATGACCACGATCACGACCATGACCACGGCCATGGCCACGATCACGCCCATCCCCACCAGCTGGCCGCGGAGGCCGAGGATGCTCGATGATTTCCTCGCCCGCGCGGCGCTCGCGGGCATCGGCCTGTCGCTGGCGACCGGGCCGCTGGGCTGCTTCGTGGTCTGGCGGCGGATGGCCTATTTCGGCGATGCGACGGCGCATGCCGCGATCCTCGGCGTGGCGCTGGCCTTCGGTTTCGGCATCTCGGTCTATGCCGGAACGCTGGCGATGGCACTGGTCATGGCGGTGCTGGTGAGCCGGCTGGCCGCGCGCGGCCATGCGATGGATACCGCGCTGGGGGTGCTGGCGCATTCCGCGCTGGCCTTCGGCCTTGTCGCGGCCTCGCTCCAGCCGGGGCTCCGGGTGGACCTCTCGGCCTACCTGTTCGGCGATATCCTCGCGGTCAGCCGGGCCGATCTGGCCGTGGTCTGGGGCGGCGCGCTGGCGGTCGCCGGGCTGATCGCCTGGCGCTGGCAGGCGCTTCTGACCGCGACGCTGAACGAGGAACTGGCGATGGCCGCCGGGCTTGACCCGCGCCGCGAACAGGTGGTGCTGACGCTGGCGCTGGCCGTCGTGGTGGCGGTGTCGATCAAGATCGTCGGCGCGCTGCTGATCGCCTCGCTGCTGATCATCC
>CAYUXM010000133.1:0-8633 GCA_964448765.1 uncultured Rhodobacterales bacterium
CCGCCGAGATGATCAGCGGCACGATCATCGGCGAGATCAGGATCGCCATGATCGCCCGGCGAAACGGCACGTGGCTTTGCGACAGGCCGATCGCGGCCAGCGTGCCCAGCGAGACCGACAGGATCGTCGCCGCCGGCGCGATCTGCACCGAGTTCCGGAGCGCCTGCTGCCAGTCGGGATTGGTCAGGAAATCCCGGTAGTGCTTGAGCGAATAGCCCTCGGGATCGAAGGCCAGCATTTCCGGCGTGAAGGTGAAGAAATCCTGCGCGTTGAAGCTTAGCGGGATGACCGTCAGGATCGGCGCGATCAGGAAGAAGAAGATCGCGCCGCAGATGAACAGGAAGGTATTGTGCCACAGCACCTGCGGCCCGGTCGCGTAGACCGGCACGCCGGCGCGGTAGCGCCCGCTGCCCAGCCAGTAGACGAACCAGCCCAGGACGGCCCCGCCCGCCGCGCCGGCGACAAGCCCGGTGACCCCGCCGGCGACAAGGCCGAGCAGCCCGAGGGCCGCCACGGCGGCGAACCGCCCGGTGCGCCGGTCCGGCGCCAGCCGGATCAGCGCGAAGGCCAGCGCCGCGCCGATCACGAGCCCTGCGACGATGCCCGCCAAGGTGCTGCCGCTGGCGCTGCCGGCGAACAGGCCGAAGACACCGCCCAGCGCCGCGGTCAGCGGCATGACGAAGCCGGTCAGGCTGGGCAGCGGGTGTTCGGAGACGAAAACGGTCATCGGATTACCCCAGGCTCACGTTGTCGATGCCGACGATCCGGTCGTAGAGCCAGTAGAGCACCAGCACGACCGCCAGCAGGATCGAGCCCAGCGCCGCGGCCAGGCCCCAGTTCAGCGACGACGAGATGTGATAGGCGATCCGGTTCGAGATGAAGGTGCCGGTGGTGCCGCCGACCAGTTCGGGCGTGATGTAATAGCCGATCGCCAGGATGAAGACGAGGATGCAGCCCGCGCCGATCCCCGGCACCGATTGCGGGAAGTAGACCCGCCAGAACGCCGTCCAGTTCGTCGCGCCCAGCGACTTGGCCGCGCGCACGTAGCTGGGCGGGATCGTCTTCATCACCGAGTAGAGCGGCAGGATCATGAACGGCAGCAGGATATGCGTCATCGCCACGATCGTGCCGAACTGGTTGTTGATCATCACCAACCGCTCCGCATCGTTCACGAGACCGAGCCAGACCAGGATGTCGTTGATCACGCCCTGCTGTTGCAGCAGCACCTTCCAGGCCGAGGTCCGCACCAGAAGCGAGGTCCAGAACGGCAACAGCACGAGGATCAGCAGCACGTTGGACGTTCGCAGCGGCAGAGTCGCAAGAAGATAGGCGATCGGGTAGCCCAGCAGGATGCACGAGCCCATGATCACCAGGCTCATGAACAGTGTGCGCTGGAACAGCATGATGTAGATCTGCTGGTTCTCCGGCTGGGCGGTGACGCCGGCCGGGGTCTTCTGCAGATCGACCGCGCTGAGGAAATAGCCCGGCGTGTAGTCCGGCGCGAAAGCCTTGATCGTGCCCCAGACCTCGGCGTCGGCCCAGTCCTCGTCGATGTCGAGAAACGCCGCCCGGACGCTGTCGACCTCGAAACCCGGCGCCGCGGCGGCGGCCGCCGCCACGAGATCGGCAGTCGCGCCGGAAAGCTGCGCGCCGGCCTCGGGGTCGGCCAGCAGATCGGTATGGAGCGCGACGTAAAGCGGCGCCCAGGGATCCTCCTCCATCGGGCTGTCGTCTTCGGACTGCACGAAGGCGGCGAACTGCGCATAGAGCGGCGCGGTCGACGGCAGCGCCGCGGCGATCCCCGGCGCCGGCACGAAGGCCGGTTCCGGGCCGCGGCTGTCGGGATCGGCGGCGGCCCAGTCGGCCTGGGCCGACAGCCAGCCGGCCGAGCCCATCAGGCCGGCCCAGACCGCCGGATCCTCCCAGCGCTCGTCGACGGCCGCGAAGGCGTCGAGATGGTCCTCGCCGATGTCGTCGACCCCGCGTCCGGTCTTGCGAAACAGCGAGGAGATGCCGGTGGTCTCGTAGTTCAGGCGGGTGCCGAGCCGCGTGTGCAGCTTCTTCTCGACCGCCACGACCATGTCGAACAGCAGCGCCCGGAACACCTCTTCCGAAGGCGTCTCGCCGGCTTCGTAATCCCAGGTCTCGACGGCCTGCGTGGTCAGCGGCAGGGTGTCGGTGACGATCTGGTTCTCGACCGAGCGGAACAGCATGTCCGCGATCGGCGCGATGAAGGTGACGAGGATGAAGATCAGCAGCGGCGCGATCAGCGCCAGCGCGCGCAGTTTCTGGCGGCGCAGTGCGCGGCCCAGGCTGCGCTTGAGCGGCGTGCCGTCGGCGGCCAGCATCGGGCCGGCGGCTTCTGCGGGGGCCGGCTTGCGGCCCTGCGGCGGGTCGGCGCGGTCGAGCGCGGCATCTGTCATTCCGCGCCCTCCACGACGTTGATGACACTGTCCGCCGTGCGGCGGCGGATTTCGGCGACCTCCTGGTAGGCGGGGTCGTTGTAGGCGGCCAGCGCCGCCGCGTAGCTTGGGAATTCGATGACCACGTGGCGGTCGTTGGCGCTGCCCTCCAGCACCTGCGATTGCCCGCCGCGGATCACGAAGCGGCCGCCGAGGCCCAGCAGGATCGGCGTGTCCCGCTCGACATACTCGCGGTACGCCTCGGGATCCTTCACCGTGATATGGCCGATGATGTAGCCCTTGGGCATGCTGTCCTCCGCGTGGCGGCCGGGTGCGGGGCGGGCATCGGCCCGCCCCGCGCCGGTCTCGGGGCCGGGCGGGCCAGGGCCCGCCCGGTGTCAGGCGATCACTGCGCCAGCCAGGCCTGGAACTTGGAATCCAGGTCGTCGCGGTAGTCCGCCCACCATTCGTAGTTGTACAGGAAGGTGTTCTTGGCGTTGTCCGGATCGGTCGGCATGTGCGGCGCCATCTCGATGCCGAGATCGGCATGGGTCGAGACCAGCGGCGCGGAGCTTTCGCGGGCCGGGCCGTAGGAGATGTACTTGGCCTGGTCCGCCAGCCGCTGCGTGTCGGTCGCGAAATACAGGAAGTCCATCACCCGGGCGAGCCGGTCTTCGGGCAGGCCGGCCGGAACGATCCAGCCGTCGAGGTCGAACACCTGCGCGTCCCACAGCATCTTCACCGGCTGGCCCTGCTCCTCGATCACCGAGAACAGGCGGCCGTTGTACGTGGAGCCGATGACGACCTCGCCGTCGGCCAGAAGCTGCGGCGTGTCGGCGCCGGCCGACCACCAGATCACCTCGTCCTTGATCGTGTCGAGCTTGGCCAGCGCCTGGGCCTGGCCTTCCTCGGTCTCCAGCACGTCGTAGACGTCGTCCTTGGCGACGCCGTCACACAGCAGCGCCCATTCCATGTTGTTGATCGGGCGCTTTTCCAGCGACCGCTTGCCCGGGAAGTTCTCCAGGTCGAAGACGTCGCAGATGTCGTCGGGCTCGCGGCCGCCCCAGGCCTCGACATCGGTGCGGAAGCCGAAGGTCGTGGAGTAGACGATCTGCGGGATGAAGCAATCCGACACGATCAGGTCGCCGAAATCGTCCGAGGCGGAGGTGCCGTCGGGCGCCGGGGCCAGCATCTCGTCATGGTCGATTTCCATCGCGAGGCCTTCGTCGCACAGCCGGATCGCGTCCGAGGCGACGACGTCGACGAGATCCCAGGTGATGTTGCCGGCCTCGTTCATGGCGCGCAGCTTGGCGACGGCTTCGGCCGAGGATTCGTCCCAGACCACCTCGAGACCCTCGTGCATGCCCTGGTAGGGCTCCGAATAGGCCTTGATCTGGCTGTTCTGGTAGGCGCCGCCCCAGCTCACCAGCGTCATGCTGTTGGGCATGTCCTGCGCCAGCGCCATGGGCGCGGCGGCAATGGCCGCGCCGGTCATGAGCATCATGGACTTGAGTTTCATTCTATACCTCTCCTTGTGGGTTTCTTGGTTGGTTCTGGCCCCCGGCTGCCGGGCCGGTCGCCGGGGGATGGTGTCAAGCGTCAAGCGCCCGGCAATCCTGCGGACGCCACCCGATCTCGATCTTCTCGCCGGGCTTCAGCCGGCGCTGGTCGGGGGCGTTGCGTGTCTTGATGATGAAATCGTCCTTGCCCGCGACGCGCAGGCGGGTGCGGTAGATGTCGCCCATGTAGATGAACTCCAGCACCTCGGCATGCACGGTATGCGCGCCGGGGGCGAGCCGTTCCCTGTTGTATTCCACCCGTTCCGGGCGGATCGAGACCAGCGTCCGGTCGCCGACCTTGCCCACGTTCACCGGCTTCGCGTCGATCTCCTCGCCGTCGTCGAGCAGCACCACGCAGGTGTCGCCCTCGATCGACTTGACCGTGCCCTCGAGCGTGTTGTTCTCGCCGATGAACTGCGCCACGAAGCTGTTCTGCGGCTCCTCGTACAACTCGTCGGGCGGGGCGAGCTGCTGGATCCGGCCGTCGTCGAACACCGCGACCCGGTCCGACATCGTCAGCGCCTCGGTCTGGTCGTGGGTGACGTAGACCGTGGTGATCCCCAGTTCGTGCGCCAGCCGCGTGATCTCGAACTGCATGCGTTCGCGCAACTGCTTGTCGAGCGCGCCGAGCGGTTCGTCCATCAGCACCAGTTCGGGTTCGAAGACCAGCGCGCGGGCCAGCGCGATGCGCTGCTGCTGGCCGCCGGAAAGCTGCGCCGGGCGGCGGCCGCCGAAGGCGCCCATCTGCACCATGTCGAGCGCGCGCCTGATCTTGTCCTCGCGCTCCGACTTGCCGATCCCGCGCACCTCCAGCGGAAACGCCAGGTTTTCCGCCACCGTCATGTGCGGAAACAGCGCGTAGTTCTGGAACACCATGCCGATCCCGCGCTTGTGCGGCGGGATGTTGTTGATCGGCTGGCCGTCGAGCAGGATCTCGCCATGCGTTGCCGTCTCGAACCCGGCCAGCATCATCAGGCAGGTCGTCTTGCCCGAACCCGAGGGGCCCAGCATCGTCAGGAACTCGCCCTGCGGCATCGAAAGGTTGAGATCCTTCACGACCAGCGTTTCGCCGTCGTAGGACTTCTGCACTCGTTCGAACCGAACGAAATCTGCGTCGTTCGCCGTTGCGGCCACGTCGCCCCCCTGTGTCGTGCTTCCAGCCCCCCGTTGATCGGGCGGTCCGCTTATGCGGCGCCCATTAGAGTCGCTGTAGTCACAGGGTGCAAGCCGATTCGCAGATTCGGTCGGTAAGCGTTTGTTAAGTGGTCACTTACCGGGCAGGAAGCAGCTGTTCCACATGCCAGGCGAGCGCCTGGTTGCTGGAAAGCACCGGCTTTCCGATACGTTCTGCGATCCGTGGTATGGCGGCGTAGGTCCGAAGGTTCGTACAACTCATGAACAGGGCATCGACGGCCGGATCGGAGCCGAGCGCGACGCCGGCCGCCACGACGGAGTCGGTGGCGATCCGCACCACCCGGGCCTCTTCCGCCTCGGCGAAGGTGCCGAAGACATCGGTCGTCAGGCCCGCGCGCAGGAAGGCCTCGCGCAGCGGGCGGTTGACCTCTTCGATATAGGGGGACAGCAGCGCCAGCCGCGACACGCCATGCGCCGCGGCGCAGGCCACGGTCGCGCGCAGCGGGTTGGTCACGACCCGCGCGTCGCAGCGCTGCCGCACCAGCGCCTCCACCTGGTCCGAGCCGATGATCGAACTGGCCGAGGTGCAGCCATAGGCGACCACCGGATAGGGCCGCGCCTTGGGCAGAAGGTCGGCCGAGGCCGCCAGATGCGCCTCCATCGCGGCCAGTGCCTCCGTCGTCACCTCCGGCCCGCTGGGGATGCGGGTGACGTAGATCGGGCTGGGATGGTCGCGGAAATAGCGCTGCATCTCCGGCTCGATCGTCTCGTCGGTCTGCAGCGCGATCAGGCCGATCGGCGGGGCCGCGGGATCGTCGGGTTCGAACGTGTGGGGCAGGACGGTCATAGCACCGCGATCTCCGGCTCGGACGGCGGGGAAAGGTAGCGCGCGCCGCCGGGGGTGACCACGATGTTCTCCTCGTGCACGAGGATGCCGCCCGGCGTGGCGATGCCCGGCTCCAGCGTCAGGACCATGCCTTCTTCGAGAACGGTGTGATCGTCGGCGATCAGCGAGGGCCATTCGGTCAGCGACATTCCCAGCCCGTGGCCCAGCCGCCCGGCGCCGGTGCCGCCGCCCAGCACCCGGTCCATCGCGTGATGGAGGTCCGCCGCGGTCGCGCCGGGGCGCGTGGCCGCGAAGCCGGCCCGCGTGGCCTCGATCAGCCGCGCATGGGCGGCCTGCACGTCGGGCGCGGCCGGTCCGAGCGACCAGTTGCGGTCGAAGTCGCAGAAATAGCCGTCGCGGACGAGGCCGGTATCCAGCATCAGCACGTCGCCGGGGGACAGCGGCACCTCGCGGGCGGGCGAGATCACGTCGGCATAGCCGCCCGGCCCCGCGCCGCCGGCAAGGTAGGGCACCCAGTCCGCGCCTTCCTCAAGGCACAGGATCTGGAACCCGCGGAACACGTCGGACAGCGACACGCCCCCGCCCGCGATCTCCGGCACGCGGGCGAAGGCGCGGCCGGCGATCGCGCAGGCCGCCTCGATCTTCGCGATCTCGGCGTCCGACTTGACCATGCGCAGCCGTCGGATAATTCCGGCGTCGCCGGCGATCCGGCGCGGCGACAGGGCCGCGCGTAGCCGGTCGAGATCGGCCAGCGGCATCCTTGCGTGGGTTTCATGGCCGTCGGGCAGGCCGATCGCCCCGTCGCGCGGCACCAGCTCCGTCAGCGTGTCGGCCAGAAGGCTGACCCCGTCATCGGCAAGGTCCGGCGCGCTCCAGCTGCGGATGTCGGAAATCCAGGTCCGGCCCATCAGGTCGGCGCCGATCGTGGGGATCACCGCCACTGGCGCGCCACCGGCCGGCACCACCAGGAACCAGGGCCGCGTCGGGCTTTCCCAGAACCGGGTCAGGAAGCCGGTGAAATACCGGACCTCGGGCTCCGTCGTCAGCAGGAGCGCCGACAGGCCGGCCCGCGCCATCAGCGCCTGCGCCCGCGCGGTTCGGGCGGCGTATTCGGCGCGGTCGAAACCGCTCACTCCGCCTGCTCCGACAGGAAGCACAGCACCCGCGCCTCCGGCCCGATGCCCAGCGCCGCGCGGGCCTCGGGCAGCATCGCCGCCGCGATCCCGGCGGCCCCCGAGGCCGTCGTCGCCAGCCCGGCGGCGGCCAGCGCCGGCAGGCAGCCGGCGACCTCGGCATCCGTCAGGGTCAGGAAATCGTCGGCATCGCGGGCCAGCCCGTTCAGCGCGATCAGCGAGGGTTCCTTGCAGTCGAGCCGGCCCATGATGCTGTCGGGGCCGGGGGCAAAGACCGCGCGGCCGGCCGCGATCGAGGCCTGCAGCGCCGGCGCGGCCTCGGGTTCCACCACGACGATCCGGGGCCCGTCGCCCCAGACCGCGCGGGCATAGGCCGCCACTGCGCAGGCCAGCCCGCCGACGCCGGCCTGCAAAAGGATATGGCTGGGCGGTTCGGGGCATTGCCGCGCCGCCTCGGCCGCCATTTGCAGATAGCCCTCCATCAGGATCAGCGGCAGATCGGTGTAGCCCGGCCAGGAACTGTCGGACAAAAGCGTCCAGCCCCGTGCCTCCGCCGCCGCCTGCGCGGCCGCCATCGAGGCGGCGTAGTCGGCCCCCTCGCGCACCACCTCGGCGCCCTTGCCGCGCAGCCGGTCGGCGAAGACCTCGGGCACCGTCTCGGCCAGGTAGACGACCGCGCGCGCGCCGAAGACGCGGGCGCCGGCGGCCACGCTCATGCCGTGGTTGCCCGCGCTCGCCGTGACATAGGTGCGGCCCCGCAGCGTGTCCGGCCCCGGGTCCGCCGCCGCTTCGGCCGCCTGCCGGGCGATCACATAGGCCGCGCCCAGCGCCTTGAACGAGCCCAGCCCCATCCGCCCGCGTTCGTCCTTGACCCACAGCGCGGCGACAGGGGCGAGGCCGGCGGCGGCCACCAGCGGGGTTTCTTCCGCCGCCGGGCATTGTGCCAGCAGCGCGGCCACCCGGTCGGCGGCGGTGGAGGGGGCGGGCGCCTCGGGGGCCAGCGGCCCGGCGGCGCGATGCGGATTGACGACACGGTGCATCGGGTCAGCCCAGCACGGCGCGCACGGCGCGCGCGGTCTTGTCCGCGATCTCTTCGGCCTCGGCGCGGGTCAGGCAGAACGGCGGGGCGAAACCGAGGATGTCGCCCTGCGGCATCGCCCGGCCGATCACGCCCTCGGCCAGGAGCGCGGCGGCGATCCGTGGCCCGACCTTCTCGGCCGGGTCGAAGAACGCACGCGCGTCGCGGTCGGCCACGAATTCCACGGCGCAGAGCATCCCCTCGCCGCGGATGTCGCCGACATGGGCGTGATCGCCCAGCGCCGCGCGCATCGCGGCGTTGAGATGTGCGCCGACCTCGCCGGCCTGCGCGACAAGGCCCAGTTCGTCGATCAGGTTCAGGTTCGCCACCCCGGCCGCCGCCCCGATCGGATGGGCCGAATAGGTCCAGCCATGGCCGATCGGGCCGTTCTCGTCGGTGCCGCGCTCCAGCACCGCCCAGACCCTGTCGGAGACGATGGAACCCGACAGCGGCGCATAGGCCGAGGTCAGCCCCTTGGCG
>CAYUXM010000134.1:0-8593 GCA_964448765.1 uncultured Rhodobacterales bacterium
CCTTGTCGACGATCTTCGCCAGTTCGCCCGCGCGCAGCATCGGCATGGTGTTGACCACGACCGCCCCCGCCTTGGTCGCCGCCAGCCAGCAGGCCACCATCGCCGGGTTGTTGGCGGACCGGATCAGGACACGGTTGCCCGGCTTCACGCCATGATCCTCGACCAGCGCATGGGCGATCCGGTTCGTCCAGTCCGACAGTTCCTTGTAGGTCCGCTGCCGGCCGTTGCCGATCAGCGCGACATGGTCGCCGAACCCCTCCTCTACCATCCGGTCGGTCAGTTCGACCGCGGCGTTCAGACGCTCGGGATAGGCGAAGCCCTCCAGCCGGATCTCGGGCCAGGCGTCCGCCGGCGGCAGGTTGTCGCGCGCGAAACTGTCGACATGGGCCGAGGGCCCCAGCGCCATCCGGCTCATGCCTCCTCCTCCGGGATCACCGCGGTCGCCTCGATCTCGACCTTCGCGCGGTCCTCGACCAGCGCGGAAACCTGCACCAGCGCCATCGCCGGGTAGTGCCGGCCGATCACCGCGCGATAGGCGCGGCCAAGCTCGGGCAGCGCGGCAAGGTAATCGCGCTTGTCCGTGACGTACCAGGTGAGCCGGACAAGATGCTCGGGCCGCGCCCCGGCCTCGGCCAGCACCGCGACGATGTTCTTCAAGACCTGCCCGGCCTGCGCCGCGAAATCGTCCGAGACGAAGCGCTCGTCGCCGTCCCAGCCGATCAGCCCACCGGTAAACACCATCCGGCCGCGCGCGGCGATGCCGTTGGCATAGCCCTTCGCCGGCTTCCAGTTTCGCGGATGCAGGATCTCGTGCGGTGTCTCAGCCATCGCCACCCCCTTCCAGATGCCTGTGCAGCCCGGCGCGCAGATCGGCGGGCCAGGGCGCCGGCCGGCCGGACGCATCGGTCCAGACCAGCACCGCCTCCACCGTCAGCCGCCCCTCGCCGCCGCAGCGGCCCAGCACCCGGTAGGCCGCCGATGTCCGGCCGATCCGGGTGACCGCCAGATCGAAGTCCAGCACGTCGCCCAGACGTGAGGGCCGGTGAAACTCGGCCGCGATCCGCGCCGTCGGGCTGCCGTTGCCGCCCGCGATCATCGCCGCGAAGGAGCGGCCGAGTTCGGCCGCGAAGAACCGTTCCACCACCGTGTTCGCCATCTCGAAATAGCGCGGGAAAAAGACGATCCCGGCCGGGTCGCAATGCCGAAACTCCACCGCGATGGACGTGGGCCAGCTCATCGCGCCGCCTCCGCCAGCGCCGCGCGGGCGATCACCAGCTTCTGCACGTCGCTCGCGCCCTCGTAGATCCTGAGCGCCCGGATCTCGCGGTACAGCCCCTCGACCACGCCGCCGGCGCGCACCCCCTCGCCGCCGAACAGCTGCACGGCGGCGTCGATCACCTCCTGCGCGGCCTCGGTCGCGTAAAGCTTGGCCATCGCCGCCTCGCGGGTGATCCGCGCCGCGCCGGCATCCTTGGCCCAGGCCGCGCGATAGACCAGAAGCGCCGCGGCATCGATCTTCAGCGCCATCTCGGCCAGGTGGCCCTGCACCATCTGCAACTCGGCCAGGGCCTGCCCGGCGACCCGGCGCGCCGTGACCCGCGCCAGCGCCTCGTCCAGCGCCCGGCGCGCCATGCCCAGCGCCGCCGCGCCGACGGTGGGGCGGAAATGGTCGAGCACCGCCATCGCCTGGCGAAACCCCGCGCCCGGCTGGCCGATCAGCGCGTTCTGCGGCAACACGACCCCGTCGAGCCGGAGCCGCGCCAGCGGATGCGGCGCGATCACGTCCAGACGCTCGGCGACCGTCAGCCCGGCCGAATCCGCCGGCATCAGGAAGGCCGACAGGCCTTTCGCCCCCGGCGCCTCGCCGGTGCGCGCCACGACGACATAGACATCCGCGATCCCGCCGTTCGAGATCCAGGTCTTCTCGCCCGTCAGCCGCCAGCCGCCCGGCACCGGCTCCGCCAGCGTCGCGGTGGCCGCGACATCGGACCCCGAGGCCGGTTCGGTCAGCGCGAAGCCGGCGATCGCCCGCCCCGCCCGCGTCCGCGCCAGCCATTCCCGCTGGCCGGGCGTGCCGAACAGGCTGACCGCGCCCATCCCCAGCCCCTGCATCGCAAAACAGAAATCCGCCAGCGCGTCGTGCCGCGCCAGCGTTTCGCGGATCAGGCACAGCATCCGCACGTCCAGCCGCCCGTCGGCGGTTTCCGGCGCGGTATGGCGCAGCCAGCCACCGGCGCCCAGCGCCGCCACCAGCCCGCGGCAGGCGGCATCCACATCACCGTGGTCGACCGGAAGGCTGGCCGCGCACCACGCCTCCAGCGCCGCCGCCGCCGCGCGGTGCCGGTCCTCGAAGAACGGCCAGTCGAGAAAGCTGCGATCCGGCACCCCAGACCCCTTTTCGATTTTGGTCTCGAAATATCCCGCGGGGGTCCGGGGGCGCGAAGCCCCCGGCGCCGCGGTCAATCCCCCTCGAAGACCGGTTGCTCCTTCGCCACGAAGGCCCGGTAGGCCCTCTCGAAATCCCGCGTCTGCATGCAGATCGCCTGCGCCTGCGCCTCAGCCTCGATCGCCTGGTCAAGGCTCATGGTCCATTCCTGGTTCAGCTGCGTCTTGGTGATCCCGTGCGCGAAGGTCGGCCCGGCGGCGAGCCGCGCGGCCAGCGCCGCCGCCCCGTCCTCCAGCGCCTCGGGCGCATGCAGCGCGTTCCAGAACCCCCAGGCCGCGCCCTCCTCGGCACTCATCACCCGGCCGGTGTAGAGAAGTTCCGCCGCCCGGCCCTGGCCGATGATCCGGGGCAGCATCGCGCAGGCGCCCATGTCGCAACCCGCCAGCCCGACGCGGGTGAACAGGAAGGCGCATTTCGCCCGCGGCGTGGCCAGCCGCAGGTCGGCCGCCATCGCCATGATCGCCCCGGCGCCCACGCAGACCCCGTCGATCGCCGCGACCACCGGCTTTTGGCAATGCAGCATCGCCTTGACGAGGTCGCCGGTCATCCGGGTGAAGGACAAGAGGCCCTTCATGTCCATCCCCGTCAGCGGGCCGATGATCTCGTGCACGTCGCCGCCGGAGCAGAAATTGCCGCCGTTCGAGGCCAGCACCACCACGTCGACATCCTCGGCGTAAGCGAGCGCGCGGAAGGTGTCGCGCAACTCGGCGTAGCTTTCGAAGGTCAGCGGGTTCTTCCGCTCGGGCCGGTTCAGCCGGATCGTCGCCACCCGGTCGCGCAGCTCCCACAGGAAATGTTCGGGCCTGAGCCCCGCCATCGTGGTCATGCCCGCGGCCCTCCCTGCAGCCGTTTCAACTGTGCCGTCATCGCCTCGATCCCCGCCGCGTCGAGCGCGGCGAACAGCCGGTCCACCGCCGCCTCGTGATCCGCCGCCAGCCGCTCGAAGGCGGCGCGCCCGGCCCTTGTCAGCGCCACCCGCACGGTGCGCCGGTCGGCCGGGTCGGGCCGGCGGGCGACAAGGCCCTCGGCCTCCAGCCGGTCCACCACCGCCGTCGCGTTGCCGTTCGACACCAGCAGGTAGCGCGACAACTCGCCCATCGTCACCGGCTCCGACCGCCGGTGCAGCGCGGCCATCACGTCGAAACGCGGCAGCGTGGTGGCGTGGTCCTTGCGCAGGAAATCGCGCAGCTCCGCCTCGGCCGCGCGGGTCACGCCCAGGAGCCGGATCCACAGTTTCAGCCGGCGCTTCGACAACCCGTCGCTCATATCTCGCCCCCCGACACCGACAGGGCATGGCCGTTGACCATCGCGGCCCCCGGCGAGGCCAGGAACAGCGCCGCCGCCACCACCTCGTCGGGCGTCACGAACCGGCCCGCGGGGTTGTCGGCCACCACCTCGGCCAGCGCCTCGGCCTCGGTCCCGCCGCGACGGGCCTGCACGGCGGCAACGGCGGCGCGGCCGAGGTCGGTATCGACGAAGCCGGGGCAGATCGCGTTGCAGGTGATGCCGCGCGGCGCGACATCCAGCGCGACGGACCGGACCAGCCCCAGCACGCCGTGCTTGGCCGCCGCATAGGCCGGGATCGTCGCGCCGCCCTTGAGCGCGGCGGTGGAGGCGACGGCGATCAGCCGCCCGCCGGGGCCCATCCCGCGCAGGGCCTCGCGGAAGGTCAGGAAGGTGCCGGTGAGGTTGACCGCCAGCGTCGCGGTCCAGTCCGCCAGCGTCAGCTTGCCGATCCGCCGCGCCGCCGCGCCGCCGGCATTGGCGATCACGATGTCGAAGGGCGCGTCGAACAGCGCCGCCACCTGCGCCTCGTCGGTCACATCCGCCACCCGGCAGGTCATGCCCCGGCCGCCGTCGGTGTCGGCCAGCGCCTCGGCCCGGCGGCCGGCCACCGTGACCGCCGCGCCCTCGGCCGCGAAGCGGCGCGCCAGCGCCCGGCCGATGCCCGATCCGCCGCCGGTGACCAGAACCCGCGTGCCGGCGAAACTCATGCCCGGATCGCCTCCGCCTGTGTCTCGGCCAGCCGGTAGGCCTGGTCGCGCCCGGCGTGATAGGGCAAGGGCCAGTCCACCCCCCGGTCGCCCTGCGCGACGGCGGCATGCAGCGTCCAGTAGGGATCGGCCAGGTGCGGCCGGGCGAGGCAGACAAGATCGGCGCGCCCGGCCATCAGGATGCCGTTGACCTGGTCGAACTCGGTGATGTTGCCCACCGCCATCGTCGCCAGCCCGGCTTCGTTGCGGATCCGGTCGGAGAACGGCGTCTGGAACATCCGGCCGTAGACCGGCCGCGCCTCGGGCGTGGTCTGCCCGGCCGACACGTCGATCACGTCGGCCCCGGCCGCGGCGAAGGCCCGCGCGATCCCGACCGCCTCGGCCGGGGTCACGCCATCCGCGCCGACCCAGTCGTTCGCCGAGATCCGCACCGACATCGGCCTGTCCGCCGGCCAGGCCGCGCGCATCGCGGCGAACACCTCCAGCGGCCAGCGCAGGCGGTTTTCAAGGCTGCCGCCATACGCGTCCGTCCGGCGGTTCGACACCGGCGTGAGGAAGGAGGACACGAGATAGCCATGCGCGGCATGCAGCTCGATCATGTCGAACCCCGCCCGCGCGGCCATCCGCGTCGCCGCCACGAATTCGGCCGTCACCCGCTGCATGTCGTCCCGCGTCATCTCGCGCGGGGGCGGGTTCGTGCCCCAGCCTACCGCGCTTGGCCCCAGCGTTTCCCAACCGCCCTCGGCCAGCGGCGCGTCGATTTCCTCCCAGCCCAGCTGCGTCGATCCCTTGCGCCCGGAATGGCCGATCTGGCAGGCGATCTTCGCACCGGTCTCGGCATGCACGAAATCGACGATCCGGCGCCATGCCGCCTCGTGGTCGGGGGCGTAAAGGCCGGTGCAGCCCGGCGTGATCCGTCCCTCGGGGCTCACGCAGGTCATCTCGGTATAGACCAGCCCGGCGCCGCCCTTGGCGCGTTCGCCGTAATGGACGACATGCCAGTCGGTCGGGCAGCCATCGACGGCGCGATACTGCGCCATCGGCGAGACGACGACGCGGTTTTGCAAGTCCATCCCGCGCAGCCGGAACGGCGCGAACATCGGCGCCCGGCCCGGCAAGCCGCCGGCCTCGGCCTGAAACCAGTCCTCGCAGGCGCGCACGAAGGCCGGGTCGCGCAGGCGCAGGTTCTCGTGGCTGATCCGCTGGCTGCGGGTCAGCAGCGAATAGGCGAAGCGCAGCGACGGCATGTCGAGATAGCGCTCGACCTCCTCGAACCATTCAAGGCTGTTGCGCGCCGCCGATTGCAGGCGCAGCACCTCGATCCGCCGTTCTTCCTGGTAACGCTGGAACGCGGCCTCCATCGTCGCTTCGCTGTGCAGGTAGTCGGCCAGCGCGATCGCGCTGTCGAACGCCAGCCGCGAGCCCGAGCCGATGGAAAAATGCCCGGTCGCCGCCGCGTCGCCCATCAGCACGACGTTCTCGTGGTACCAGCGTTCGCAGATCACGCGGGGAAACTGCATCCAGACGGCCGAGCCGCGCAGATGCGTGGCGTTCGACATCAGGTCATGCCCGCCAAGGTGGCGTTCGAAGATGCGGCGGCAGGTTTCGACCGTGTCCTCCTTCGTCATCTCCTCGAAACCCCAGGCGTCCCAGGTCTCGGGCGTGCATTCGACGATGAAGGTCGCGGTGTCGTCATCGAACTGGTAGCAATGCGCCCAGACCCAGCCATGCGTCGTCTTCTCGAAGATGAACGTGAAGGCATCGTCGAACTTCTGGTGGGTGCCAAGCCAGACGAACTTGCACCGGCGCAGGTCGATATCGGGGCGGAACACGTCCTCGTATTCGCGCCGGACGACAGAGTTGATGCCATCGCAGGCGACGACGAGATCATGGTCCTTGCGGTAGTCCTCGGCGCTGCGGAACTCGGTCTCGAACCGCATCTCGACGCCCAGAGCCCGTGCCCGGTCCTGCAACAGGACCAGAAGCTGGCGCCGGCCGATCCCGGCAAAGCCGTGGCCGCCGGAAACGACACGGTCGGGGCCGCGCACCACCGCGATATCGTCCCAATAGGCGAAATGGTCGCGGATCGCGGCCGTGCTTTGCGGATCGTTGCGCTGCATCCGGTCCAGCGCGTCGTCCGACAGCACCACGCCCCAGCCGAACGTGTCGCTGGCGCGGTTACGCTCCAGCACCGTGACCTCGTGCGCCGGATCGCGCAGCTTCATCGAGATCGCGAAGTAGAGGCCGGCCGGCCCGCCGCCAAGGCACAGGATCTTCATGGCACCCCCCGTTTGCGCGAAGGCTGACACCGGATGCGATTCACTTCAAGCTTGAAATTTTCAAGCTCGAATAAATTTTCGGGAAAGGTTGGGCATCGGCATTGCGGACGGGATCGGGGCATCCGCGCCGCCGGGCCGGGCGGGGCGGGCGGGGCGGCGCTACCGGGTGGAGGCCGCGGCGGCGGCACTGCCGCGCGGCCCCGGCCCGGCCGGCGAGCCGACGTTGGCCCTGGACAGTTCGCTGTGCAGCCGGCGTTCCTCTTCGGCGCGGGGCGCGGACAGGCCGGCCAGCAGCCGATAGGCCACCGGCGTCAGGTAGAGCGTCGACAGCGTGGCAAGCCCCAGCCCGCCGACGATCACCCAGCCCAGCGCGGCGCGCGCCTCTGCCCCGGCCCCGGCGGACAGGATCAGCGGCACGCCGCCCAGCACCGTCGAGGTCATCGTCATCATCACCGGGCGCAGCCGCACGGTGGAGGCGTCGAGGATCGCGGAGGCCACGTCCTGCCCGGCGTCGCGCAGCTGGTTGGCGAATTCCACGATCAGGATGCCGTTCTTGGCCATGATCCCGATCAGCATCACCAGCCCGATCTGGCTGTAGACGTTGAGCGACAGGCCCGTGAGCACCAGCGCGAAGACCGCGCAGGCCAGACCCAGCGGCACGGTGGCCATCACCACCACCGCCGAGACGAAGCTTTCGAACTGCGCGGCCAGCACCAGAAACACGATCAGGATCGCGAAGCCGAAGGTCACCAGCAGCCCCGCCGCGGTCTGGTCCAGCGTGGCGGCCTCGGCCAGGGGCACGATCCGGTTTTCCTCGGCCAGCACGTCCCCGGCCAGCGCCCGCACTTCGGCCAGCGCATCGCCCAGCGCCAGCGCCGGCGTCAGCCCCGCCGTGATCTCGACCGACCGGTTCTGCCCTTCGCGCGACAGTTCCGGCGCGACCGCGCGCTCCTCCAGCCGCACGAAGCTCGACATCGGAACCATCGTGCCGTCGCCGGACTGCACGAAGACGTTCTGCAGATCGCCGGGGTCGTCGACCGGGTCCGAGGTCGACAGCATCTGGATGTCGTAGGCGGTATCGTCGATGAAGACCGATCCCACCGTCCGGCCGTCCAGTACCGCGCGCAGCGCCTCGCCCAGCCCGGCGATGTCGATCCCGAGGTCCGAGGCGCGGGTGCGGTCGATCTCGACGAAAAGCTGCGGCTGGGTGGTTTCGTAATCCAGCCGGACCTGCCCGAAGGCCGGGTTCTCCTCCATCCTCCGAACAAGGGTTTCGGCGACATCGGCCAACTGGTCGTAGTTGTTGCCGGTGATCGCGAAGGACAGGCCGCGCCCGGCGCCGCGGATGCCCAGCGAATTGGGCTGGATCGCGAAGGCGCGGACGCCGACGATGCCGCGCAGCTTGCCGTTGATCTCGCCCACGATCGCGTCCTGACTGCGCGCCCGGGCCTGCCACGGCGCGAGAGTGAAGACCATGAAGCCGCGGTTGTCGGCGCCGAAGCCGGTGATCGAGAACACGTTGGTGATCTCGCCCGTCGCGCGCAGCGGTTCCACCGCGTCCTCGATCTCGCGCATCTTGGCGGTGGTGTAGTCGAGCGACACGCCCTGCGGCGCGGTCAGCGACAGAAGCGCCACGGCCCGGTCCTCGCGCGGGGTCAGTTCCTGCCGGATGCCGCCGTACAGCATCGCGGCGGTGGCGGCGAACAGCGCGGCCACCACGATCACCACCAGCGGGTTGGCCAGCGCGCCACGCAGCGTCCAGCGGTAGAACCGCGCCAGCCGGTTGCCCAGCCAGACCATCGGCCCGCGCGGATCGGGCTCGGCGGTCAGCATCCGGCTGGCCAGCATCGGGCAGAGCGTGAGCGCCACGACGG
>CAYUXM010000135.1:0-8472 GCA_964448765.1 uncultured Rhodobacterales bacterium
GTCGACAGACCAAGCCGCCCGCATATCTCTTCAGTCACCAAAATGTCAAAGAGCGGCAAGACACAAAACCGAACCGTCGCGCCAAACACGGCGCCACCGCCCGATATCGCCTCTTGCATTGTCGTTACGTCCCGGAGGCCGGAACCCTGTCGCCATGGCAGCGCCGCGTCGACAGGACACGGTATCTAGCCGCTGATTCCGCCGGGCGCAAGAGGCAAGTTGCATCGCGGTGCAGATTCTTGCCATCGCACCCCGGTCGCGCGGGCGCTTGCCGATTTCCGAGGCAGCGCAGTAGGCTTCGCCAACCGATGGAGGCCGGGACATGACCGAGGACGCCGGGCAACGCGGGCTCGACCCCGAGGACTGGGAGGCATTTCGCGCCACCGCGCATGCCCTGCTCGACCGTTGCATCGACCGGCTGGCCACGGCCCGCGGCGCGCCCTGGCGGCCTGTGCCGGACGGGCTCGCCGCGGGCTATGCCCTGGCCGCGGCCGGGACCGGGCGCGGCGAGACCACGGTCGCCGCCCGGCTCGCCGAGGAGGTCTTGCCGCATGGCACCGGCAACACCCATCCGCGGTTCTTCGGCTGGGTCCATGGCACCGGCCTCGCCACCGGACTGCTGTCGGAAATGGTCGCGGCGACGATGAACGCCAATTGCGGCGGCCGCGACCACGGCGCGATCCATCTCGAACGCGCGGTGATCGACTGGACGCGCCGGGCGATGGGCTTTCCCGACGGTGCAAGCGGCGTTCTCGTGACCGGCACGTCGCAGGCGATGCTGCTCGCGCTGGCCGCGGCACGGGTCGCCGCGCTGGGGCCGGACAGCCGCGCGGCCGGCACGCGCGGGGCACCGCTCGTCGCCTATGCCGGGGCCGGGGTGCACAATGCCGCGGTCAAGGCGATGGAGGTGCTGGGCCTTGGCGGCGACGCGCTGCGCCGCCTGCCGGAAGACGGCCGCGGCCTGTCGGCCGAGGCGCTGGCGGCGGCGGTGGCGCGGGATCGCGCGGCGGGGCTGCGCCCCTTTGCGTTGATCGCCAGCGCGGGCTCCGTCGATCTTGGCCGGTTCGACGACCTCGCCGCGCTGGCCGATACCGCCCGCGACGCGGGGCTTTGGCTGCATGTCGATGGCGCCTATGGCGCCTGGACGCGGCTGGCCGATCCGCCCTGGCGCGCGCTGACCGACGGCATCGACCGCGCCGATTCGCTGGCCTGCGATTTCCACAAGTGGATGTATGTGCCCTATGATTGCGGCATCGTCCTGATCCGCGACGCCGCCCGCCACCGCGCCGCCTTCGCCGCGCGCCCGGCCTATCTTGCCGCGCAGGAGGCCGGGCTGGGCGGCGGCGAGCCGTGGTTTTGCGACTACGGGATCGACCTGTCGCGCGGCAACCGGGCGCTGAAGGTCTGGACGGCGATCGAGGCCTATGGCCCCGACCGTCTCGGCGCGGCGATCACCCGCAACTGCGCGCTGGCCGCGCGGATGGGCGCGGCCGTGTCCGCCATTCCGGGGATGCGGCTGGCCGCGCCCGTGGTCTCCTGCATCTGCGCGTTCACCGCCGATGCCGGGCGCGGCGCGGCGCAACAATCGGCGCTGAACGCGCGGATCGCGGCCGCGCTGCAGCTCTCCGGCGAGGCGGTGTTTTCCACCACCGTGATCGACGGCGTCACCTGCCTGCGCGCGGCGATCACCAATCACCGCACCACGGAAGAGGATGTCGACCGGGCCATCGCCGCGGTCGCCCGCGCCCGCGACGGGGCCTGACCTGCGGGGGGCTTGCCCCGCCGCCCGCGCGCGGAAATAGTCGGGGCCGGTGCTTGGCACGGAGACAGCGATGGACCTCGTCGAGGCGGGCGGCCGCCGGATCCTGTTCCTGATGGCGGCGGAGGCCGAATACGGGCCTGCACTCCGGTCCCGCTTCACCCCGCTGATCACCGGCGTCGGCCCGGTCGAGGCCGGCGTCGCGACCGGCGCGGCGCTGGGCCGGCTGGCCGCCGCGGGCCGGCCGCCCGATCTGGCCGTCTGCCTCGGCTCGGCCGGGTCGCGGCGGCTGGAACAGAAGGCGGTCTACCAGGTCGCCAGCGTCTCCTACCGCGACATGGATGCCTCGCCGCTGGGTTTCGCCCGGGGGCTGACCCCGTTTCTCGACCTGCCGGCGGAATTGCCGCTTCATGCCCCGATCCCCGGCCTGCCGGCGATGCGGCTGTCGACCGGGGCCAACATCGTCTCGGGCGCGGCCTATGACGCGGTCGATGCCGACATGGTCGATATGGAGACCTTCGCGGTGGCCCGCGCCTGCATGGCCCACGCGGTACCGCTGGTCGGCCTGCGCGGCATTTCCGATGGCGCGGCGGAGTTGCGCCATATCGACGACTGGACGGAATACCTGCACGTGATCGACGCCAACTTGGCCGCGGCGGTCGACCGGCTGATCGCGGCGCTCTGACGCCGGGCGGCGCTTGCCGGCCGGGCCCGCGCCTTGCTAGGGATCGGCCGGTGACGCAAGGAGGCCCGCCATGTCCGAACCGCATGTCCTGATCGCCGGCGGCGGCATCGGCGGGCTCGCGCTGGCGCTGACGCTGCACCAGGTCGGTGTGCGCGCCACCGTTTTCGAGGCAGCGCGCCAGATGCGTCCCCTCGGTGTCGGGATCAACCTGCAGCCCAACGCGGTGCGCGAACTGATCGATCTCGGGATCGGAACCGATGTTCTGGACAGCGTCGGCCTGCCGGCGCTGGAATGGGCGCTGGTCGGCCTGAACGGGGCCGAGATCCATGCCGAGCCGCGCGGGCTGGAGGCCGGTTACCACTGGCCGCAATACGCGGTCCATCGCGGCCGTTTCCACATGGCGTTGCATCGTGCCGCGCAGGACCGGTTGGGCGCCGGGGCAATCCGCACCGGCTGCCGCGTCACCGGCTACGAGACCCGCGAGACCGGCGTGACCGCACGGGTCGAAACCGCCGACGGCGGGCAGAAGCGGGTCGACGGCACGCTGCTGATCGGGGCCGACGGCATCCATTCGGCGATCCGGGCGCAGATGCATCCCGACCAGCCGCCGATCCACTGGGGCGGCGCGCTCATGTGGCGCGGCACCACGCGGGCGCGGCCGATCCGCACCGGGTCGTCCTTCGTCGGGCTCGGCACACATCGGCACCGGATGGTGATCTACCCGATCTCGCGCCCCGGTGCAGACGGGCTGGCTGAGATCAACTGGATCGCGGAACGCACCGTCGATCCGGGCGAGGGCTGGGACCGGACGGGCTGGTTCCGGCCCGTCGAAACCGCCGATTTCGCCGATCACTTCGCCGCGTTCCGCTACGACTGGCTCGACGTGCCGGCGCTGATCGCCGGCGCGCAGATCGCCTATGAAAACCCGATGATCGACCGTGATCCGGTGCCGACCTGGGTCGACGGGCCGGTGGCGCTGATCGGCGATGCGGCGCATGCAATGTATCCCACCGGCTCCAACGGCGCGAGCCAGGCGATCGTCGATGCCCGCGTGATCGGGGCGAGGATGCTCGACCACGGCGTCACGCCCGCCGCGCTTGCGGCCTATGACGCGGAGCTTTGCGGCCCGGTCTCGGAACTGGTGCTGCGCAACCGCGGCGCCGGGCCGTTCGGACTGCTGGACCTTGTCGACCGGCGCTGCGGCGGCGAATTCGACGATATCGACGCGGTGATCCCGGCCGCCGAGCGCGCCGCCTTCATGGCCGGCTACAAGGCCGCCGCGGGTTTCGCGATCGAGGCGCTGAACGCCGCCCCGCCGACGATTCCGCCGGGCGCGCGTGTCGTCGGCACGGGTTGATTATACCTCATAACAATTCTTGTGCGTATCGTTTTCGCCCGCTACCCTGAGCCCGTGACAGGGAGGGCCCCGCGATGGTCGACTTCGCCAAGGTGCGCGCAATCGATTTCCACACCCATGCCGAGGAGCCGTGCTGCGGCCCGCGCGACGACGGCTATACCGAGTTCCAGGCCGGCATGGCCGCCTATTTCCGCAACCCCGCCGGTGCCGACGGCATGCTGCCCAGCGTCCAAGGCACCGCCGCCTACTACCGCGAACGCAACATCGCCGCGGTGATCTTCCCCGTCGATGCCGAGCGCGAGACCGGCTTCCGCCGCTATTCGAACGAGGAGGTCGCGCAACTCTGCGCCGAGAACGACGATATCCTGATCCCCTTCGCCTCGGTCGATCCGCACAAGGGCCGCGCCGGCGCGCGCGAGGTGCGGCGGCTGGTGCGCGACTTCGGCGTCCGGGGCTTCAAGTTCCACCCCACGATGCAGGGCTTTTTCCCCAACGATCGCGAAGCCTGCTACACCGTGCTGGAGGCCTGCGCCGAGGAAGGCGTGATCACGCTGTTTCACACCGGCCAGACCGGGGTCGGGTCGGGCCTGCGCGGTGGCATGGGAATGCGGCTGAAATACTCCAACCCGATGCATCTGGACGACGTGGCGGTGGATTTCCCCGACATGCCGATCATCCTCGCCCATCCGTCCTTCCCCTGGACGGAAGAGGGGCTGGCGGTGGCGCAGCACAAGCCCAACGTCTACTTCGACATGAGCGGCTGGAGCCCGAAATACTTCCCCGAGATCTTCATCAAGTACGCCAATTCGATCCTGAAGAAGAAGATGCTCTTCGGCTCGGACTGGCCGGCGATCACGCCGGACCGCTGGCTGAAGGATTTCGAGGCCGCGCCGTTCAAGGACGAGGTGCGCCCGCTGATCCTGAAGGAAAACGCGATGCGGCTGCTGGGCGTCGCGCCGCCCGGCTGATCCTCAGACCGCGGCCGAACCGGCCCCGACCGTCGCCATGTCCAGCGCGGCGACCAGATCGTCGCGGCGAAACGGCTTCGTGATCACGTCGCAAAACCCCGCGTCGAGCAGCGTGACGATCTCTTCGGGCATCGCATAGGCGGTCAGCGCGATCGCCGGTGGCGCCGCGCCGCCCAGTTCCGCGGCCCTGCGCCGGATTTCGGCCAGCGCGTCCGGCCCGCTCATCTCCGGCATCGAGACATCGAACAGGAGCAGGTCGAAGTCACCGGGTCGCCAGGCCTCGACCGCCGCGCGGCCATCCTCGACATGCGTCATCCGGTGGCCCAGCTGGGCCATCACGTGCTGCAGCACGATCGTGTTGACGCGGTTGTCCTCGGCCGCGAGGATCCGCAGCCCCGCGCCGGGCGCGTCCGGCCCGTCCGGCGTGCCCGGTGCCGCCGCGCCCGCCGGCGCGGTGTCGCCGGCCTCCGCGGCGGGCAGCGGCAGGTTCACCGCGACCATCGTCCCGCGCCCCGGCGCACTGTCGATCGTGACATGCCCGTCCATCCGCTCGACGAGTTCGCGCACGATGGCGAGGCCCAGGCCGGTGCCGCCGAACTTCCGGCCCACCGTGGCATCGGCCTGTTCGTAGGCGTCGAAGACCCGCTGCGCCTGTTCCGGCGACATGCCGATCCCGGTATCGGCGACGGTGAAGACCAGCCCGCCGCCGGGCGCCCGCGACAGCGCCAGCGTCACGCCGCCGGCATCGGTGAATTTCACCGCGTTGCCGACGAGGTTGTGCAGCACCTGCTGGATCCGCGCCGGATCGCCGATCGCCCGGCCCGCCGCGTCGGGCGCGACATCCACCGTAAGCCGCAGCCCCTTCTTCGTCGCGTTCGCGCCATGCAGCCGCGCCACCCGCCCGGCGAGTTCGGCGGGCCGAAAGGCTTCGGCCTCCAGCGCGACCTTGCCGGACTCGATCCGCGCGAGATCGAGAATGTCATTGAGCAACGCCAGCAGCGCCTCGCCGGAACTCTGGATCGTTTCCAGCATCTCGCGCTGCCGCGGCGAAAGCTCGGTGGTGCCCAGCAGGTCGGCCATCCCCAGTACACCGTTCATCGGGGTGCGGATCTCGTGGCTCATATTGGCAAGGAAGGACGATTTGGCATGGTTCGCGGCCTCCGCCCGGCGGCGCGCGTCATGCAGTTCGGTCACGTCGATCCGAAGGCCCACGCGGCCGCCGTCGGGCGTGTCCTTCTCGTAGATGCGCAGCACCCGGCCGTCGCCCAGTTGCTGCTCGATCTGCGATTCCACGCTGAAATGCGCGGCAAGCCGGTCGCGCAGCCAGTCCTCCTCGCGGCCCACGGCCTCGGCGTATTGCCCGTGCTCCAGCCCGTAGCGCAGGATGTCCTCGAACCGCGCGCCGGGCACGATCGCCGGCGCGCTGTCGGCGTAGATCTCCTTGTAGCGGCTGTTGGCCAGCACCAGCCGGTCCTCGGAATCGTAGTAGACGAACCCGTCGGGCAGCGTCTCGATCGCCGCCTCCAGCCGCTGGCGGGCAAGATCGGCAGCGCGTTCGGCGGCGTCGCGCTCGGTCATGTCCTCGACCATCGCGACGAACAGCGGCCGGTCGTCCTGCATCAGTTGCAACGAGACATCGACGGGATAGCTGCTGCCGTCCTTCCGGCAGTGACGGGCGCGGAACCGCAGCACCTCGTCGCGGCCCTCGCGCAGCGGGCGGACAAGATCGGCGAAGGTCGCTGCCGTCAGCCCTTCCTTGATGTCGAGCGGGGTCATCCGCGCCAGTTCCGCCTCGCCGTAGCCCAGGTTCTCGCGCGCGCCGCGATTCACCTCGACGAACAAGAACGTCTCGGCGTCGAAAACATAGACCTCGTTGTGGCTGTGCTCGATCATCCGGCCGAGCCGCGCCGCCCGGGCCTCCGCGCCGGCGGGCGATTTCCGCCCGGTGATGTCGGACTGGACCACGACGAAACCGGTTACCCCGCCGGCATCGTCATGCAGCGGCTGGATGTCCAGCAGCACCCAGTAGATCCGGCCGTCCTTGCTGCGGTTGAGGAGTTCCTCGCAGATGCCCCGGCCCTCGGCCATCGCGGCGGCGATCCGCCCGCAGACCGCGGTGTCCGTGCCCTCGAAATGCAGCAGTTCGCCCGGCTGGCGCCCCTCCAATTCGTCGAGCCGGTAGCCGGTGAGTTGCTCGCAGACCGGATTGATCCACTCCACGCGCCCCGCGGCGTCGCAGATCATCACGCCGTAGGCGGTCATCTCGACCAGCGCCTCCAGCCCGGCGAAGGGGCCCGCGCCGCGGTTGTCGGGCAGCGGTTCAAGCTCCAGAAGCCGCCGGCCGCTGCAGGGGGTCGGCGACAGGGTCCAGCGATAGGCCCGGCCCGACCGCGCCATCGGCGCCTCGATCCTCCGGCGATCGATCGTCGCGCCCAGCAGCCGGCCGGCTTCCGCCGCCGCCTCCGGCCCGACCAGCGCGCGCAGCGGCCCCAGCGGCTCCGCGGCACCGCTGGCCGCGGCGAAGGCCTCGTTGGCGACGACGATGTCGCCCGCGTCGGACACCAGCGCCATCGGGGACACCGAAACCCCGATCAGCGTTTCGAGGTGATGGGCCGGCAGGGGCGCGAAGGGCAGGGTCATGTCCGGTCCGAACTCGCTGTCTGGCGATGGATGAAAGGCCTACCGGTAAGATCGTCACGAATACGCGCCCGTCCCGACGGCCTATTCTAAAGTCGTTTCCGAATTCCAAAGGAATATCCCGCCGGCCCGGCAACGCAGGCGCGAATCCCGTCGTGCCGAGGACAACCTTGATCCATGTCATCCCGCATCCCCGCCCCGCCTTGATAGCGTTGGACAGGCATCAAGCCCTGGGAGGAGGAGACCATGGGCGAGACGATCATCGCCAAACCCGCCGATGTGCGGGCGCATTCGAACATGCCCGACTACGCCGCAGCGCGCGCCGGATTCGACTGGGCGGCGGAACGGGCGCTTCTGTCGCCGCTGGGCGAAGGGCGGATCAGCATCGCGCATGAAACCGTCGATCGCCACGTGGCCGAGGGCAACGGCGGCCGCACGGCGATCCGCTGGCTCGGCCGCGACGGCGAGCGCCGCGAATACACCTATGCCGAGTTGCAGCGCGAAACCGCGCGCTTCGCCGCGATGCTGGGCCGGCTCGGCCTGCAGCGCGGCGACGCGGTCTACGGGCTGCTGGGCCGCAAGCCCGAGCTTTACATCGCCGCGCTCGGCACGCTGCGCGCGGGCTGCGTGTTCTGCCCGCTGTTCTCCGCCTTCGGGCCCGAACCGATCCAGTCGCGGCTGGAGATCGGCTCGGGCAAGGCGCTGGTGACCTCGGCCGCGCTCTACCGCCGCAAGGTGGCGGGGCTGCGCGACCGGCTGCCGGCGCTCGACCATGTCCTGCTGGTCGATGGCGGGGCCGAGGCCGGGCCGGGCTGCCGCGACCTCGCCGGGGCGATGGCCGCCGAGGACGGCAGCGGCGCGCCGGTGCCGATGCAGCCCGAGGATCCGGGGCTTTTGCACTTCACCTCCGGCACCACCGGCAAGCCCAAGGGCGTGGTGCATGTCCACGAGGCGATCCTTGCCCATCGCGCGACGGGGCGCATGGTGCTCGACCTGCGGCCCGGCGACGTGTTCTGGTGCACCGCCGATCCCGGCTGGGTCACCGGCACCTCCTACGGCATCCTCG
>CAYUXM010000136.1:0-8427 GCA_964448765.1 uncultured Rhodobacterales bacterium
CGGGTTCCGGCCCGTCACGCCCGCCCAGTTCCGGCGGCAGATCGGGCGCGGCGGCCTGTTGCCGGCGCTCCTCGGCCTCTTTCAGCGCGCGGCGCGCGGCCTCGGGCAGGTCGGGCCGGTCCCAGGCGGCGGGGCTGTCGTCACTCATCGCGGGCCCTCGGGGTTCTTGTGCGGTACCTGTCCGTCATATACGCCGCACGACAGGCGGGACAAGCGGAGGCGGGGATGGCGGCGACGGGGATTGCGGCGCGCGGCGCGGTGGTCGAGCTGCTGACCGGTGTGCTGGCCGATCGCGTCGCGATCGACGATCTCGCGCGCCGGGCCGGGTTTCTCGCGCTCGATCCGGCGGACCGGGCGCGGGCGCAGCGGCTGGCGCTGACGGTCCTGCGCAACCTCGACCGGGCGGACGCGGTGCTGAAGCCGCATCTGCGCCGCGCGCCGCCGGCGCGGGTGCGGGCGATCCTGCGGCTTGGCGCGGTGGAGATCTGCGCCGGGGGCGCCGCGCCGCACGGCGTGGTGAACGCGGCCGTCGCGCTTGCCCGCGCCGGCGGGCGCAAGGCCGAAGGCTTCGCCGGGCTCGTGAATGCCGTGCTGCGCAAGGTGGCCGATACCGGCCCCGCCGCCTGGCCGGGCCTGCCGGCGCAGCAGCTTCCCGGCTGGCTGCGCGGGCGGCTGATGTCGGCCTGGGGCAAGGCGGCGGTGCAGGCGATGGAGGCCGCGCATGCCGCCGGCGCGCCGGTGGACCTGACGGCGAAGGATGGCGACGCGGCGACACTGGCCGCCGCGACGGGCGGGGCGGCGCTGCCCACCGGCTCCGTCCGGCTGGCCGCGGGCGCGACCGTCAGCACGCTGCCGGGCTTTGAGACGGGCGATTTCTGGGTGCAGGACGCCGCCGCGGCGCTGCCGGCCCGCGCGCTGCGGGCCCGGCCGGGCGAGCGGGTGCTCGACCTCTGCGCGGCACCGGGCGGCAAGACGCTGCAACTGGCCGCGGTGGGGGCCGATGTCACGGCGCTGGACATCTCCGGCGCGCGGCTGGCGCGCCTGAAGGAAAACCTCGCCCGCTGCGGCCTTGCCGCGCACACGGTGCTGGCCGACGCGCTGGACTGGGCGCCCGGGGAGGCGTTCGACGCCGTGCTGCTCGATGCGCCCTGTTCGGCCACCGGCACGATCCGCCGGCATCCCGACCTGCCGCATCTGCGCGACCCGGCCACGCTGAAACAGATGTTCGCGCTGCAGGCGGCGCTGCTGGACCGCGCGGCGGCCCTGACCCGGCCCGGCGGCCGGCTGGTGATCGCGACCTGTTCGCTTCTGCCCGAGGAGGGCGAGGGGCTGCTGGCCGGCGCGCTGGCCCGGCACGGCGACCTTGCGCCCGATCCCGCCGCGCTCGACCTGCCGGGGGTGGAGCCGGGCTGGCGCGCGCCGGGCGGCGGTCTGCGGACCCGGCCCGATTTCTGGGCCGGGCGCGGCGGCATCGACGGCTTCTTCATCGCCGCCCTGCGCAAGACCTGAGCGCCGGCGCCGTTTTGCGGTGGCAGCGCGCCGACTGCACGGCTATGCTGCGGGGCGCGCAATTCGAACGGTATCCAGACCCGGCACATGTCACAGGGCAACGCAGCTCCGAGCCAACCGCGGGGCCTTTCGGGCCTTGGCGAGCGTCTGGCGGCGCTGCTGTCGGCCGGCGCCGGGCGCGTGCCCGGTTTCGTCGGCCAGCCGGAGCCGAAGACGATCGGCAGCCATGCCCGCGGCCGCCAGCTTCTGGCCGGCAATTTCCTGTTCGCCGGCCATCTCGTCGAGGCGCCGGACCGGCTGATCTGGGACATCGACGCGGGCGAGCCGGGTTTCACGCGGGCGTTGCACGGCTTCGCCTGGCTCGACGACATCGCCGCGGTTCCGAAACCCGCGGCGCGCGAACGCGCCCAGGCCTGGACCTACGACTGGATCCGCCGCTACGGCGGCGGCCGCGGGCCGGGCTGGGCGCCGGACCTGACCGGGCGCCGGGTGATCCGCTGGATCAACCATTCCGCGATGCTGCGCCAGGGGCGCGACGCGAAGGAACAGGCGGCCTATTTCCGGTGCCTTGCCGCGCAGACCCGGTTCCTGTCGCGGCGCTGGAAACGGGCGCAGCCGGGCCTGCCGCGGTTCGAGGCGCTGACCGGGCTGATCTGCGCCGGTCTCGCCCTGAACGGGATGAGCCGGCTGGTCGCGCCGGCCCGGATCGCGCTGGCGCGCGAATGCCAGGCCCAGGTCGATCCGGGCGGCGGCATCGCAAGCCGCAATCCCGAAACCCTGCTGGAGGTCTTCACGCTGCTGACCTGGGCCGCGGCGGCGCTGGGCGAGGCCGGCCGGTCGCCCGAACGCGCCCATCTTGACGCGATCCTGCGAATCGCGCCGGCGCTGCGCGCGCTGCGCCATGCCGATGGCGGGCTGGCGCGGTTCCACGGCGGCGGTCGCGGGCTGGAGGGACGGCTGGACCAGGCGCTGGCCGCCGCCGGGGTGCGCGCGGCCCCGGCGCCGGGCCTGAGGATGGGCTTCGCGCGGCTTTCGGCGGGCCGGACCAGCGTGATCGTCGATGCCGCGAGCCCGCCGAAGGGCGCGGCCTCGGTCAATGCCCATGCCTCGACGCTGGCCTTCGAACTGACCTCGGGGCGGCGGCCGCTGATCGTCAACTGCGGCTCGGGCGCGGTGTTCGGCGGCGAATGGCACCGCGCCGGTCGGGCGACGCCGTCGCATTCGACGCTGTGCCTGGCCGGGCTGTCCTCGTCCCGGCTGGAGGCGGAGGGGCTTTGGGGCCGGACCCGGCGCGAGCAGCTGGCCGACATCCCGCGCGTCATCCGCTACCAGCAGGCGCCGACCGAGGACGGCACGCTGTTCGTCGCCGGCCATGACGGCTATGCGGTGACCCACGGGTTGACCCATATCCGCCAGCTCGACCTCGGCCTCGACGGCCGGCGGCTGGCCGGCGAGGACACGCTGGGCGCGATGACCGCGGGCGACCGTCGCAGGCTTGACGGCGCGCTCAAGCGGGCGGCGGGCGGGGCGCTGCGCTTCGACATCCGGTTCCACCTGCACCCCGATGTCGACGCCACGCTCGATCTGGGCGGCACGGCGGTGTCGATGGCGCTCAAGAGCGGCGAGATCTGGATCTTCCGCCATGACGGCACCGCGAAACTCGATCTCGAACCCTCCGTCTATCTCGAAGGGGACCGGCTGAAACCGCGGGTGACGCGGCAGATCGTCCTCGCCGGGACGGTGGCGGATTACGCGGTCCAAATCGGCTGGACCTTGGCCAAGGCACAGGATACGCCGCAGGCGGTCCGCGACCTCGGTCGCGAGGAGATCGACGACGACTGAAGGAGCCCGCCTTGTCCGCCTCCGTCCACGCCCCCGCCGCCACCGCGCCTGACCTTGCGCCGCTGACCCGCGCCCTGATCTCGGTTTCCGACAAGACCGGGCTGGTGGATTTCGCGCAGGCGCTGGCGGCGCGCGGGGTGGAGCTTGTGTCGACCGGCGGCACGGCGGGGATGCTGCGCGAGGCGGGCCTTGCCGTGCGCGACGTGGCCGAGATCACCGGCTTCCCCGAGATGATGGACGGCCGGGTGAAGACGCTGCATCCCAAGGTGCATGGCGGGCTTCTGGCGCTGCGCGACGTCGATGGCCACGCCGCGGCGATGGCCGAGCACGGTATCCTGCCGATCGACCTGCTGATCGTGAACCTCTACCCGTTCGAGGAAACGGTGGCGAAGGGCGCGGATTACGACACCTGCGTGGAGAACATCGACATCGGCGGCCCGGCGATGATCCGCGCGGCGGCCAAGAACCACGCCTGGGTGACGGTGGTGACCGATGTCGCGGATTACGACGCGGTTCTGGCGGAACTGGACGCGCAGGGCGGGCGGACGACGCTGGCGTTCCGCAAGCGGCTGGCGCAGGTCGCCTACGGCCGCACCGCGGCCTATGACGCGGCCGTGTCGGGCTGGATGGCCGGCGCGATCGGCGAGCCGGCGCCGCGCCGCCGCGTCTTCGCCGGCACCCTGGCCCAGACCCTGCGCTACGGCGAGAACCCGCACCAGGCCGCGGCCTTCTACACCGACGGCAGCGCCCGGCCCGGCATCGCCACCGCGACCCAGTGGCAGGGCAAGGAACTGAGCTACAACAACATCAACGACACCGACGCGGCCTTCGAACTGGCGGCGGAATTCGCGCCCGAAGACGGGCCGGCCTGCGTGATCGTCAAACATGCCAATCCCTGCGGCGTGGCCCGCGGTGCGTCGCTGGCCGAGGCCTATCGCCGCGCCTTCGACTGTGACCGGACATCGGCCTTCGGCGGGATCGTCGCGCTGAACCGCCCGCTCGACGCCGAAACCGCCGAGGACATCTGCCGGATCTTCACCGAGGTGGTGATCGCGCCCGAGGCCGACGCGGGCGCGCGCGCCGTCTTCGCCGGCAAGAAGAACCTGCGGCTGCTGACCACCGGCGGGCTGCCCGATCCGGCCGCGCCGGGGCTGGCCATCCGGCAGGTCGCCGGCGGGGTGCTGGTGCAGGACCGCGACGCCGGGCGGCTGGCCGATGACAGCCTGAAGGTCGTGACGCGGCGCGCGCCGACCGATGCGGAACTGGCCGACCTTCTGTTCGCCTGGCGGGTGGCCAAGCACGTGAAATCGAACGCCATCGTCTATGCCAGGGACGGCGCGACGGTGGGGATCGGCGCGGGCCAGATGAGCCGGCTGGACAGTTCCACCATCGCCGCGCTCAAGGCGCGCCGGATGGGCGATGACCTGGGCCTGGCCGCGACCCCGGCACAGGGCTCCGTCGTCGCCTCGGACGCGTTCTTCCCGTTCCCCGACGGGCTTCTGGCGGCCGCCGAGGCCGGCGCGACCGCGGTGATCCAGCCCGGCGGCTCGATGCGCGATGACGAGGTGATCGCGGCGGCCGACGCGGCCGGGCTGGCGATGGTGTTCACCGGCATGCGGCATTTCCGGCACTAGGCGATGCGGCGGGCCGGGATCATCGCGGGTGTCGTCTTCGCGCTCGACTTGGCCACCAAGGTCTGGGTCGTGCACGGGCTCGACCTCAAGACGCGGCTGGCGGTCGATGTGCTGCCGCCCTGGTTCAACCTGCGCATGGCCTGGAACCGGGGGGTGAACTTCGGCCTGCTGACCTCGGGCGCCGAGGCCGCGCGCTGGGGGCTGATCGCGGTGGCGCTGGCGATTTCCGCCTGGGTCTGGCGCTGGATCGCGCGGGAGGAACCGGGCGCGGCGGCGCAGATCTCGGCCGGTCTGCTGGTCGGCGGCGCGCTGGGCAACGTCGTGGACCGGGTGATCTATGGCGCGGTGGCCGATTTCCTGAATTTCTCGGTTCCGGGCTGGACCAATCCCTGGGCCTTCAACATCGCCGATATCGCCGTTTTCCTTGGCGCGGTGGGGCTGGTGCTGTTCACCGGGCGCCAGCAGAAGACCCCGTGACGAGGGCGGGAAGTTGCGCTAAGACCCCGGGGAAGAGGGTGAAGGGGAAAGGGCGCATGCGGGCAGTTCGGGGCATCCAGGCCGGCGCGGTGGCGGCGCTGATGGCGCTCACGGCCTGCGGCGAGGCGCGCGACCCGCAGCTGATGAACATCCGCAGCCAGAACCGCACGCCCGACGAATTCGCGATCCTGCCGCCCAAGCCGCTGGCGCTGCCCGAGGATCTGGCCGCCCTGCCGGAACCGACGCCGGGCGCGCAGAACCGCACCGATCCGACGCCCGAGGCCGATGCCGTCGCCGCGATGGGTGGTGACGTGGCCCGCGCCCGGCCGGGCGATCGCGGGCTTCTGGCCCATGCCGGCCGGTTCGGCACCCAGCCCGGAATCCGCGACCAGCTGGCCGCCGAAGACCTCGACTACCGCCGCGCCAATGACGGGCGGCTTCTGGAGCGTTGGTTCAACGTCAACGTCTATTTCGAGGCCTACGAGCCGATGACGCTGGACCGCTACCGGGAACTGGAGCGTTGGCGCCGGGCCGGGGTGCGCACCGTCGGCGCACCGCCGGAAGGGACCGAGTAGCTCAATTCCGCGTCAACCGGTCTTGATGCAGGCTGGACCGCGCGTAGCTTGTGACGCGAACGTTCCCGGAGGTTTCATGCCGCGCCTGTCGCCCGTCCGCCTGCTGGCCCCGATCCTTGCCCTCGCCCTCGGCGCGGGTCACGCCACCGCCGAAACCGTTTCGGGCTTCACCCTCGACAACGGCATGGAGGTCGTGGTGATCGAGGATACCCGCGCCCCCGTCGTCGTGCACATGGTCTGGTACCGCGCCGGCGCGGCGGACGAGCCGCCCGGCGTCTCGGGCATCGCGCATTACCTCGAACACCTGATGTTCAAGGGCACCGACGATCTGGGCCCCGGCGAACTGTCGCGGATCGTCGAGGCGAACGGCGGGTCGGACAATGCCTTCACCTCGTGGGACTACACCGCCTATTTCCAGCGCGTCGCCGCCGACCGGCTCGACCTGATGATGGAAATGGAGGCCGACCGGATGCGCGACCTCCTTCTGACCGAGGACGCGTGGCAGACCGAGCGCGAGGTCGTCCTCGAGGAGCGCAGCCAGCGGATCGACGGCGACCCCGGCGCGATCTTCGGCGAGCAGCGCCGCGCCGCGCAGTATCTCAACCACGCCTATGGCCGGCCGATCATCGGCTGGCGGCACGAGATGGAAACGCTGACCCGCGAGGATGCGCTGGCCTGGTACGAAACGCATTACTGGCCGAACAACGCGGTTCTGGTCGTGGCGGGTGACGTGTCGCCCGAGGAGGTGCGCAGCCTCGCCGAACGGCATTACGGCGCGATCCCCGCCGCGCCCGGCATCGGCCCGCGCGACCGTCCGGCGGAACCGCCGCAGATGTCCGAACGCCGGCTGGTGATGGAGGATGCGCGGGTGGCGCAGCCCTACGTGATGCGCACCTACCTTGCCCCCGAACGCGACGCCGGCGCGCAGCAGGAGGCCGCGGCGCTGACCTTCCTCGCCGAGCTTCTGGGCGGCAGCCCGGTCAATTCGGTGCTGGCCCGCAAGCTGCAGTTCGAGACGCAGCAGGCGATCTACACCGCCGCCTTCTACGACGGCCTGTCGCTGGACGACACGATCTTCGGCCTTGTCACCGTGCCCGCGCCGGGCCTGGGCCTGGCCGAGGCCGAGGCGGCGATGGACCGGGTGATCGCCGAGTTCCTCGAAGAGGGCGTCAACGCCGAGGATTTCGCGCGGATCAAGGCGCAGATCCGGGCCGACCAGATCTATGCCCGCGACAATACCGAACGGCTGGCCCGCCGCTATGGCGAGGCGCTGACCTCGGGCCTGACGGTGGCCGACGTGCAGGCCTGGCCCGAGGTGTTGCAGGCCGTGACCGAGGATGACGTGATGGAGGCCGCGCGCGCGGTGTTCGACCGGCGCCGGGCCGTCACCGGCTGGCTGACCCGGCCCGAGGCCGAAACCGCGGAGGTGGGGCAATGACGATGATGCGCATGGTCGTCGCGCTGGCCGCCGCGGTGCTGATGGCGCTGCCCGCCCGCGCCGCGGTCGAGATCGAGGAAGTGACCTCGCCGGGCGGCATCCGCGCCTGGCTGGTCGAGGAACCCTCGATCCCCTTCGTGGCGCTGGAACTGCGGTTCCGCGGCGGCGCGAGCCTTGATGCCGAGGGCAAGCGCGGCGCGATCAACCTGATGACCGCGCTGCTGGAGGAAGGCGCGGACGATATGGACGCGCAGGCCTTCGCCGCCGCGCGCGACGCGATGGCGGCCTCGTTCTCCTTCGACGTCGGCGACGATTCGCTGTCGGTCTCGGCGCGGTTCCTGACCGAGACGCGCGACGAGGCGGTGGAGCTTTTGCGCGCCGCGCTGGTCGCGCCCCGGTTCGACGCCGACGCGATCGAACGGGTGCGGGCGCAGGTGATCTCCAACATCCGGTCCTCGGCGAAGGATCCCAACCGCATCGCCGGGCGCAGCTTCGACAGCCTCGCCTTCGGCACCCATCCCTACGGCACCAGCCGCAACGGCACCGAGGACAGCGTTGCGGCGCTGACCCGCGACGACCTGATCGCGGCGCATGGCCGGGTGCTGGCGCGCGACCGCGTCTACGTCTCGGCGGTGGGCGATATCGATGCCGAAACGCTGGGCGCGGTGATCGACCGGCTGCTGGCCGATCTGCCACAGGTCGGCGCGCCGATGCCGCCGGAGGTCGCGGTGGCGCTGGAACCGGGGGTGACGGTGGTGGACTACGAGTCGCCGCAGTCCGTCGTCGTCTTCGGCCATGCGGGGATCGACCGGCACGATCCGGATTTCTTCCCCGCCTACGTCCTCAACCACATCCTCGGCGGCGGCGGCTTCGGCTCGCGCCTGATGGAGGAGTTGCGGGAAAAGCGCGGCCTGACCTACGGGGTGGCCAGCTACCTCGTGCCGATGGACCT
>CAYUXM010000137.1:0-8388 GCA_964448765.1 uncultured Rhodobacterales bacterium
TGATGGTGATCTACGGCCATATCGGCGAGGTCGAGGACGGGATGCAGACCATCGCGCCCGCGCACCGCATCGAGGATGCGCCGGGGGCCGCGGAGCTTGCCGTGACGGAGGGCCGGATCGGTTTCGAGGATGTCAGCTTTGCCTACGGCCGCGCCTCGGGCGGCGTCACCGGGATCGACCTGACGGTTCGACCGGGCGAGAAACTGGCGATCGTCGGGGCCTCGGGCGCGGGGAAATCCACGCTCGTCTCGCTCCTGCTCAGGCTTTACGACGCCGAGGCCGGGCGGGTCACGATCGACGGGCAGGACGTGGCGCAAGTCACGCAGGAATCTCTGCGTGCCCGGATCGGAATGGTCACGCAGGAAACCGCGATGTTCAACCGCACCGCGCTGGACAACATCCGCTACGGCCGCCCCGACGCGACGGAAGACGAGGTGATCGCGGCGGCGAGGAAGGCCGAGGCGCATGACTTCATCCTCGCGCTGCGCGATCACAAGGGGCGCAGCGGCTACGGCGCCTTCCTGGGCGAACGCGGGGTCAAACTGTCGGGCGGGCAGCGGCAGCGGATCGCGCTGGCCCGCGCCTTCCTCAAGGATGCGCCGATTCTCGTGCTGGACGAAGCCACCAGCGCGCTGGACAGCGAGGTGGAAGCGGCGATCCAGTCGGCGCTGGAACGGGTGATGCAGGGCAAGACGGTGCTGGCCATCGCGCACCGGCTGTCCACCATCGCGCGGATGGACCGGATCGTGGTGCTGGAGGCGGGCCGGATCGTCGAACAGGGCAGCCATGACGATCTGCTGGCCATGGGCGGGCTTTACGCGAGGTATTGGAGCCGCCAGTCCGGCGGGTTCCTTGGCGCCGACGACAAGACGGAGGCAGCGGAATGACCGAGGCGCTGGAAACCATGGATGCGGCCGCGTTCGGCCGCATGCTGCGCGGGGTCGGCGTGAACATCCTGACCCGCGATGCGGCGGCGCTGGCGGAGTTCCTGACGCGGGTCTTCGGCCTGTCGGCCCATCAGGTCAGCCCGGACTTCGCGATCATGGTGCATGACGGGGCCTATATCCAGCTTCACGGCGATGCGACCTATGGCAGGCACCCGCTGCTGGGGCTGGTACCCGAGACACCGCCGCGCGGGGCGGGGATGCAGATCTTCCTGTTCGGGATCGACCCGGACGCGGCGGCGGCGCGGGCCGAGGCGGCGGGCGGCATGGTGATCGAACACCCCGCCGACAAGCCGCACGGGCTGCGCGAATGCACGATCCTCGCGCCCGAGGGGCAGGCGTTTTCCCCCGCCGTGGCGATCTGATGCGGTTGACCGTCGCGCGGCTCGGCCACCTTGGCGACGGGATTGCCGACGGGCCGGAGGGGCCGGTTTTCGTGCCGATGGCGCTGCCGGGCGAGGTGGTGGAGGGCGCGGTTGCCGATGGCCGGATGGACGCGCCGAAGATCGTCACCCCCGCGCCGGAACGGGTGCGCGCGCCCTGCCCGCATTACCGCGCCTGCGGCGGCTGCCGACTGATGCATGCAACGGAGGATTTCACGGCGCGCTGGAAGGCCGGCGTGGTGGAGGCCGCGCTGGCCGCCCGCGGTATCGCGGTGGAGGTTTCGGCGGCCGAAACCGTGCCGCTGCGCTCGCGCCGCCGGGCGGTGCTGGCCGGGCGGCGCACCAAGGCGGGCACGCTGATCGGGTTCCATGCCCGCGTCTCGGGCGTGATCGTCGGGATCTCCGATTGCCTTGTCCTGCACCCGGCGCTGCGGGCGCTGGCGCCGCGGCTGGGGCCGGTGGTGGCCGCCGGGGCGTCGCGCAAGGGCGAGGTCGCGCTGGCGCTGACGCTGACCGACACCGGCGAGGACCTGGCCGCGACGGGCGGAAAACCGCTGGACGAGAGCCTGTTTGCCGCGCTGGCGGCCGAGGCCGAGGCACTGGATCTCGCGCGGCTATCCTGGGGTGGCGAGATGGTGGCGGAGCGGCGGGTGCCGATGCTGCGGATCGGCCGCGCGCCGGTGCCGGTGCCGCCCGGCGCCTTCCTGCAGGCCGCGGCGGAGGGCGAGGCGGCGCTGGTCGCCGCGGTGCGCGAGGCCGTGGGCCCGGCGCGGCAGGTGGTGGACCTGTTCTGCGGGCTTGGCACCTTCACCCTGCCGCTGGCCGAAACGGCCGAGGTGCACGGGGTGGAGGCCGACGCGCGGCTCACCGCCGCGCTGGACGCGGGCTGGCGCCGGGCCGAGGGGCTGAAGCGGGTGACGGCGGAGGCGCGCGACCTCTTCCGCCGGCCGCTGATGCCCGACGAGCTGAAGCGGGCCGAGGCCGTGGTGATCGACCCGCCGCGCGCCGGGGCCGAGGCGCAGTGCCGCGAACTCGCCCGCGCGGCGGTGCCGGTGATCGCCGCGGTGTCGTGCAACCCGGTGACCTTCGCGCGCGATGCGGCGATCCTGATCGCCGGCGGATACCGGCTGGACTGGCTGCGGGTGATCGACCAGTTCCGGTTCTCAGCGCATGTCGAACTTGCCGCGCGCTTCTCGCGGGGCCATATCGACGGGGTTTCCCGGTAATTCGAGGGCCGACATGACCTTCCGCTCCCGCCTTGACGCCTGGCTCGACCGCCCGGCGGTCGGCAACACGATCATCGGCATCATCCTGTTCAACGCGCTGCTGCTGGGGCTGGAGACCTCGGCCGAGGCGATGGAGCGCGCGGGCGGCGCGATCCGGCTGCTGGACCGGCTGTGCCTGGCGGTCTTCGTTGTCGAGATAGCGGCGAAGATCTATGCCCGCGGCGGGCGGTTCTTCACCTCGGGCTGGAACCTGTTCGATTTCGCCATCGTCGGCGTCGCGCTCATGCCCGGCGCGCAGACCCTGTCGGTGCTGCGGGCGCTGAGGGTACTGCGGCTTCTTCGCGTGCTGTCGGTCGCGCCGCGGCTTCGCCGCGTGGTCGAGGGGTTCGTCACCGCGCTGCCCGGCATGGGATCGGTCTTTTTGCTGATGGGGATGGTGTTCTACATCGGCGCGGTGATGGCCACCAAGCTGTTCTCGGCCGCGTTTCCCGACTGGTTCGGCACGCTCGGCCGGTCGGCCTACACGCTGTTTCAGATCATGACGCTGGAATCCTGGTCGATGGGGATCGTCCGCCCGGTGATGGAGGTTTACCCGGCGGCCTGGCTGTTCTTCGTGCCGTTCATCATGGTCACCACCTTCGTCGTGGTGAACCTGCTGGTCGGCCTCATCGTCAACTCGATGCAGGAGGCCCATGGCGAGGAAGAAGGCCAGCGCACCGAGGCCTGGCGCGACGAGGTGCTGACCCGGCTTGCGGCGATCGAGAGCCGGCTGGGCGAGGGCGCGGCGGCGGAGAGGCCGCGCGGCGACGACTAGCCAATCCGGTTTTTCGCGATATGATCGCCGCAAAAAACCACGAGGCAGAGTACACGACATGCGAATGCTCAGGACAGTCCTGGCGCTGGCGCTGGTGGCGAACCTTGCCGCCTGCGGCCTGTTCGATGGCCAGGGATCGAAGTTCCGCAGCTATGACGGGCCGGAGGTCACGCAGCTTCTGGTCAGGAAGGCGGATCGCAAGCTTTACCTGTTGCACGGCACCACGGCGCTGAAGGTCTACGACATCGCGCTGGGCGCGGAACCGATCGGCCACAAGGAGGTCGAGGGCGACATGAGAACGCCCGAGGGGCTTTACTGGATCGATCGGCGCAATCCCGACAGCAACTTTCACCTGTCGCTTGGCATTTCCTACCCGAACGAGGCCGATACCGCCCGCGCCTCGACCAAGGGCGAACTGCCGGGAGGCGACATCTTCATCCACGGCCAGGCGGGCAAGAATGCCGGCCTGCCGCCGGACTGGACCGAGGGCTGCATCGCCGTGACCGACGACGAGATCGAGGAGATCTACGCCATGGTCGGGAACGGCACCCCGATCCTGATCCTGCCCTGAGCGCCGGTGGCCCCTCAGCCGCCGGTAACCAGCGTCCACCAGATCTTGCCCGAGGGTTCCTGGTGCCAGGCGAAACCCATGTGGCGGGCGTTCGGATCGAGGATCACCGCGCGGGTGTCGGCGACCTGCATCCAGGCCGAGAGGGTTTCAAGCTCGGTCTCGTAGGTTTCCGAGATGTTCTCGCCCAGCATCATGCCGGCATAGCCCGCGCGCCGCACCCGGTCGAGCGGCGAGGATCCGTCGGAGCCGAAATGCCAGGGCCGGTTCTGCACCGCCATGTCGCGGGAATGGGTGGCGGCGGCGGCATTGAGGAACGGGTCGAGCTGCAATGGCGCCGCCCCGCGGGCCTGGCGCAATGCGTTCACCGCGTCCAGCATCCGGTATTGCACCTCGCCCGGGTCCTGCTCGCCGATCCGGTAAAGCTTCGGCAGCGGCCGCCCGTCGGGGCCCAGCCGCGGCGGTTCGACCGGCGCGCAGGCGGCCACAAGCGCGAGGATCGGGGCGATGAGAGCGACGGAAGGGCGCATGGTCTGGTCCGGAATTGCCTGAACCGTCATCTATAGGCGCAAGCCCGCCGATTCAAACCCATCTTGTCGAAAGCGGCGGCCGTTGACGGGAGTTTGAGTTGCAACCGATGGACGAGCGCCCCTATGGTCCGCGGCGTTCCGGCCGCGCGCCGGACGCGATCGACCCCGCCGGGCCAGCGCCCGGCACGAGCAGGCAAGGAGAACGACGATGACCTCCCGCAGGAATGGCGGCATCGACCGGCGCGGCTTCATCGCCTCGGGCGCGGCAGTGGCGGCGGGGCTCGCCACCCCGGCGCTCGGGCAAGGCTTCTTCGCGGATACCGTGGAGATGGAGGAGGCGCTGTCCTCCAACTACCGGCGCAACATGTCGAGCTTTCGCTCGCTGCAGTGGCAGCCGTATTTCAAGAGCCTCAGGAACGGCGCGATCCTCGTCGATATCGACAGCCGCGCGTTGCACTACTGGTCGGCGGACGAAAGCGTCTACAAGCTCTACCCGACCTCGGTGCCGCTGAGCGAGGATCTGACCCGGCGCGGCCGGACCGAGGTGGTGCGCAAGGTCGAGGGGCCGGAATGGCGCCCGACGCCGGCGATGAAACAGCGCAACCCCGAATGGCCCGACTATGTCGGCCCCGGCCCGGACAACCCGCTGGGCACCCATGCGCTTTACCTGTCCTGGCAATACTACCGGATCCACGGCACCCATGACACGCGCAAGATCGGCCGCCGCTCGTCCAACGGTTGCATCGGTCTTTACAACGAGCATATCGCCGAGTTGTACGCGCTGGCGGGCAACGGGACACAGGTGTTGCTAATTTGACCACAGTTTCGCGCCAGTGCGCGGTGCCGCGAATCCGGTCATTGCAATACACTTCGGGGTTTGCTTAGAGGACGTTACGAGGTACAGACACGTGTGCCCCTGCCGCCCTCACTATCTCCGGCACGGGGCAAAACTGGAGGTTGACATGAAAAAAGTCGCACTTGCTGCCGCTCTGTCGGTTGCTGGTACCGCCGCGTTTGCCGGTGGCTATGCGGAGCCGGTGATGGAGCCGGAAGTGATCGTCGAGGAAACGTCCTCCTCGGCGGCTGGCATCATCGTTCCGCTGATGCTCCTGCTCGTGATCGCCGCTGCCGCGGACTGATCTGCCGAAAGGCAATGGAAAAAGGCGGTGGGTGTCCCACCGCCTTTTTTCATGGCCGAATGAATTTCGCCCGGTCGCCGGTGCGCGGGCCTGTCAGGTCCAGCCCGCGAGGTTCTGTTCGATGATCGCCATCAGCGCGGCGACATGCGCGTCATCGTCGTTCAGGCAGGGGATGTAGGTAAAGCTTTCGCCGCCGGCCTCTTCGAAGGCCTCGGCAATCTCGCCGTTGATCTCCTCCAGCGTCTCGATGCAATCGGCCGAGAACGCGGGCGAGATCACCGCGATGTTCTTCTTTCCCGCCTTGGCCAGATCGGCGACGTGTTCCACGGTATAGGGCCGAAGCCATTCCTCCGATCCGAAGACCGACTGGAAGGTGGTGTCGATCGCGCCCTTGTCCCAGCCCAGCCGTTCGCGCAGCAGGCGCGAGGTCTTCTGGCACTGGCAATGGTAGGGGTCGCCCTCCAGCAGGTAGCGCTTGGGCATGCCGTGGTAGGAGGCCACGAGCACGTCGGGCTTGCGCTCCAGCTTCGCGTAGCCGCGTTCGACGGATTGCGCCAGCGCCTCGATGAACAGCGGATGTTCGAAATAGGCCGGCACGGTGCGCGCGGCGGGCTGGAACTTTTCCTTCATCAGCGCGCGGAAGAACTGGTCGCAGGCGGTGGCCGACGTCGCGCCGGCGGATTGCGGATAGAGCGGGAAGAACAGGATCCGCTCGCAGCCCGCCGCCACCATCTTGCGCACCACCGAGGGGGTGGAGGGGTTGCCGTAGCGCATGCAGAAATCGACCATCACGCCGTCGCCCCAGCGCGCCGCGGCCTCGGCCCGGATCTTGGCCACCTGCTGCTTGGTGATCGTCATCAGCGGGCTTTCGTCCGCCTCCTCGTTCCAGATCGACTTGTAGTTCGCGCCAGAGGTGAAGGGCCGCTTCGACAGGATGATCAGTTGCAGCAGCGGCTGCCATTTCCAGGCCGGGTAGTCGATCACCCGCTGGTCCGACAGGAATTCGTTCAGGTAACGGCGCATCGACCAGTAGTCGGTCGCGTCGGGGGTGCCGAGATTGGCGACAAGGATGCCGATCCTGGCGCGCGGGACGGGCGGATGGTCGGCGGGCGCATGCGCAAGCCGGCCGGTGCCGGGCTGAACCATGTCGCCGATGGCCGTTTCGTCCTTCATCGTCGTCTCCCCTGTATCGCCGGGGCCTGAGATAGCCGGAAATGCGCGAGGGTCAATCGCGACCCGGGGTCGCGGGCCCGGGAAGCGGGGTTTCTTCGGTGCCCAGCGCCTCGGCCAGCCGGGCCGCGGCCGAGCCGGGGCGCAGCGGCTGCTGCTGGCCCGGCCCCGGCGCCCAGCCGGTCAGCACGATCATCTCCGCCGTGGCGCGCACCCGGCCATCGGCCATGCCGAAACGGTCGGCGTAACGTTGCGCGGCCTCGGCGAACAGGGCTCTGGGCGGCGTGCGGCGCTGGCGCGCGGCCAGCGCGTTGGCCTCGCCCATCGCGCGCAGGTCGGCCATCAGCGCGAAGGCATCGCGATAGCTGAGATCCTGCAGCACCGAATCCGCCACCGGCAGCGCGAAGCCCGCGCGTTGCAACAGGTCGCCGGCGGCGCGCAGGTCGGCCATCGGCGCGACGCGGGGCGACAGGCCGCCGGTCAGCGCCGCCTCGGCCTCGGCCAGGCAGGCGCGCAGTTCCGCCAGGCTGCGGCCGCCGAAGAAGATGCCCAGGAACAGCCCGTCCGGGGCCAGCGCCCGGCGGCATTGCACCAGCTGCCCCACCGGGTCGTCGGCCCAGTGCAGCGCCAGCGCGTGCACGACGAGGTCATGCGCGCCGGTGTCGAGGCCCAGCACCGCGTCATCGGCCAGAATCCGCTTCCAGTTCGCCGATTCGGCGAAAGCGTCGGGAAACGGGGCGATCAGGGCCGGCGCCGTAAAGACCCTGTTAACCGCTGTCAGCCTCTCCTCGAGTTCCGTGGCGGCAAGGTCCTGGAACAGCCGCTCCACCCCGCCCGGCCTGTTCCGGGCGCGGGCGCGCTGGCGCAGGAGCGCCGCGCGATCGGTGAGACGAGGAGGGGATTGGCTCATGTCGGGACAGGTAAGGGCCGCGGCCGCCCGGATGCAAGGCTTGCTGCCCGCGGTGCTTGCCGCGATCTATCCCGCGCGCTGCCTCGCCTGCGGCACGGCGGTGACGCCGGACGGCGGCCTGTGCCCCGGTTGCTGGGCGGAAACGCCGTTCATCGCCGGGCTGGCCTGCGACAGTTGCGGCGCGCCGCTGCCCGGCCGCGACGAGGGCCGGGCGGAACATTGCGACGATTGCCTGACGATCGCGCGGCCCTGGGCGCGGGGGCGGGCCGCGCTGGTCTACAAGGGCGCGGCGCGGCGCATGGTGCTGGCGCTGAAACACGGCGACCGGCACGATCTGGTGCCGCCGCTGGCCGACTGGATGGCCCGCGTTGCCGCGCCGATCCTCGAACCGGGGATGATGCTGGCCCCGGTGCCGCTGGATCGCTGGCGGTTCCTGCGCAGGCGCTACAACCAGGCCGCGCTGCTGGGCGCCGAGGTCGCGCGGCGCGTGGGCCTTGGCTGGTGTCCGGACCTTCTGGCCCGCACCCGGCGCACCCCCAGCCAGGAGGGCCGCAGCCGCGACGCGCGCTTCGCCAACCTGCAGGGCGCGATTCGCGCCCACCCCTCGCGCAAGGGGCTGATCGCGGGCCGGCACATCCTGATCGTCGATGACGTGATGACCTCGGGCGCGACGCTGGCGGCCTCGGCCGAGGCCTGCCATGTCG
>CAYUXM010000138.1:0-8341 GCA_964448765.1 uncultured Rhodobacterales bacterium
CCGAGTTGGCGATGTTGTCGGAAATGGTCGCAAGCTTGGTGGCATTGGCACTCAGACCGGCCACGCCTGCATTCAGCGAAGAGGAGATGGACATGGAATAGCGCCTTTCTGCTGCTGTCGTCCGTCACTGGACAGCAGACTGCACCGGCGCGCCTTAATGTTGCCCTAATGCCTAAAAGGCGCGGGATTTCGCTACTGGTCAGATCTCAGCAGGATCACCTCGATGCGGTTGTTGCGCACCGCCATCGGGTTGCGCAGCGACGGCTTGCGATCGGCGAACCCCGTGACCCGCTGCACCCGGCGCGGCGCGAATCCCGCCTGTTCGAACAGGTCGCGCATCGCCAGCGCCCGGTCGGTCGTCAGATCCCAGGACGGATTGGTCTTGAGCACCTCGGGCAGCGCCCGGATATGGCCGTTGATCGCGACCTCGTTGTCGACCAGCGCGAACACCCGCGTGATCATGTTGGCCAGTTCGCCGGTGATCGGCGTCGGTGTCGCGGTGCCGGTCTCGAACAGCGCCTCGTCCTCGGTGTCGAAGAACTCGACGATCAGCCCCTCGTCGGTCAGCCGGGTGACGATGTGCCGGGCCAGCTGCTCGCTGACCATGGATTCGCCGCCGACGCCAAGCAGCGCCTCCTCGATCCGGCGCAGGTCCTGGTCGGCCAGGCCGGGCTTGGAATCGGCATCGATCGACTGGGTGCCGGTCTGGCCCACCGCCTGCAACTCCTGCGTCGGCTTGAAGTTCGAGGCGCCGGTGCCGTTCTGCGCCACCGTGTCCTCGGAAAACACGCTGTCGCCGCCGAAAGCGCCCTCGCCGCCGCCGGAGATCCGGTTGATCGGGATCGTCGGATTGAAGTAATCCGCGATGCCCTTTCTCTGTTTCTCGGTCGTTGCGTTCAGCAGCCACATCAACAGGAAGAAGGCCATCATGGCGGTCACGAAGTCGGCATAGGCGACCTTCCACGCTCCGCCGTGGTGTCCGCCGCCGCCGGCGACCTTCTTGCGCTTGATGATGACTGGTGCCGCGTTGTCGCGCGCGCCCATCCACCACACCCGTTTTCTTTCACCCGGGCTCAGGGGTAGCAGGCCGGGGCTAACGCGGGTTTAACCGCTGCAATTGTCGGCATTCAGCCCGCGGCGCGGATCATCGAGGCCGCCTTCTCGGCGATCATGATCGTCGGCGCGTTGGTGTTGCCCGAGGTGATCGCCGGCATGATCGAGGCATCGGCGACCCACAGCGCCCCCACGCCGCGCAGGCGCAGCTCCGGTTCCACCACCGCATCCGCGTCACCGCCCATCCGCACGGTGCCGACCGGGTGGAAGATCGTCGAGGCGATGGCCCCCGCGGCCTCGGCCAGCGCCGCGTCGTCCTCCGGGCCGGGGCCGGGGCGGAATTCCTCGGGCCGGTAGCGGGCCAGCGGCGGCTGCGCCATGATCCGCCGCGTCAGCCGGATCGCCCGCGCCGCCACCGCCCGGTCGGCCGGCGCGGACAGGTAGTTCGGCGCGATCTCGGGATGGACGCGCGGATCGGGCGCGGCGATCCGCACATGGCCGCGGCTTTCGGGGCGCAGGTGGCACACGCTCGCGGTGATCGCGGGGAAATCGTGCAGCGGTTCGCCGAACGCGTCCAGGCTCAGCGGCTGGACGTGGTATTCCAGGTCCGGCGTCGCCACGTCGGGCCCCGAGCGCGCGAAGGCGCCCAGCTGGCTCGGCGCCATCGACATCGGGCCGGAGCGGAACAGCGCGTACTCAGCCGCGATCCGCGCCTTGCCCCAAAGACTGCCGGCCAGCGTGTTCAGCGTCGTCGCCCCCGTCACGCGATAGGCGCAGCGGATCTGCAGATGGTCCTGCAGGTTCTCGCCCACCGCGGCGTCGCGGATCACCGGGATCCCCATCCTCTGCAACAGAGCCCCGGGCCCGATGCCCGAAAGCTGCAGGATCTGCGCCGAACCGATCGATCCCGCCGACAGGATCACCCCGCGCCGCGCCCGCGGTTCCTCCGCCGCGCCGTCGCGGAGAAAGCGGATGCCGGTGGCCCGGCCGTTCTCGATCAGCACGCGCTCGACCAGCGCATGGGTCTCCACCTTCAGGTTCGGCCGGCCCCGCGCCGGGCGCAGGAACGCCTTGGCGGTCGACACCCGCCAGCCGCCGCGCTGGTTGACCTTGAAATAGCCCACGCCCTCGTTGTCGCCGCGGTTGAAATCACCGCTGCGCGGGATCCCCGCCGCCTCGGCCGCATCGGCCCAGGCGTCGAGGATGTCCCAGCGCAGGCGCTGGTTCTCCACCCGCCATTCGCCGCCCCGGCCGTGATCCTCTTCCGCCGCCGCGCCGGCCGCGTAATCCTCGGACTTCAGGAAATACGGCTTCACGTCCTCCCAGCCCCAGCCGGGATTGCCCAGCTGCCGCCAGTGATCGTAATCCGCGGCCTGGCCGCGCAGGTAGAGCATGCCGTTGATCGCCGAACAGCCGCCCAGCACCCGCCCGCGCGGGTACAGCAGCCGGCGGCCGCCCAGCCCCGGTTCGGCCGCGGTGCGATAGCCCCAGTCGGTGCGCGGATTGCCGATGCAGTAGAGATAGCCGATCGGGATGTGCAGCCAGGGATAATCGTCGCGCCCGCCGGCCTCGATCAGCAGCACCCGGACATCCGGATCGGCACTCAGCCGGCTGGCCAGCACGCAGCCCGCGCTGCCGGCGCCCACGACGATATAGTCCCAGTCGGCCATCCGCCCTCCCCCGGCCTGCCGGGCCAGCCTAGCCGGGCCGCGACCGGGCGCAAGCCGGGCGTGAATCGCCAAGCCGATTTTGGTCCGGAAATATCCGCGGGGGGCGCCGCCGCAGGCGGCCGGGGGGCAGCCGGCCCCCCGCGCCACGGTCAGAAGTAGCTGCGCACCAGCGCGCCGGAAATCAGCGCCCAGCCATCGGCGACCACGAAGAACGCCAGCTTGAACGGCAGCGCCACGATCGCCGGCGGCACCATCATCATCCCCATCGACATCAGCACCGCGGACACCACGAGGTCGATGATCAGGAACGGCAGGAAGATCAGGAAGCCGATCTCGAAGGCCCGTGCGACCTCCGACAGCAGGAACGACGGCACCAGCACCGACAGGGGCGCCTGCGCGATGTCCGCGCCGGTCTCGACGTTCGGGCGCAGCGAGGCAAGCTCGACGAAGGTGCCCTCGTCGACCCGGCCGGCCATGAAGATGCGGAACGGTTCGATCCCGGCGGCGAAGGCGGCCTCGATGTCGAGCTGTCCGTCGAGCAGTGGCTGGATCCCGATGGTCCAGGCCTCGGTGAACACCGGCTCCATGATGTACCAGGTCAGGAACAGCGCAAGGCTGACGATCAGCATGTTCGGCGGCGAGGCCTGAAGCCCCAGCGCCTGGCGCAGGATCGACAGCACCGTCACGATGAACGGAAAGCAGGTGACCATGATCGCGAGGCCCGGCGCGATCGACAGCACCGTCAGAAGCGCGATCAGCAGGATCGACCTGCCGGTGAGCGAGGCGTCGTCACCCAGTGACAGCGTGATCTCCTGCGCCGGCGCGGCGCCGGCGGCAAGGATCAGCGCCGCCGCGAGAAGCGGCAGCAGAACAGCGGGTCTGGGCATGGCCTCAAAGACCGTTCTGCAGGTCGATCACCTCGGTCAGCCGCACGCCGAGCTTGCCGGGCTGGTCGTCGTCCAGCTCGGTCAGTTCGCCCCGCGCGATCAGCTTGTCGCCGACGTAAAGCTCCACCGGGTCGTCGACCTTGCGGTCGAGCGGCAGGATCGCGTCGCGCTTGAGCCTGAGAAGCTCGCGCACCTGCGGCCGGGCCTTTCCGACCGAGATCGTGATCTCGACCGGAACCTGGGTGAACGGGTTGCTCCCGCCGGGGGTCTGAGTGCCGTCATCCATCGTCTTTCACCTCGTTCTGCATGGCGAAGAAGCCCGCGACGGCCTCGCCGATCGCGGCTATGACCCCGTCCAGGTCGATGCGGCTTTCCGCGTCGCCCATCCGGAGGTAGACCTGCCCTTCCCCGAGGCTCGGTTCCTCGACGAAGGTCAGCGGCAGCGTTTTCCCGGCCGTCAGCAAGGCTTCGACGGCCGGGCGGTTCATCGGGTTCACGACCACGGTGATCGCGGCGCCGGACATTTCCTCGGCCAGCGGCATCACCGTTTCGAGCACGACATGGGCCAGCGATTCGCGCGCGATCGCCGGCAGCACCTTGGCGACCATGTCGTGCAGCAGCGGCTGCATCGCGCCCAGCACGTGGCTGCGCGCCTCGTTGTAGGTGAAGCCCAGATCCTCGAGGTTCCGGGCCAGGTCGCTGCGCAGTTTCGAGGATTCGGCATCCTGCGCCGCGACGGCATCGTCCCAGCCCGCGGTATAGCCCTTCTCGAAGGCGGCCAGGCGCATCTCCTCGAAATCGGCGGCGGAACAATCGACCTTGTCGCCGGTGACGTCGGGCAGTTCGAAGACCTCGAGCTGGAACCGGGAGCCCATCACGCCTTCTCCCCTTCACCCTGCATCCAGCCCTTCAGGATCTCCACGGATTCGTCCTGGCGTTCCTCGATCAGCCGCTTGAGGCGGTTCACCGGGTCGCCCTCGTCGCCGCCCATGCCGCCGAAATCGCCCGTGCCCATCGGCATCTGCGGCAGGCCGCCCGGCTCGCCGATGTTGAAATCCGACACGGTGTTCATCGCCGGCATGAAATCGCCGTCGTCGATCTCGCCGGTCAGGGCCGGCGGCCCGTCGCCCAGCGCGGGCGGCGGTGCGGCGGCCGGCGCTTCGGCCGAGCGTTGCGGCGCCGCCGGCGCCGACAGCAGCAGCGGGCGCAGCACGAACAGGCCCAGCACCAGCGCCACGATCGCAAGGATCGCGGTCTGGATGATCTTCATGATGTCGAAGTCCAGCGGCGGCAGGATCGAGGCCGGCACCGGGCCGGATCCCTGTTCCGCGACCGGTTCGAAGGGCAGCGACTTCAGGGTGATCACGTCGCCGCGCGATTCGTCGTAGCCGACGGCCGAGGCGACGAGATCGCGCAGCGCGGCCAGTTCCTCCTCGGGGCGCGGCTGCCAGACCGGCGCGCCGTCCTCGCCGATCGTCTCGACGCCGTCGACCAGCACCGCGACGGTCACCCGGCGCACGGAGCCGGGCGCGCGCAGCACCTCGCGCGTGGTTTCCGACACCTCGTAATTGGTGCGTTCCAGCGTCTCGCTGTCCTGGCTTTGCGACCGGTTGCCATCCTCGTTGGCGGCATCGCCGGCCGGCAGGTTCGAGGCGACGGTCACGGTGCCGGAGCGGCTGTTGGTCGCGGAATTGGTGCGTTCCTCGACCTCGGTCGAGATCGCGACGCGGCCTTCCGGGTCGAAGCGCCGCTCGACGATCGCCTCGCGTTCGGTCACCGTGTCGACGGCAACTTCGACGACGGCGTTGCCGAAGCCGACATGCGCCTCGAGCAGGCGTTCGACATTGCGCCTGAGTTCCGCGGCGCGGTCATCGGCGCCGGCCATCATCGCGGTTTCGTCGCCGGACAGAACCAGCCCGCCGTCGCGATCGATCACCGAGACGTCATCGGCCTGCATCCCCGCGACGGCGGAAGAAACCAGGTATTTCAGCGCTTTGCCCTGGGCCGGCGTCAGCACGCCGGCCGAGGAGGTGACGGTGACCGAGGCGGTGGGCCGCTGGTCGCGGCGAAACGGCTGGCCGGTGGCCGCGGCGATATGCACCCGCGCCTCGCGGATATGCGGATGCGCGACGATGGTGCGGGCCAGTTCGCCCTCCTTCGCGCGCCAGTAGGCGGCATCGAACATCTGCGAGGTGGTGCCGAAGCCCGACAGCCCGTCGAGGAGTTCGTAGCCGGCGCCGCCATTGGCCGGCAGGCCCTCGCCGGCCAGGCTCATCCGCAGCGAGTCGCGCTCGGTCACCGGAACGTAGATCGAATCGCCGCGGACCTCGTAGGTCACCCCGCGCTGGTCGAGCGCGGCGATCACGTCGCCCGAACGCGACGGGTCGAGGCCGGCGTAAAGCAGCCCCATCGTGGGTTTTCCGGCCATGCCGGAAAGTGCCAGAACCGCAGCGAACATGGCGATCGTCGCCCCCGCGACGATCATCTTGCGGCGCGTGTCGAACCCTTCCCATACGGCAAACAATTGCTGCACGACGCACCTCCTTGGAGCGGACCTTCTGCCCTGTCGTCTGCCCCATGCTTCGCCGAACGCGCTTAACAATCGGTTAGTGTCCTTGGGTCATTCTCGGCCCCAGGTGATTTGCGGACGGATAGGTCATGGCAGAGCCTCAAGCCGGGGAAGAAGAGGCCCCCAAGAAGAAATCGAAGCTCCCCCTGCTGATCGGCCTCGTGCTGATGCTGGGGCTGGGCGGTGGCGGGTTCTATGCCGTCTACTCGGGCATGATCCTGGGGACGGGGAAATCCGAGGATCACGCCAAGGAGGAACCGGTCAAGGTCGAGGCCTTGCCGGACATCGCCTATGTCCCGGTCGATCCGCTTGTGGTGACGCTGAACGGCGAGGGCCGCGACAGGCACCTGCGGTTCACCGCGCAACTCGAGGTCGCCAAGAGCTACCAGGAGGATGTCGCGCTTCTGATGCCGCGGATCCTCGACGTGCTCAACGGCTACCTGCGCGCGATCGAGGTCGCCGAACTGGAGGATCCGACCGCGCTGACGCGGCTGCGCGCGCAGATGCTGCGCCGGGTCCAGATCGTGTCGGGCGAAGGCCGCGTGCGCGACCTGCTCGTCACCGAATTCGTGTTGAACTGACGGAGGCCAGAATGGGTTTCATCGATTTCTTCGCCGATATCCTGCTCGCGGCCGGGGCGATCGGGGCGGGTGCGTACTGCATGGTCCTGTCGCGCCGGCTCAAGCAGTTCAACCAGCTTGAAAACGGCATGGGCGGGGCGATCGCCGTGCTGTCCGCGCAGGTCGACGACATGACCAAGGCGCTGGAACGCGCCCGCGCCACCGCCTCGGCCTCGGCTTCCAGCCTCGAAAGCCTGAACGCGCGGGCCCAGCAATCGGCCGAGCGGCTGGAACTGCTGCTTGCCTCGCTGCACGATCTGCCCGAGGCCGAGCCCGACACCACGCGCAAGGTGCGGGTCGCGCGCCGGCGGCACCGGCACGACGACCTGGAGGCCGCCGAATGACCACGGCGCGACAGCCCGCCGCCGATCCGGCCGGCGGCAAGACCGGGGGAAGGGCCGGTCGCCTCCCGCGGCCGAAGGCCCGCGGGACGCTTCTGATCATCGCCACGCTGCTGGCCGGGTCGGGGCTGATGCGGCTGGGCGAGGGGGCGGGCCATGCCTTCGCCCGCGCCGCGGAACCCGAGGAGATGGCCGACAGCGCCGGCGCGGCGCAGGTCTGCGAGGCGGAACCGGGCGCGATGGCGATGCTCGAGGCGATCCGCAAGCGCGAGGAGCGGCTGGCCGCGCGCGAGGCCACGCTGGCCGACCGGATGCAGGCGCTGGCGCTGGCCGAGGAGCAGATCGAGACGCGGCTCGCCGCGCTCGTCGCGGCGGAAGAGGAACTCGCCGCCACGATCTCTGTCGCCGACAGCGCGGCGGAAGAGGATATCGTGCGCCTCACCTCGGTCTACGAGAACATGAAGCCCAAGGACGCCGCGGCGCTGTTCGAGGAAATGGCGCCGGAATTCGCCGCCGGGTTCCTCGGCCGGATGCGGCCCGACGCGGCCGGTGCGGTGATGGCCGGCCTCGATCCGAAGACCGCCTACACGATCAGCGTCCTGCTCGCCGGCCGCAACGCGGACGTGCCGAAAAACTAATGGAAATCAGGCTTTGTTAACCCTGGCCTGCAAGGGTCTGTCGAGGGGTTGGGCCGGACCGGAGTTTGTCTGAATGATCGGCATCATCGGGATCGTTGTCATCTTCGGGATGGTGTTCGGCGGCTACCTGCTGGCCGGCGGCAAGCTGGGCATCATCATCAAGGCGCTGCCGTTCGAGATGATGATGATCGGCGGCGCGGCGATCGGCGCCTTCTTCCTTGCCAACGACATGGGCACGATCAAGCACACCGGCAAGGACATCGTGAAGGTGTTCAAGGGGCCGAGGTGGAAGCCGCAGGACTATCGCGACCTGCTGTGCCTGCTGTTCGAACTGATCCGCTTGGCGCGGCAGAACCCGGTCGCGATCGAGGAACATATCGAACAGCCGCACGATTCGTCGATCTTCGGCAAGTATCCGAAAATCCAGCACGATCACGAGGCGGTCGAACTGATCTGCGACACGATGCGCTCGGCCTCGATGAACTACGACGATCCGCACCAGGTCGAGGAGGTGCTGGAAAAGCAGCTCGAGGCGAACCTGCACCACGCGCTGCACACCAGCC
>CAYUXM010000139.1:0-8218 GCA_964448765.1 uncultured Rhodobacterales bacterium
CCGGCACACCGGGCAGAACCTGTCGGCCAAGGGCGGCTACATCCTGCGCGAGGCGGCGGGCAAGCGCCGCGCGATCCTGATGGCCACGGGCTCGGAGGTGGAAATCGCGCTCGCCGCCCGCGACGCGCTGGAGGCCGACGGGATCGGCACCCGCGTCGTTTCCATGCCCTGCATGGAACTGTTCGCCGCGCAGGACGAGGCCTGGCGCAAGAAGGTGCTGCCCGCCGGCCCGGTGCGCGTCGCCGTCGAGGCCGCGGTGCGCCAGCCCTGGGACCGGTGGCTCACCGGCGAACGCGGCCGCGCGGCGAAGGCCGGATTCGTCGGGATGGAGGGCTTCGGCGCCTCGGCCCCGGCCTCGAAGCTCTACGAGGGTTTCGGGATCACCGCCGCGGCCGTGGCCGACCGGGTCCGCGCCCTGCTCTGACGCGGGATCGATTCGCGGCCCTGCCGGGCGGTCCCGCATCGGGCCGCCCGTTAACTTTCCTTTCGACAGGTCGCGGCGCCCGCGTTAGCGCCACCACGGCATGCGGATGCATACCGACATGCGGGTTTTGCGCTAACATGCTGGAACGCCGACGCTTTCAGGCTTCTGAAGCCGCGCCGGTCGGTGTATCCCGAAAACGCAGGACACGACCTTTCAGGAGATGCCCATGACCGTCACCATCGGAATCAACGGCTTCGGCCGGATCGGCCGCTGCACGCTCGCCCATATCGCCGAGGCGGCGCGCAACGATGTCCAGGTGGTGAAGATCAACGCCACCGGGCCGATCGAGACCAATGCGCATCTGCTGAAATACGACAGCGTGCATGGCCGCTTCCCCGGCGAGGTCCGGGTTTCCGGCGCCACGCTCGACCTCGGTCGCGGCCCGATCGAGGTGATGTCGACCTACGATCCCACCGAACTGGACTGGGACGGCTGCGACGTGGTGCTGGAATGCACCGGCAAGTTCAACGACCGCGCCAAGGCCGCCGTGCATCTCGACCGCGGCGCGAAGCGTGTGCTGGTCTCCGCGCCCGCGAAAAATGCCGACAAGACGGTGGTCTACGGCGTCAACCATCGCGACCTGGCACTCGATCATCTCGTCGTCTCCAACGGATCCTGCACCACCAACTGCCTCGCGCCGCTCGCCAAGGTGCTGAACGACGCGATCGGGATCGAACGCGGCGTGATGACCACGATCCATTCCTACACCGGCGACCAGCCCACGCTGGACCGGCGGCACAAGGATCTTTACCGCGCGCGCTCGGCCGCGATGGCGATGATCCCGACCTCGACGGGGGCCGCCAAGGCGATCGGAGAGGTGCTGCCGGAACTGGCCGGCCGGCTCGACGGGACCGCGATGCGGGTGCCCACGCCGAACGTCTCGGCGGTGGACCTGACCTTCGAGGCCGGCAAGTCCGTCACCGTCGCCGATGTCAACGAGATCGTGCGCGAGGCCGCGCAGGGCTACATGGGGATGGTGCTGGCCTACGACCCCGAGCCCAAGGTCTCGATCGATTTCAACCACACCCCGCAGTCCTCGATCTTCGCGCCCGACCAGACCAAGGTGGTGGGCGGCAAGACGGTGCGGGTTCTGGCCTGGTACGACAACGAGTGGGGCTTTTCCTGCCGCATGGCCGATGTCGCAGGCGCGATGGGCCGGCTGCTGCACTGAAGACCGCGACGCGTCGGGATGACCGCGCCGGGGCCCGTGCCCCCGGCGCGGTTTCTCGTGTAGGCTGCAGGCAGCGATTGACGTTTCGCGCCAGATCGGCTTGTTAGCGTTAACGGAAGCCGGGCGAGGGCGACCCCGCGGGGGGCCGTCCCGCCCCGCCGGCCGCGGGCCGGCCGCAGCCAAGGGAGGGCATCCATGACCGTCACCGTCGCCATCAACGGATTCGGCCGCATCGGCCGCAACGTCCTGCGCGCGATCAGCGAAACCGGACGCGGCGATATCGAGGTCGTCGCGATCAACGATCTCGGCCCGGTCGAGACCAATGCGCATCTGCTGCGCTTCGACAGCGTGCACGGCCGGTTCCCCGGCACCGTGACCACAGGCGAGGGCATGATCGACGTTGGCCGCGGCCCGATCCGGGTGACGGCGGTGCGCGACCCGGCCGAGCTGGAGTGGCCCGATGTCGACGTGGTGATGGAATGCACCGGCATCTTCAAGGATCGCGACAAGGCCGCCGTGCATCTCGACCGCGGCGCGAGGCGCGTTCTGGTCTCGGCCCCGGCCAAGGGCGCCGACAAGACCATCGTCTACGGCGTCAACGACGGGCTGCTGGCGGCGGGGGACCGGATCGTGTCGAACGCCTCCTGCACCACCAACTGCCTCGCCCCGGTGGCCAAGGCGCTGAACGACGCGATCGGCATTTCCAAGGGCTTCATGACCACGATCCACAGCTACACCGGCGACCAGCCGACGCTGGACACGATGCACAAGGATCTCTACCGCGCCCGCGCCGCCGCGCTCAGCATGATCCCGACCTCGACGGGCGCGGCGAAGGCCGTGGGCCTGGTGCTTCCGGAACTGGTCGGAAAGCTGGACGGCGTGGCGATCCGGGTGCCCACACCGAACGTTTCGGTCGTCGACCTGACCTTCGAGGCCGCCCGCGACACCACCGCCGAGGAGATCAACGCCGCGATCCGCGCCGCCGCCGACGGGCCGATGAAGGGCGTGCTGGGCTATACCGAACATCCCAACGTCTCGGTCGATTTCAACCACGACCCGCATTCCTCGGTCTTCCACATGGACCAGACCCGGGTGATGGAGGGCCGGCTGGCCCGCGTGCTGTCGTGGTATGACAACGAATGGGGCTTTTCCTGCCGGATGCTGGACACGGCGGTGGCGATGGGGAAGCTGGGCTAAGGGGTCAGTTTTCCGAGCGGCGCCGTGGTGCTTTGGTCCCGTCCGCAGGCACTGTGCGCGACTTCGGTGAGGAAAGACCCTGTCCACCCGATGATTTGGGCGCTTTGCCAGGCCGCCGGATTCCCCCCTTGGTCCCGTGCAGGACGTGCAAGCGATCGGGATAGACAACGAGCAAGCCATCGGGATCGACAACTGGGCCAGCGCCCTCAGCCCCGTCAGCACCTGGCGCATCGACCAACGGCATCTCGCGGTTCACGTTCGCGGCCAGCGCCTGGCTCACGGCCACCCGCATCCGAGTTTCCTCGTCCAGCGCCCTGTACTCGTCAAAGGTCATCGTCAAACTCCCGTCGCGCCGCGCAGCATAGCCAACAGATCGATTCCCTGCAAAACCTTGCGTAGCCGGTCGCTTTCCCGTGCGGGCCAGATACGGAAGATCGTCGCCACCACCCGCGCGTCGTCGCGCGCAAGAAGGAAGACGACATCGAAGCCCTCGATCCGGCGAAGTCGGAAGGCGCCGTCCGCGAGATCGTCGGATGCGAGAGGCAGGGCCGTGATGCTGTGCGCCGCCTTTGCCACGAAGCTGTCGTCCAGCCCGTAATGCACAAGATCGAACTCGGCCGCCTGCACCGTTTCAACCTCGACCGCAATGCCCCGCCGTACCGTTGGCGAACTCGTCACGCACGTCCCTTCCCTAGACGAACTTCTCCCGCAGCGCCGCCGCGACCGGCGGGGTGACGAAGCTGCCGACGTCGCCCCCCAGCCGCGCGATTTCCTTGACCAGTTTCGAGGCGATCGCCTGGCGGCGGGCGTCGGCCATCATGAACACCGTCTCGATCGAGGCGTCGAGCGCGCGGTTCATGCCGACCATCTGGAACTCGTATTCGAAATCCGCGACCGCGCGCAGGCCGCGGATGATGATCGAGGCGCCGACATCGCGGGCGCAGTCGATCAGGAGGTTCTCGAACGGATGCACGACGATCTCGCCGCCCGAGGCGGCGGCGATCCTGCGGCACTCGGCCTCGACCATCGCCACCCGCTCCTCGAGGCTGAACAGCGGGCTCTTGTCGCGGTTGATCGCAACCCCGATCACCAGCCGGTCCACCAGCGCCATGGCGCGTTCGATGATATCGACATGGCCCAGCGTGACGGGGTCGAAAGTGCCGGGATAAAGGCCGGTCCGCATGGCGTGCTCCGTTCACGGGCGGTTGCGCGGCTCACGCAACATTATTGCGCGTCGAAACGCAACCCCTGGTCCGACGGGATCAGGAGCCCATGATCATGCCTTCCAGCGCCTCCTTCTCCATCGCCAGTTCCGACAGCCGTGCCTTGACCACGTCGCCGATGGAGATCAGGCCAACCATCTCCTCGCCCACCATCACCGGCATGTGGCGGAACCGGCCTTCCGTCATCATGCCCATCACCGCCTCGGCGGTGTCGTCGCGCCGGCAGCCGACGATCTCGCGGGTCATGATCTGGTCGACCGTGTCCGACATGCAGGCCGGGCCGCGGGCGCCCAGTTCGCGCACGATGTCGCGCTCCGACAGGATGCCGGCCACCTTGCGCCCGTCGGGCGACACGATCACCGCCCCGATCCGCCGCTGCGACAACAGCGCCGCCGCCTCCGCGACGCTCGATCCGGGCGTGACGGTCACGACCTCGTCGGTTGCCTTGCCTTTGAGCATGGACTGCACGAGCATGGGGCCCTCCTCCCTGTTAGCCACGGCTGCGCATGCCGACAGGGTCCGCCGCCGCGGGCCGTCCTGTCAAGCTTCCGTCACACCCGCCGCTTCCAGCCGCGCCACCTCGTGCCGGATGCCCTGCGCCAGCGCCTCGGCCAGCCGGTTCAGCCGGTCGCTGCGCCGGTCGTCGGCATGGCGGATCAGGTAGAAGGCGCGGCGCAGCGCGAAATCCTCCGCCAGCACCCGCACCACGCCGGGCGCGAAGGGCAGCGCGAAATCGTGGACGATCGCCACCCCTGCCCCGGCGCGCACGAGGTTGAGCTGCACCGACACGGAATTCGAGGCCAGCGGCACCGTCTCGGCCCCGATCTCGGACAGGTAGTCGAGTTCCTTGTCGAAGATCATGTCGGGGATGTAGCCGATCACCCGGTGCCCGCCGAGCGCCGCGACGCCGCGGATCGGCGGGCGGGCGGCCAGGTAGTCGCGATGCGCGGCCAGGCTCAGGCGATAGTCGGTCAGCTTCTGCACCGTCAGCCGCCCGGCCTCGGGCGGCGACACGGCGATCGCCATGTCGGCCTCGCGTTTCGACAGGTTGAACACCCGCGGCAGCGCGACGATCTGGATCTCCAGCCCCGGATGCGCATCGCACAGCGCGGCGCAGACCTGCGGCAGCAGGTAGTTGGCGCAGCCGTCGGGCGCGCCGATCCTGAAGTTGCCGGTCAGCGCCCCCTCCGGCGCGCCAAGGCTGGCGGCCCCGGCCACCGCCTGTTCGGCGGCCTCGGCACTTGGCATCAGGCGCTGGCCCGCCGCGGTCGGCCGGTAACCCTGCGGCGAGCGCAGGAACAGCGAGGCCGCCAGCGCCTCTTCCAGCCGGGCGATCCGCCGGCCCACCGTGGCCGGGTCGAGCCTGAGCGCCCGCGCCGCGCCCGACAGGCTTTCGGCCCGCGCCACGGCAAGGAAAACGCGCAGATCGTCCCAGTCCGGCTCCTGGCTCATTCCTGCATTTCCGCAAAACCCTTTTGAAAAACTGCCCCTTTTTCCGGCAAATTTGCAAGGCTAGCATGGCGCAAATGCTGACCCTCGGGAGGATTCCATGCAGGAACTGAGCCACTGGATCGACGGCAAGGCCGTCAACGGCGCGTCGGGCCGCTTCGCCGATGTCTTCAACCCCGCCACGGGCGAGGTTCAGGCCAGGGTGCCGCTTGCCGCGGCCGCCGAGGTCACGGCCGCCGTCGCCAGCGCCGCCGCCGCCCAGCCGGCCTGGGGCGCCACCAACCCGCAGCGCCGCGCACGGGTGCTGATGGAATTCGTCCGGCTGCTGAACCGCGACATGAACAAGCTGGCCGAAGTGCTGTCCAGCGAACACGGAAAGACGTTGCCGGACGCGCGCGGCGACATCCAGCGCGGGCTCGAGGTGATCGAGTTCTGCATCGGCGCGCCGCACCTGCTCAAGGGCGAATACACCGACAACGCCGGGCCGGGGATCGACATCTACTCGATGCGCCAGCCGCTGGGGGTGGTCGCCGCGATCATGCCGTTCAACTTCCCCGCGATGATGCCGCTGTGGCATGTCGGCCCGGCACTGGCCTGCGGCAATGCCGTCGTCCTCAAGCCGTCCGAGCGTGACCCCTCGGTGCCCTTGATGCTGGCGGAGCTGCTGGTCGAGGCCGGGCTGCCCGCCGGCGTCTTCCAGGTCGTCAACGGCGACAAGGAAGCGGTCGACACGCTGCTGGACAGCGAGATCATCCAGGGCGTCTCGTTCGTCGGCTCGACCGCGATCGCGCAGTACATCTATTCCCGCGCCACCGCGAGCGGCAAGCGCGCCCAGTGCTTCGGCGGCGCCAAGAACCACCTGATCGTGATGCCCGATGCCGACATGGACCAGGCCGCCGACGCGCTGGTCGGCTCCGGCTTCGGCGCGGCGGGCGAACGCTGCATGGCCGTCTCGGTCGCCGTTCCGGTGGGCAACGACACCGCCGACCGGCTGATCGAGAAGCTCGTGCCGCGGATCGAGAAACTCAAGGTCGGCCCCTACACCGCGGGCGAGGACGTCGATTTCGGCCCGGTCGTCACCCGCGAGGCGAAAGAGCGGATCCTCGGCCTGATCCAGTCCGGCGTCGACCAGGGCGCGAAACTCGTCGTCGACAACCGCGATTTCCGGCTGCAGGGCTACGAGGACGGCTTCTTCGTCGGCCCGCACCTGTTCGACCACGTCACCCCCGAGATGGACATCTACAGGACCGAGATCTTCGGCCCGGTCCTGTCGACGGTGCGCGCGGGCAGCTACGAAGAGGCGCTGAAGCTGGCGATGGACCACGAATACGGCAACGGCACCGCGATCTTCACCCGTGACGGCGACACCGCCCGCGATTTCGCCAACCGGATCAACATCGGCATGGTCGGCGTCAACGTGCCGATCCCGGTGCCGCTGGCCTATCACACCTTCGGCGGCTGGAAGAAATCGGTCTTCGGCGATCTCAACCAGCACGGGCCGGATTCGTTCCGGTTCTACACCCGCACCAAGACGGTGACGGCGCGCTGGCCCTCGGGCCTCAAGGAAGGCGGAGAGTTCCACTTCAAGGCGATGGACTGATCCCGCCTCGCGACGTTTCCGGGCGGCCCGGCCGGGCCGCCCGTCCGCGCCCTTGCCGGCCCCTTGCGGTTGAAAAATTCCCGCAACAATCGGAAATTAAACAGGCGTTCAATTCACCGGGGAGGAGACCGAGATGGATTTCGCGCTGAGCGAGGAACAGCAGGCGATCTTCGACATGGCCCATGCCTTCGGGCAAGAGCATGTCGCGCCCCATGCCCGCGACTGGGAACGCCAGGGCACGATCCCGAAAGAGCTTTGGCCGAAGGTCGCGGAACTGGGGCTCGGCGGCATCTACGTCAGCGAGGAGCACGGCGGATCGGGCCTCAGCCGGCTTGACGCGACGCTGGTGTTCGAGGCGCTGGCGATGGCCTGCCCCTCGGTCGGCGCCTTCCTGACGATCCACAACATGTGCGGCGGGATGATCGACCGCTTCGGCTCGGACGAGGTCAAGGCGCGCTGGCTGCCGGCGCTGTGTTCGATGGACAAGGTGTTTTCCTACTGCCTGACCGAACCGGGCTCGGGCTCGGACGCGGCGGCGCTGAAGACCCGCGCGGACAAGACGAACGAGGGCTACCGGCTGAACGGCACCAAGGCCTTCATCTCGGGCGGCTCCTATTCCGATGTCTATGTCGTGATGTGCCGCACCGGCGAGGACGGGCCGAAGGGCATCTCGACGCTCATCGTCGAGGACGGCAGCGAGGGCCTGTCGTTCGGCGCGCTGGAAGACAAGATGGGGTGGCGGTCGCAGCCGACCGCACAGGTGCAGTTCGACGATTGCCGCGTGCCGCCGGAAAACCTCGTCGGCGAAGAGGGCAAGGGGTTCACCTACGCGATGGCGGGGCTCGATGGCGGGCGGCTGAACGTGGCGGCCTCGGCGCTGGGCGGCGCGCAGGCGGCGCTGGACGCGACGCTGGGCTACATTGGCGAGCGCCGGGCCTTCGGCAAGACGCTGGATCAGTTCCAGGCGCTGCAGTTCAAGATCGCGGACTGCGAGGTCAAGCTGCAATCGGCCCGCACCTTCCTGCGCCAGGCGGCGTGCAAGCTCGACACCGGCGCGGCGGATGCGACGAAGTTCTGCGCGATGGCGAAGATGT
>CAYUXM010000140.1:0-8172 GCA_964448765.1 uncultured Rhodobacterales bacterium
TGCTGGAGCGGTTCGGCAACCGGGTGCCGCAGTTCAGCTTCGAGGTGGTGCGCGCGGCCGATCCGCCCGAGGGGGTGGCGCGTGGGCTGGACCGGTCGATCCGGGGCGTGGCGCTGATCCCCGGCACCGGGGAATATGCGGTGGCCACGACGCCGGTGAGCTATCGCGACGGGCCGGGCCGTTACCGCAGCGCCAACCGCAACGCGCCGGGGCCGCAGACGGATTTCGCGCTGGCGATGGACGTTCTGGGCGAGGAATTGCCGGCGGTGCGCTCCAGCGTCTTCGTGATCTGCTGGTTCGGCGACGATCTGCGCTGCGGGCAGTGCCGGATCCGGCCGAAGGTGGAATATCGTGGCCAGGAGGGCGCGGAGATGGCCTGGCAGGTCGCCGGGCTGACCCGCGCCACGGCCGGCGAGGTGCCGCGGCTGGAGGGCCGGCCGGTCTATGGCGCGACGCCGGCGGATGCGGCGGTGATCGAGGCGATCCGGGCGCAGCGGGCGGCGGGGCTGAGCGTGATCTTCTACCCGTTCGTTCTGATGGAGCAGATGCCGGGCAACGGCCTGCCCGACCCCTGGGGCGGCGCGGAGCAGGCGAAGCTGCCGTGGCGCGGGCGGATCACCTGCTCGGTCGCGCCGGGACGGCCGGGCACGGTGGACGGGACGGCGGCGGCCGATGCCGAGGTCGCGGCGTTTTTCGCCGGCGACCGGGGGTTTCGCGATTTCATCCTGCATTACGCGCGGCTGTGCGCCGAGGCGGGCGGGGTGGACGGGTTCTGCATCGGATCGGAATTCGTGGGGCTGACGCGGATCCGGGGCGCGGAGGGCGGCTTTCCGGCGGTGGCGGAACTGCGGGCGCTGGCGGCGGAGGTGCGCGCGATCCTCGGCCCCGACTGCCGGATCGGCTATGCCGCCGACTGGACGGAATACGGCGGCTACAAGACGCCGGAGGGCGATCTGCGGTTTCCGCTCGACCCGCTATGGGCCGATCCGGCGGTGGATTTCGTGGGGATCGACAACTACCTGCCGCTGTCGGACTGGCGCGAGGGCGCGGACCATGCCGATGCGGCGGCGGGCTGGGCCACGATCCACGATCCCGGCTACCTCGGGGCCAATGTCGAGGGCGGCGAGTATTTCGACTGGTACTATGCCTCGGCCGCCGACCGGGCGGCGCAGTTGCGCAGCCCGATCGAGGACGGCGCGCATGGCGAGCCCTGGGTCTGGCGGACGAAGGACATCCGGTCATGGTGGGGCAATGCCCATCACGAGCGGATCGGCGGGGTGCGGCAGGCCCGGCCGACCGCGTGGCAGGCCGGTGGCAAGCCGATCTGGTTCACCGAGATCGGCTGCCCGGCGGTCGACAAGGGGACGAACGCGCCGAACCTGTTCGTCGATCCGAAATCCTCGGAATCCGCGGTGCCGCCGTTTTCCACCGGCCTGCGCGACGATCTGATCCAGCAGCAATACCTGCGGGTGATGCTGGATCACTGGGACGCGGCAGAAAACAACCCGGTGTCGGGCGTCTACGGCGGGCGGATGGTGGACACCGGGCGCATCCATGTCTGGGCTTATGACAGCCGGCCGTGGCCGCGGTTCCCGAACGACCGGGCGCTGTGGTCGGACGGGGCGAACCATGCGCTGGGCCACTGGCTGAACGGCCGCGCCACGCTGCAGCCGCTGGCCGCCGTGGTGGCGGAGATCTGCGCGGCGGCGGGGCTGGCGGAGATCGATGTCTCCGGCCTGTGGGGGATCGTGCGGGGCTACACGGTCGCCGGCGTCACGACGGCGCGGGCGGCCTTGCAGCCCCTGATGCTGGCCTACGGGTTCGACGCGGCCGAGCGCGACGGGCGGATCGTGTTCCGGATGCGGGGCGGGCGGCCGGCGGCCAGGCTGTCGCGTGACGACCTCGTGCTGCCCGAGGGTGCGGAAGCGGCGCTGACAACGGTGCGGGCGGGGCCGGACGCGGTGCCCGGCCGGGTGCGGCTGACCTATGTGGCTGATGGCGGCGACCTTCCGGCGGCGGTGGCGGAGGCGATCCGGGCCGAGGCCGGCGGTGCGGATGTCGCCGACAGCGAGATGGCGCTGTTGCTGACCGGCGAGGAGGCGCAGGGGATCGCGGCGCGCTGGCTGGCCGAGAGCGGCGCGACGTCGGAGACGGTGCGGTTCGGCCTGCCGCCGGCCAAATCCTGGCTGGGGGCGGGCGATGTCGTCGCGCTGGAGGATGACGACGGCGCGGCGCGGCGGTTCCGGATCGAACGGGTGGAGCAGGATGTCGCCTTGACCGTGACCGCGGCGCGGGTCGAGGAGATGCCGGTGGCCGGCGCGGCGGGGCCGGCCGATCCGCCTGCACCGGCGGTGGCGGTGGCGGTGGCGGCGGCGCTGCCGGTCGATGCGGCGTTTCTCGACCTGCCGCTGATGCGCGGCGACGAGGTGCCGCATGCGCCGCATGTCGCCGTCGCAGCCGATCCCTGGCCGGGGCGGGTGGCGATCTATGCGGGGACCAGCGAGGATGCGCTGTCGCTCGACACCGTGGTCGAGCGGGCGGCGCGGATCGGCGCGCTGGCCGAGCCGCTGCCAGCCGGCGCGCCGGGGCGCTGGCAACGTGGCGCGCCCATGCGCCTGACGCTCGATGCCGCGCTGTCGGCGCGGCCGGCGCTCGATGTGCTGAACGGCGCGAACCTGGCCGCGGTGGGCGATGGCGTGACGTGGGAGGTGATCCAGTTCGCGGCGGCGGAGCTTGTGGGCGTGGGGGCCTGGCGGCTGGACCGGTTGTTGCGCGGGCAGGCGGGGACCGAGGCAATCATGCCGCCGGAATGGCCGGCGGGCAGCACGGTGGTGATGCTCGACGGATCGGCGGTGCAGATCGATCTGCTGGCCTCGGAGCGCGATCTGCTGCGCCGCTACCGCTATGGCCCGGCGGTGGCGCCGCCGGAGGATGCAAGCTACCGCGCCGTCGATCTGGCCTTTGCCGGTGTCGGGCTGCGGCCCTATGCGCCGTGCCACCTGCGGGCGCGGCCGGACGGGGCGGGCGGGCTGCGGCTGACCTGGCTGCGGCGCACGCGGATCGGCGGCGACAGCTGGGCGGGGCCGGAGGTGCCGCTGGGCGAGGCGCGGGAGGCCTACCTGGTGCGCGTTCTGGTTGGCGGCGCGGAGGTGCGGCGGGCCGAGGTCACCCGGCCTGCCTGGGACTATGGCGCGGAAGACCGGGCCGGGGACGGCGCGGCCGGGGCCTGCACGATCGAGGTGGCGCAACTGTCGGACAGCTACGGGCCGGGGCCCGCACGGAGGATCGAGATCGATGGATGAAACGGCACGGATCGGGCTGCCGCTGGTGCAGGCGGCGCAGGCGCAAAAGCACGTCACGGTGAACGAGGCCTTCGCGCGGCTGGATGCGCTGTGGCCGCTGGTGATCGCGGGCCGCGATCTGACGGAGCCGCCGGAGGCGGTGGCGGAGGGCACGGTCTACGCGGTGCCGGAGGGCGCCGGCGGCGACTGGGCCGGGCAGGCGGGGCGACTGGCGCTGGCGCTGGGCGGGGGCTGGGCGTTCGCCAGCCCGGCGCGCGGCTGGACGGCCTGGCTGGCCGACGAGGGCCGCGTGGCGATCCATGACGGCAGCGGCTGGCGGGCCGGGGCGGTGACGCTGTCGGGCGGCGGCGCGGGGCTGGCGGCCGGGCTGGCGGCGGGCGAGCATGCGCTGGCCCCGGGCGGGTCGGCCGTGACCGGGGTGGTGATCCCGGCCGGGGCGATGGTGATCGGCGTGACCGCGCGGGTCATCGAGGCGCTGACCGGCACGCTGTCGGCCTGGCGGATCGGCACGGCGGGGGCGGAGGACCGGTTCGGCACCGGCCTTGGCCTTGCGGCGGGAAGCTGGGGGCGCGGCATGCTGGGCGCGCCGATGACCTATTATGCGGAGGCGCCGCTGGTGCTGACGGCGGAGGGCGGCGCCTTCGACGCGGGCCGGGTACGGCTGGCGGTGCATTACCTGGAAACGCTGCTGCCCGACGCATGAGGCCGGTTCTGATCGGCGATGCGCAGGCGGCGGCGCTGGCGCTGCTGCCGCTGCCGGACCGGGCGCGCGACGCGGCGCTGGAGCGGATGTTCACCCGCGCGGCGGCGGCGGACCGCTATCGCAAGCGGCTGGGCCGGGTGCATCCGGCCTGGGGGGACGGTACGCTGGCGGCGGCGGCGCGGGCCGAGGGTGGCGGCGAATTGGCGGAACCGGTTCTGTGCGACGCCGGCTATCTCGATGCGCTCTTGCGGGTGCTTGGGCGGTTGGCGGCGCGACAGGGAATTGCGCCGCCGGCCCTTCCCCTGTAAGCGCGGCCGCCTATGTGATAGGCTCGCAATCGCCGGACAGGAGGGCATCATGGCCGAGACGAGACGCAAGCTGGCGGAGCTGGACCCGGTATGGTCGCGGATTCGGGCCGAGGGCGAGGCGGCGGTGCAGGACGAACCGCTTCTGGGCGGGCTGATCCATTCCAGCCTGCTGCATCATCCGACGCTGGAGCGGGCGCTGGCCTACCGGTTCTCGCTGAAGCTCGCCTCGGGCGAGATGAGCGAGCAGATCCTGCGCGAGATCGCCGACGAGGCCTATGCCGCCGATCCCGCGCTGGGCCAGGCCGCGCGGGCCGATCTTGTCGCGGTCTACGACCGCGACCCGGCCTGCCACCGGTTCATCCAGCCGATCCTGTTCTTCAAGGGCTACCAGGCGGTGCAGGCCTACCGGATCGCGAACTGGCTGTGGCGGCAGGGCCGGCGCGACATGGCGTTCTTCGTGCAGATGCGGGTCAGCGAGATCTTCGGGGTCGACATCCACCCGGCCGCGCGGGTCGGGCAGGGGATCATGATCGACCATGCCCATTCGATCGTTATCGGCGAAACGGCGGTGGTGGGCGACAATGTCTCGATGCTGCATTCGGTGACGCTGGGCGGCACCGGCAAGGAGGATGGCGACCGGCATCCGAAGATCGGCGACGGCGTGCTGATCGGCGCCGGGGCCAAGGTGCTGGGCAACATCCATGTCGGCGCGAACAGCCGGATCGCGGCGGGATCGGTGGTTTTGGCCGATGTGCCGTGCTGCAAGACGGTGGCCGGCGTACCGGCGCGGATCGTCGGCGACGCGGGCTGCGACCAGCCCTCGGTCAGCATGGATCACCGGCTGGCGGAGTGAGCCGAGGGGCGGCCCGGTGCCGGGCCGCCCGGCCGGTCAGGCGAGCATCGCCATCGGATTTTCCAGCAGTTCCACGATCGCCTTGAGCAGGTCCGCGCCGAGCGCGCCGTCGATCACCCGGTGATCGACCGACAGCGTCATCGACATCACCGTGGCCACGCCGAGCGTTCCGTCGGCCTCGACCACCGGCTGTTTCACCCCGGCGCCGACGGCGAGGATCGCGCCGTGCGGCGGATTGATCACCGCGTCGAAATTCTCGATCCCGAACATCCCGAGGTTCGAGATCGCGAAGCTGCCGCCCTGGTATTCCTGCGGCGCAAGCTTGCGGTCGCGGGCGCGGGCGGCGAGATCCTTCATCTCGGCCGAGAGCGCCGAGAGGGTTTTCGTCTCGGCATCCTTCAGCACCGGCGTGAACAGCCCGCCCTCGATCGCCACCGCGACGGCGACATCCGAGGGCCTGAGCCGAAGGATCCGGTCGCCGGCCCAGACGGCGTTGGCATCCGGCACCTGCTGGAGCGCCAGCGCGCAGGCCTTGATGATGAAATCGTTGACCGAAAGCTTGACGCCGCGGGAGGCCAGTTTCTCGTTCAATTGCGCGCGGAAGGCCAGCAGCGCGTCGAGCCGGACGGAGCGGCGCAGGTAGAAATGCGGGATCGTCTGCTTGGCCTCGGTCAGCCGCGCGGCGATGGTGCGGCGCATCCCGTCGAGTTGCATTTCCTCGTAATCGCGGCCCTCGTAGATCCGGGCGACCGCGGCGGCGCTGGCCGGCTGCGGGGCCGCTGCGGCGGCCGGCGCGGGGGCGGCTGCCGGCGCGGGCGCGGCACTGGCGGCGGGCGCCGCGGTCGCGCCCTCGACATCGGCCTTCACGATCCGGCCCTTCGGTCCGGTCCCCTTGATCCGCGCCAGGTCGAGCCCCTTCTGCGCCGCGATCCGGCGGGCCAGCGGCGAGGCGAAGATCCGGCTGCCGTCGCCGGCGGCCGGGGCCGGCGGCGCGGCGGGGGCGGGCGCCGCGGAGCCCCCTTCGGGCGCCGCCTTGGCGCCCGCGTCGGACGCCTTCGGCGCCTCCGGCGTCGTGGCGGCGGCCGCGATATCCGCGGCGCTTTCGCCCTCGTCGAGCAGCACGGCGATCGGGGTGTTGACCTTCACGCCCTCGGTGCCCTCGGCCACGAGGATGCGGCCCAGCGTGCCCTCGTCCACCGCCTCGAATTCCATCGTCGCCTTGTCGGTCTCGATCTCGGCGATGATCTGGCCGGAAGTGACGCTATCGCCCTCCTTGACCAGCCATTTCGCCAGCACCCCCTCTTCCATCGTGGGCGAGAGCGCGGGCATCAGGATTTCCGTCGCCATCGGGGCCTCCTCAGCGGTAGGTGACCTTGCGCACCGCCTCGACCACCTCGTCGGCGGTCACGAGCGCAAGTTTTTCGAGGTTGGCGGCATAGGGCATGGGCACGTCCTTGCCGGTGCAGTTGATCACCGGCGCGTCGAGCCAGTCGAACGCCTCGGCCATCAGCACCGCCGAGATGTGGTTGCCGATCGCGCAGACCGGGAACCCCTCTTCCACCGTCACGCAGCGGTTGGTCTTCTGCACCGAGGCGATCACCGTGGCGGTATCCATCGGGCGCAGCGTGCGCAGGTCGATCACCTCGGCGGAAATGCCCATCTCGGCCAGCCTGTCGGCGGCCTCCAGCGTGTGCGACATGCCGATGCCGAAGCTGACCAGCGTGACGTCGCTGCCCGCGCGTACGACCTTGGCCTTGCCGAAGGGTACCGTGAAATCCTCGAGATCGGGCACCTCGAAGCTGCGGCCGTAGAGGATTTCGTTCTCGAGGAAGATCACCGGGTTCGGATCGCGGATCGCGGTCTTCAGCAGGCCCTTGGCATCGGCCGCCGCATAGGGCTGGACGACCTTCAGGCCGGGGATATGGGCATACCAGGCGGCATAATCCTGGCTGTGCTGGGCGCCGACGCGGGCCGCCGCGCCGTTCGGGCCGCGGAACACGATCGGGCAGCCCATCTGGCCGCCGGACATGTACAGCGTCTTGGCGGCGGAATTGATGATCTGGTCGATCGCCTGCATGGCGAAGTTGAAGGTCATGAACTCGACGATCGGGCGCAGGCCGCCGAAGGCCGCGCCGACGGCGATGCCGGTGAACCCGTGTTCGGTGATCGGCGTGTCGATCACCCGGCGGGCGCCGTATTCGTCCAGCAGGCCCTGGCTGATCTTGTAGGCGCCCTGGTATTCGCCGACTTCCTCGCCCATCAGGAACACGTTTTCGTCGCGGGCCATTTCCTCGGCCATCGCCTCGCGCAGCGCCTCGCGCACCGTCATCGTCTTCATCGCCGTGCCCTCGGGCCAGTCGGGCGAGGCGTCGGGCGCCGGGGGGGCCGGTTCGGCGGCCGCGGACGGTGCCGCGGCGGCGGCGGCCGGTTCGGGTGTCGCGGCCGCGGCCGCGGCTGGGGCCGGGGCGGCATCGGCGCTTTCGCCCTCTTCGACGAGGACGGCGATCGGGGTGTTGACCTTCACGCCCTCGGTGCCCTCGGCCACGAGGATGCGGCCGACGGTGCCCTCGTCGACGGCCTCGAATTCCATCGTCGCCTTGTCGGTCTCGATTTCCGCGATGATCTGGCCGGAGCTGACGCTATCGCCCTCCTTGACCAGCCATTTCGCCAGCGTGCCCTCTTCCATCGTCGGCGAGAGCGCGGGCATCAGCACTTCGGTTGCCATGTCTGCCTCCCCTCAGGCGTAGATGTCGGTCCAGAGCTCGGCGGGCGCCGGCTCGGGGCTGGTCTTGGAGAATTCGGCGGCCTCGTTGACGATGCCCTTGATCTCCTTGTCGATCGCCTTGAGATCGTCCTCGCTGGCATGGCCGGCGGAGATCAGAAGCTCGCGCACGTGCTCGATCGCGTCGCGTTCCTCGCGCATCTTCTGCACCTCCTCGCGGGAGCGGTATTTCGCCGGGTCCGACATCGAATGGCCGCGGTAGCGGTAGGTCATGACCTCGAGGA
>CAYUXM010000141.1:0-8168 GCA_964448765.1 uncultured Rhodobacterales bacterium
AGGTGATGGCGGCCTTCCGCGAGGCCTTCGGCTATTTCAACACCTTCGGCGGCAACCCGGTGTCCTGCGCCGCGGCCGCGGCGGTGCTGGACGTGATCGCCGAGGAGGGATTGCAGGAGAACGCGCGGGACACCGGGGCCTACATGCTGGACCTGTTGCGCGGGCTCGATCACCCGGCGATCGCGGATCTGCGCGGGATCGGGCTGTTCTTCGCCGTGGAACTGGCGACCGATGGCCAGCCGCGCCCGGACATCGCCGCGAAGGTGGTCGAGGGGATGAAGGCGGCCGGGGTGCTGATGGGCCGGATCGGGCGCGGGCAGCATATCCTGAAGCTGCGCCCGCCGATGCCCTTCGGCCGCGACCATGCCGATCTGGTGGCCGACCGGCTGGCCGGGGTTCTTGCCGCATGCCCGGCCTGAGTGCGGCCGAGGCCGGGGCCGCGGCCGGCGCGGCGCTGTCGGCCTGGGGCGGGGCCGCCGCGCCGCCGCGGCTGGTGAAGATCCGCGAGAACGTGGTGTTCGAGGCGCGGCTGGACGATGGCCGTCACGTCGCCCTGCGTCTGCACCGGCCGGGCTACCAGAGCGCCGAGGCCATCGCGGCGGAGATGGGCTGGACCGCCGCGCTGGCCCGCGCCGGCCAGCCGGTGCCCCGCCCGGTGCCGACCGCGGCGGGCGGCTGGACCGCGCCGGCGGGCGACCGGCTGGCGACCTGCGTGGGCTGGCTGGCGGGCGCGCCGGTGGGCGAGGGCGGGGTGCCGCTGGCCGGCGATCCGGTGGCGCTGATGGCCGGGATCGGCCGGCTTCTGGCCGGGCTGCATGACGCGACCGACGCGCTGGCCCTGCCCGCGGATTTCCCGCGCCCGGCGTGGGATGCAGCCGGGCTGCTGGGCGCGGCGCCGCTTTGGGGCCGGTTCTGGGACACGCCGGCGACCGACGATTCCGGCCGCGCGCTGCTGCAAGCCGCGCGGGAGGCCGCCGCGGCGCGGTTGGCCGAATTGGCGCGGCAGGGCGCGGATTACGGGCTGATCCATGCCGACGTGCTGCGCGAGAACGTACTGGCCGGGCCGCGGGGCCTTGCGCTGATCGATTTCGACGATGCGGGCTGGGGCTTTCGGATGTTCGACCTGGGCACCGCGATGGTGCAGAACCTGGACGAGCCGCGCGCGGGCGCGATCGCGACAGCGCTGATGGCGGGTTACGCGGCGGTCCGCCCGCTGCCGGGAACGGCCGATGACCTCGTGCTGTTCACCGCGCTCAGGGCCTTCGCCTCGGCCGGATGGATTCTCAGCCGGACGGCGCCCGACGATCCGCGCCGGGCAGGCCATACCGACCGGGCGCTCAGGATGGCGCGCCACCTGCTGGACGGAACCGCGCCCTGGGGCGCATAGCCCGCCCGGGCCTAAACCACCACCGGCCGCGCCACCTGTTCGCCCACGCCGAAGATCCGCCGGTAGCGCGCGATTTCCTCGTCCGGCCCCGTCGCCTTTTCCGGGTTGTCGGAGAGTTTCACCGTGGGCCGGCCGTTCGCTTCCACCGCCTTGCAGACAAGGCTGAAGGGCGCCAGCCCGTCGCCCGGAACCAGCCCGCGGAAATCGTTCGTCATCAGCGTGCCCCAGCCGAACGACACCTTCACCCGCCCCGCGAAGCGCGCATGCAGATCCTCGATCAGGTCGACATCGAGCCCGTCGGAAAAGATCACCAGCTTCTGCCGCGGATCCTCGCCGCGCGCCTTCCACCAGGCGATGGCGGTTTCCGCGCCCTCGACCGGGTCGCCGGAATCGATGCGCACCCCGGTCCAGCCCGCCAGCCAGTCGGGCGCGTGTTCCAGAAAACCCTTCGTGCCATAGGTGTCGGGCAGGATGATCCGCAGGTTGCCCTCGTGCTCCTCGTGCCAGTCGGCGAGCACCCGGTAGGGGGCCTGTTTCAGTTCCTCCTCGGTCTCGGCCAGCGCGCAATAGACCATCGGCAGTTCATGCGCGTTGGTGCCGATCGCCTCGATATCGCGGCGCATCGCGATCAGGCAGTTCGAGGTGCCGACGAAGGCCTCGCCCAGCCCCTCCATCATCGCCTGCACGCACCAGTCCTGCCACAGGAAGGAATGCCGCCGCCGGGTGCCGAAATCGGCGACCTTCAGCCCCTCGATGCGGCGCAGCCGCTTCACCTTTTCCCACAGCTTGGTCATCGCCTGGGCGTAGAGCACCTGAAGCTCGAACCGACCCATGTCCTTCAGCACGGCGCGGGAGCGCAGTTCCATCAGCACCGCGAGCGCGGGGATCTCCCACATCATCACCTCGGGCCAGGGGCCCTCGAAGGTCAGTTCATACTGCCCCTCGGCCTTTTCCAGATGGTAGGGCGGCAGCCGCAGGTTCTCGAACCATTCCATGAAATCGGGGCGGAACATCTGCCGCTTTCCGTAGAAGGTGTTGCCGCGCAGCCAGGTCGATTCCCCGCGCGCGAGGCTGATCGACCGGATGTGATCGAGTTGTTCGCGCAGCTCGCCCTCGTCGATCAGTTCCGCCAGGCGGATCGATTTCGTCCGGTTGATCAGCGAGAACGTGACCTGGGTGTCGGGCTTGTTGCGAAACACCGACTGGCACATCAGAAGCTTGTAGAAATCGGTGTCGATCAGGGACCGCACGATCGGGTCGATCTTCCACTTGTGGTTATAGACGCGCGTGGCGATATCGACCATGGCGGGCTCCCTTCCGGCTCTTGCTGGCAGAAACCGGGGGGCAAGGGCAAGCGAAAGCCATCCCGGCGCCGCCGGCGCGTGCATCCGGCGGCCGCGGCTCGCGCCGGGGGCGTGTTGCCTCAGTCCGACAGCCGAACCCCGGCCTCGCGCATCGCCGCGCGCGCGGCGTTCAGCGATCCGTCAAGGTCGATCGCCCGGCAGGCGCCTTCCAGCACCGTCGCGGCGAAGCCCAGCCGCGCGGCATCCATCGCCGACCAGGCGACGCAGAAATCGGTGGCAAGGCCCACGAAGGTCAGATCGCTGACGCCGCGGTCGCGCAGGTAGCCGGCCAGCCCGGTGGGCGTGGCCTTGTCGTTCTCGAAGAAGGCGGAATAGCTGTCGATGGCGGCGCGAAAGCCCTTGCGCAGGATCAGGTCGGCCGGGTCGGTGCGCAGGCCGGGGTGGAAATGCGCGCCCGGCGTGCCCTGCACGCAGTGATCGGGCCAGAGCGTCTGCGGCCCGTAGGGCATCGCCACCTGGCCGAAGGGCGCGGCGCCGGCATGGCTGCTGGCAAAGGAGGAATGGCCCGCCGGGTGCCAGTCCTGCGTCAGAACGACCACCGCGAAATCCTCCATCAGGGCGTTGACGCGGGGCACGATCTCGTCCCCGCCGGTCACGGCGAGCGCGCCGCCGGGGCAGAAATCGTTCTGGATGTCGATGACGATCAGCGCGTCCTGCGGCTTGCGCATCGGGGCCTCCCTCGGTTTCGGCCGAGGCTAGCCCATCGACGGGCCGGATTGAAGAACCTCGCCGCCGCTTGCCCCGCCGGCCCGGTTCGTCCTATGGCGGGTCCATGCTGACCGTCGCCGCGCTTTACCGCTTCACGCCCTTCGCCGATCCGGCCGCTCTGATCCCCGGCATCCGCGCGGTCTGCGCGGCGGGCGGCGTGAAGGGAACCCTGCTGGTGGCCCGCGAGGGGATCAACGGCACCATCGCCGGGCCGGCGGCGGGGATCGCGGCGGTGCTGGCGCATCTGCGCAGCCTGCCCGGCTGCGCAGATCTCGACTGGAAGGAAAGCCGCGCCGAAACCATGCCCTTCGGCCGCCTGAAGGTTCGGCTGAAGCGCGAGATCGTGACGATGGGCCTGCCGGGCGTTGACCCGTCAAAAGGCGTCGGCACCTATGTGGCGCCGCAGGACTGGAACGCGCTGATCGCCGCGCCGGATGTCGCGGTGATCGACACCCGAAACGGGTTCGAGGTCGCCGCCGGCAGTTTCGCGGGCGCGGTCGATCCCGGGATCGACAGCTTTCGCGACTTCCCGGCCTGGTGGGTGGAGAATGCCCACCGCTTCGCCGGCAAGCGGCTGGCGCTCTTTTGCACCGGCGGCATCCGCTGCGAGAAGGCGACGGCCTGGCTGGTGGCGCGGGGCGTGCCGGGGGTTCACCACCTCGAGGGCGGCATTCTGCGCTACCTCGACACCGTGCCGGAGGCCGAAAGCCTCTGGCACGGCGGCTGCTTCGTCTTCGACGGGCGCGGCGCGCTGGGCCACGGCCTGCGCATCGAAGGCCCGCCGCCGGCCTGAGGCGGCGGCGCTACTGCACGATGAACTCGGCGTGCAGCGCCCCGGCGGAGTTGATGCTTTTCAGGATGTCGATCATGTCGCGCGGCGACACGCCCAGCGCATTGAGCCCCGCAACGACCTGCGACAGCGAGGCGTTGTCGGGGATCTCGGCCATGTTGAGGCCGGGTTCCTCCTCCAGCTGGGCGCGGGTGCGGGGCACGACGATGGTTTCGCCCTCGGAGAACGGGTTGGGCTGGATCGCCTGCGGCGCTTCCTCGACCCTGAGCGTCAGGTTGCCCTGGCTGACCGCGACGCGGGAAATCCGCACATCCTCGCCCATCACGATCGTGCCCGAGCGCTGGTCGACGACGACACGGGCGCGGCGCTGCGGCTCGACCCGGATGTTTTCCACCCGGCCCAGCGCATGCGCGGCCGATTGCATCCGCGTCGCCCCGATATCCAGCGCGACCGTTCCGGCATCGAGCATCTGCGCCACCTGGCGGCCGAACTCGCCGTTGATCGCCTGTTCGATCCGCGCGGCGGTGGTGAAATCGGGGGTCCGCAGCGCCAGCCGGATCGCGTTGAGGCTGGCGAAGTCGAAATCGATCTCGCGTTCCACCCGCGCGCCAGAGGGGATCGATCCAGAGGTCGGCACACCCTGCACGACCTGCGCCGCGTCGCCCTCGGCCTGCGCGCCGCCGGCGATGATCGTGCCCTGAGCGACGGCGTAGATCTGGCCGTCGGCGGCGTTGAGCGGCGTCATGATCAGGGTGCCGCCCAGCAGGCTTTTCGCATCCCCGATCGCGGACACGGTCACGTCGATCTGGCTGCCGGCACGGGCAAACGGCGGCAGCGTGGCGGTGACGAAGACCGCGGCCACGTTCTTCGGCCGGAATTGCTCTCCGTTAACGTTAACGCCCAGCCGTTCGAGAATATTGGCCATGATCTCTTCGGTGAAGGGCGAATTGCGGATGCCGTCGCCGGTGCCGTTCAGCCCGACGACAAGCCCGTAGCCCACGAGGTCGTTGCCGCGCACCCCGTCGAACTCGACAAGATCCTTGAGCCGGATCGGCGTGGCCGCGGCGGCCGTCGCCCAGACCGTCAGGGCGCAAATCAGGATCGGAAGCAGCCGTGTCATCGCATGTAATCCGTGAAATTCAGGCGCGAGACTCGCGCGGTCAGGGTATATAGGCTTTCCATCTGCGCCATCAGCGCCTGCAGCGCCGTCGAACTGTCGTAGGGATCGACGGAAATCTGGTCGACGCGCGAAAGCTCCAGAGCGGCGCGCTCGGCGGCGTTGCGGGTCTGCGCCTCGGCGATCTGCGATTCGGCTGTGCCGATGTCGGCGCGCAGCCCGATCAGCGCGCTGTCGGCGCCGATGATCGTGGTGCCCGCCGCGTTGGCGATGTCGGAGCGCGTGTTCATGTCGGTGCCGAACACGCCCTCGGCCAGCAGCGCGGCCATCGCGAGGCCCTTGAGCGTGTCGCGGATCGGCTCGTCCGCGGCGGTCACGGTCGCCCGCGCCTCCTCGTCGGGGCCGACGCGGAACCCCGCCAGCGGCTGGTCGGACCCGCCATAGGCCACGTCGAGATAGCCGCCGCCACCCGCGGGCGCGTCGAACCAGTCGCTGACCGCGGTGACGAAACTGTCGGCATCGGTCGCGCCGGACGTCGCGGTCATCAGTTCGGCGATCATCGTCTCGGCATTGACGACCGGCCGCGTGTCGCTGGCGACGCCGGAGAAGGCGTAGCGCCCCGCCACCTGCGTGTTGAGCGCCGAGATCGCGGCCTCGAGGCTTTGCCGCGCATCGTTGGCGACCGCCTGCTGCGAGGTGTAGCTGGAATTCGTCACCGACGAGATCAACAGCGGCGCGACGTCCGAGGCGACCTCGTGCACCACGCCCAGCGCGGCCTGCGCGCTGGAGGTGAACAGCTCTGCCTCGGTCGCGGTGGTGTCGAAGGAATCGAGCATCTTCAGCGACCGGTCGATCGCCGCCAGCGGCATGAAATCGCCCGTCACGCGCTTGCCCAGATCGGCGGCCTGGCCGGTCACGACCTCCTGGTTCAGCTTGTTCATCTCGGCCTTCAGCTGCGCGTTCTGATTGCGCAGCTGGAAGGCCATCGCCATGTCGCCGACGCTCAACATGCTCATTGCTACAATCCGATCAGCTGCTGGATGAGTTCGTCCGCGGCCTTCAGGACGCGGGCATTCGCGGCATAGGCCTGTTCGACGATCAGCAGCCTCTGCATCTCCTGATCGGTATCGACGCCGTCCTGAAGCTGCAGTTCGGTCAGCGCGTCCTGCCGGGTGGTGGCGAAGACCTCTGTCTGCTCGGCCCGCTGCCGGCCGCCGGAGACCTGCGACAACACGTCGGCGGCCAGCGCCGAGGTCGACCGCGCCGCGCCGATGAAGCTGCCGGAGGCCGGCACCACCGGATCGGTCAGCGCATCGGCCAGCCGGTTGAGCTGGCTGGCGTCGCCGACCGGGCCCGGCGCGGCGGCGCCAAGGCCATCGCGCAGCCGCCACAGATCGCCGCCCTGCGCCGGATCGACCAGCGCGTTCAGGCTGATGCGCCCGGCCAGCCCGACCTCGTCGAGCGGGTCGAAGGCGCCGGAGCCGTCGGTGAACAGCCCCGCGTCGCCCGGCGCCAGCGTCGGGTCGGTCGTGGTGGACTGGAAGCGGTCGACGAGGTTGCGCGCGAAGGCGTCGACCTGGGTCTGCGCCTCCGTCGCGATCTCGTCGCGGACCGCGAAGAGCGCGCCGAGCGTACCGCCGCCGAGCACGCCGGAATCGGCCGGTGAAACCGGCTGTCCGTTGATCGTCAGCCCGCCAAGGATACCGCTGCCGCCATAGCTCATGTCTGCGGTGATCACGCCCGAGGGGGAAAACCCGATCTCGGCCGGGTTGCCCTCCAGAAGGATCGCGCCGCCGGTGGTGAACAGCGCCACCTGGTCGTTCTGGCGCGCGACCTCGCGCACCGGCACGATCTCGGCGATCCGGTCGACCATCCGCTGGCGTTCGTCCATCAGCCCGTTCGCGTCACGCCCCGAGGACCGGGCCGCGAGGATCTCGGCATTCAGACGGTCGACGCCGGAAAGATACTCGTTGAGCTGCTCGACCTGCTGGCCGATCTTCTGGTCGGCGTCGGTGCGCGCGCCCTGGATGACCCGCGTCACCTCGTTGAGCTTGGTCGCCAGATCATCCGCCGAGGATACGACGTTCTGCAGCCGCGTCTCGCTGTCGGGCCGGCTGGCCGCCTCGACCAGCGACGCCTCCAGCGCCGCGATCCGCGACGACAGCGAGCCGGGATCCTCCGGCGTGCCCAGCGTCTGCTCGATCTGCTGGTAAAGGTCCGCCTTCAGCCCGGCATTGCCGCTTTCGGCATCGGCCAGCCGCCGGTCGGCCAGCACGACCTTGTTGACGTTGCGGGTGACGCTGTCGACCTTCACCCCCGATCCGTCGCCACCGACGGTTTGCGACGACAGGTTCACCTGTCGCCGCGCGTATCCCTCGGTCATCGCGTTCGAGACGTTTTGCGAAACCACGTCCGCCTGTCGCGACACGGCCGTGAGGCCGGACAGGGCGTTGTTCATGGTGGACGTGATGCTCATCGATCAGCCTCTGGCATGTCGGGCGGCGGCAAGGCGCCCGGATCACCGCTTGATGTTGGTGGTTTCCTGCAGCATCTCGTCGACGGTCTGGATCACCTTGGCGTTCGACGAATAGGCGCGCTGGGTCTGGATCAGCGCGGTCAGTTCCGCCGCCACATCGGTGGTGGAGCCTTCGCGGGCATAGCCCACCACGGCGCCCGTGGGCCCGTCGCCGGCATCCCACAGGAAGAACGAGCCCGAATCCGGCGACACCTGGTAGGTCTGGTTGTTCAGCGCGATCAGACCGTTCGGGTTGGGCACGTCGACCAGCGGGATCTGGTAGATCC
>CAYUXM010000142.1:0-8060 GCA_964448765.1 uncultured Rhodobacterales bacterium
TTCCGCCATGACCGATGAAGAAACGGTTCTGTTCCTCGTCATAGGCGATCGAGGCATGGTTCTCGCGCGAGATGCTGCGATCGCCGAAATCAAGCCGGATCGTCTGATCCTCGCCGCGGCCGATGGTCGAAACCCCGGCGGCGACGGCGAAGGCATGGCCGCGCCCCGGCCCCTCGACGACGACGATCCAGCCGGCGGGAAACAGCGCAGCCTCGGCCGGCGCCGCCCGCGGCCCGTCCAGCGGCGCCGGTTCGACCTCGGCGGCATGAAAGCCCAGGATCCGGGTCTTGACCCGGCCGGTCGGCGCGGCCCTTGCCGCGACGGATGCGGCCGCGGGCTCGGCCGCGCGGCGCCGGCGGGCGGGTTCGGCATGGACCTCCGCGACCGGCGCGGCAGGGATCTCGGGGGCCGGATCGGGCCGCGGGTCGCGGGAAGGCGCGGCGTCGGCCGGCGGCTCCGCCGGCGCGTCGTCGTCGCCGTCGGCCGGGTCGATATCCCAGATGTTGGCCCGCGCCGCGGCCGGCATCGCGGGGGGCCCGGCCTGCCGCAGCCGGACGCCGGCCAGTTCCTGGCGGTTCGGCACGCAACCGGCTTCGTCACCGGGCAGAGGGGCGCCCGCGCCCGTGCCGGGCGGAGCATCGGGAAGACCGGGCGCCGCCGCCTGCGATACGGGGGCCGCAGCGCCCTCGGCCGCGGTGTCGGGCAGGACCACGGGACGCGACTGCGCCACGAAGGGTTCGGGCATCGGCAACGGCTCGGTCACCGGCGCCGCGGCGGCACCGGCGGGTTCGGCCGGGCCGGTCACGGGCGCGGACCCGTCCGGCGCCGCGGGGCCGGCCGATCGCGGGCGCTTGCGGGCGATGAGGTTTCTGAACTGGATCATGGGCCTTCCTCGTTCGTCAGAACCGTCGTGCGGCCGGGACGGACCTGGAAGATCTGCAAGGTGCCGCCAAGCAGACGCCGCAGCGGGCCCGCGCCCGCGGTCGCGCGCCCGGCGGGCCCGCCGGCGTCATGACCCTCGCCCATCGCCGCCTCGCCAGAGGCTTCGACGGTATCGGCGGGCTCCGGCACCGGTTCGCGCAGGATATCCCAGGTACTGTCTTCGGCGGCCGGCACCCGCGGCCGGACGCGCCGGCCCGACGGCAGCGCGGGCGCGGACCTGCGCGCCTGCCGCTCCGGCGCGGCGGCACCCCCGGTCGACAGTTCCTGCTGCACCTCGCGCACCAGCCGCGCGACCCGCTGTTCCATCGCCTTGTCGCACTTGGCCTTTTCCATCAGCACCCGGCGGCGGCGCTCGACATCGATCAGGTCGCGCCATTCCCGCGCGCTTTGCAGCCGCTCGCCGGGAAAGATGCTCAGGCACTTGTTGATCGCGTCGATGAAGTAGCGGTCGTAGCCCGGCGTATCGAGCGCCAGGGGCTCCAGCGGATCCTTGGTGTTCTTCGCCGCCGCCGACATCCGAAGGTTGCTGCTGGGCGGCGGGCTGCCCGAAACGAGGTGATAGAAGGTCGCCGCCAGCGCGTAGAGATCGGAGGAACACTGCTGGTCGCTGCCGGCGAGGTAGAATTCCTGCGGCGAATAGCCGTCCTTCACCGTCAGGATCTTCGACAGCACGCGGCTGACCCGCGTGGCGCTTTCCCGTGCGGCGCCGAAATCGATCAGCACCGGCGTGTTGTCGGCTTCCAGCAGGATGTTGTCGGGCGAGATGTCGCGGTGCAGGATGTCGTGATCGTGCATGTAGCTGACCGCGTCCAGCACCTTGATCAGCACCTGCTTGATCTCCTCGGGGCCCAGACGGTCTGGTTCCTCCTCGATCACCTGCAGCAGGTCGCGGCCGGGCACGAAGTCGATCGCCATGTAGGCGGTGCCGTTGTCGTGGAAGATCTGGTGCACCCCGACGATGTAGGGATGGCTGAGTTCCGAAAGCGCGCGGGCCTCCTTTTCGAACAGTTCGAGGATCTTGCCGAATTCCGGCTCGCTCCCGCGCGAGCGCAGCCGCACCGTCTCGTCGGTGCGGCAGCACATCGCGCCGGGAAAGCATTCCTTGATCACCACCTTCCGGCCCAGGCTGTCGCGGGCCAGGTAGGTGATGCCGAACCCCCCAGAATTGAGGTAGCGCTCGATCGTGTACTGGCCCCGGCACAGCTTGGTGCCGGGCGGCAATTCATCCCCGAACGCGTTGGCAAGCTCAACGGTTTCCATATGCGCCGAATTTCTCAAGACTGATCCCCAATGCGCAACGACGGGGGCCGGATCCGCCGGCCGGCCCCGCAACTGGTACCTGCGGACACAAAGCCGGTCGCAACGTGGCCGAAAGATGGCGGGAAGCTGAAGAAATCCGCACGACGTCGAAGGATTTGATCGAGATTGCGGGTTTCGCCGGTCCCGCGCCCGGCGGCGCAATCCACCGCGCGGACCGGGATCGCGGCGGCGGCGTATCGTCACGGGTGGCCCCGGCCTGCGGCATCCTGCGCCGCGCGACCGCGCATGACGGCCGGATATTCATGCCACGATGTCGGATTCCTCGCTTTCGCGCGCCACGGCCCGATCTAGTGTGACCGGGAACGCGACACCGGGGAACGCGATCAGGCCAGCCGATCCGCGCCCGGAACGGAAAGGATCAAGGGATGCGAACCCATGCCCAGGCGGTTGTGATCGGCGGCGGCGTCGTCGGCTGTTCGATCCTTTACCATCTCGCCAGGCTCGGCTGGACCGAGGTGGTGCTGCTGGAACGGTCGGAACTGACCTCCGGCTCCACCTGGCACGCGGCCGCCAACATCCACGGCCTGCACGACGTCACCAACATCAGCCGGCTGCAGCACTACACGATGCGGCTTTACCGGGAACTGGAGGCCGAGACGGGGCAAAGCTGCGGCGTCTTCCAGCCCGGCAGCCTCTACCTCGCCCAGACCGAGGCGCGCGAACACCAGTTGCGGCTGCAGGAAGCCAAGGCGCGGCGCTACGGGATGGAGTTCCACGAGGTCGGCCGGGACGAGGCGGAGCGGCTGCACCCGCTCGTCGATTTCACCGGCATCCGCTGCATCATGTATGAGCCCGACGGCGGCAATGTCGATCCCTCGGGCGTGACCAATGCCTATGCGCTGGGCGCGCGCCAGCGCGGGGCCGAGATTCACCGCTTCACCCCCGTCACCGGGACCGAGGCGCAGCCCGACGGCAGCTGGATCGTGCGCACCGACAAGGGCGATATCCGCACCCCGTGGGTGATCAACGCCGCCGGCCTCTGGGCCCGCGAGGTCGCCGCGATGGCCGGGGTCGACCTGCCGCTGATCCCGACCGAGCACCAGTATTTCGTCACCGAGACGATCCCCGAGATCGCCACCGCCGGCCGCCGCCTGCCCTCGGTCGCCGACCGCGACGGCGAGTATTACCTCAGGCAGGAGGGGCTGGGCCTGCTGGTCGGCGCCTACGAGCGCGACATGCGGTTCTGGGCCGAAACCGGCACCCCGCCGGATTTCGGCCACGAGTTGTTCGCCGACGACCTGGAGCGGATCGAGCCGAACATGCTGCGCGCGATCGACCGGGTGCCGGCGGTGGGCGCGGCCGGGATCAAGCGGGTGATCAACGGCCCGATGATCTGGTCGCCCGATGCCTCGGCGCTGTTCGGGCCGGTGCCGGAACTGACGGGCTATTTCTGCTGCTGTGGGATCATCCCCGGATTCTCGCAAAACGGCGGTCTGGGCAGGCTCGCCGCCGAATGGATGGTCGAGGGCGAACCAAGCCTCGACCTCTTCGGCTGGGACATGGCGCGCTACGGCGCCTGGGCCGGGCGCGCCTTCACGAAGGCGCGGGTCGCGGACCAGTATGCCCACCGCTTCAAGATCCACTTCCCCGGCGAGGAACGCGCGGCCGGCCGGCCGGTGCGCACCCGCCCGGCCCATGCGGCGCAAGAGGCGCTGGGCGCGGTCTTCGGGCTGAACTACGGCTGGGAGCATCCGCTCTATTTCGATGCCGGGGTGCCCGACAGCGCCGGCTTCATCCGCCAGCCGTGGTGGGACAGCGTCGGCCGCGAGGCGCGGATGCTGCGCGACCGCGCCGGGATCGTCGACATCTCGAACTTCGCCAAGTATCGCGTCGCCGGACCGGGGGCGGAGGACTGGCTGAACGCCGTCTTCGCCAACCGGATGCCGACCCGGCCGGGCCGGTCCTGCCTGACGCCGCTGATCGGCAAGCGCGGCGGCGTGGCGGGCGATTTCACCGTCACCCGGCTGGCGGAAGAGGAATTCTGGATCATCGGTTCGGGCATGGCCGAGCGGTTCCACCAGCGCTTCTTCCGGCAGGTGCCGCTGCCCGCGGGCACCGGCTTCGACAGCCTGACCGAGGCGGTCTGCGGTTTCAACGTCGCCGGGCCGCGGGCGCGCGACCTGCTGGCGCGGCTGACCAATGCCGACCTGTCGAACGCCGCCTTCCCGTTCTTCCGCTCCGCCCGGATCGCCGTGGCCGGCATCGATTGCGTGGCGCTGCGGGTCAGCTTCACCGGCGACCTGGGCTGGGAATTGCATTGCGCCGAAGCCGACCAGCCCGCGCTCTATGCCGCGCTCGTGGAGGCGGGAAGGGAGTGCGGCGCAGGCCCGGTCGGCAGCCGGGCGCTGATGTCGCTGCGGGTGGAAAAGGGCTACGGATCCTGGGGCCGCGACTACAGCCCGGAATACTGGCCGCAGGAAAGCGGGCTGGCGGGCCTGGTGCACGACGACAAGGACTTTCTCAACAGGGCCGGGTGGGAGGCGATCCGCCACGAAGCCCCGCGCGAGGTGATGACGATGCTGGAGATCGACGCGGTCGCGGCCGACGCGACGGGCGGCGAGCCGGTGTTCCTGCCCGACGGCACGCCGCTGGGGCAGGTGTCGTCGGGCGGCTACGGCTACAGCGTCGGCAAGTCCCTCGCCATCGCCTATCTCGGGGCAGGCCGGGCCGGGCCCGGCGACACCGTGCATGTCGCGATCCTCGGGCGCGACCACACCGCCCGCGTGCTCGACCGCCCGCCCTTCGACCCCGAGGGCCACCGGCTGCGCGGTACGCAGGCCGAGGGCTGACCCCGCGCGCCCGGACCGGCCGGCCGGCGGCGACCGCTCAGCCCAGCCAGGCGGAATAGTCGCTGACCAGCAGGTGCCGGGGCGCGGCATCCTCCTCGACCTGAGCGAACCGCCCGATCGGGTCGCGGAAGATGTTGTCGGTCTCGTCGTCGTTGACCGTCGAGACCTCGCCGATCAGCACGTCGCCGCCCTCGCCCCAGAACGCATGCCAGTCGCCGGGACGCAGCGTCACGCTTTCGCCGGGGGCAAGCCGCAGCTTGTCGCCGGGGCCGAAGTCGCGGCGGATGCCGTCGCACCAGACCGTGCCGCCGCGATCGCCGGCAAAGCCGCCGCGGTCGTCGGAGCCGTAAAGCTCCACCACCAGAGTCGCGCCGCCGCGGTTGATGATGTCCTCGGCCTTGAGGACATGCGTGTGCATCGGGCTGAGTTGATCCTGACGCGAGATCAGCAGCTTCTCGGCATAGCACATGCCGCCGCCGCGCTTCAGATCGGCCAGAAGCCCGTTGCGCAGGGTGAACAGGAACAGCCCCATCTCGTCGAACCGGCCGGCGCCGTAATCGGTGATGTCCCAGCCGCAGCGCGCCTCGATCACATGCGCCGCCGCGCGCCGCCGCGCGCGAAACTCCTCCGGCGTCCAGAATGCGAAGGGCGGCAGGGCAAAACCGTGGCGGCGGATCATCTCGTCGGCCTCGGCGATGATCTCGTTGATGCGCGACCGTTTCATTCCCGCCTCCCCGTCGTCGCGGGCAGACTAGCCGGCCCGGCGGCCAGCGTCGAGCCGTGCCGATCCGGCTGCCGCCGCCGCTCGCTCCGGCCCGGCTGACAGGCCGCAGGAAAAGCGTTCACTTTGGGGTTCCGTCTCGCGCGGCTTGATGGCACTTTCGTCGCCGCCCCTGTCATTTCAATTTCGGGCCTTGGGGATCGACATTATGGAACAAAGCTTCGGCGGTTTGATCGACACGACGATCACGTGGATTATGGCGGAGGAATGGCGCATCGGCCTTGCCCTCCTTCTGGTCGTCTCCTTCATCGGGTCGCTGATCGCGTCCATCGTCTCGCGGCGCCGGGCCGGCGGCCGATGCCGGTGGCACCGTGTCGGGCAGGACGCCAATTTCGCCAAGTGGACCTGCGAGACCTGCGGCGCGGATGCCTATGTTTCGAAGCCGAGGACGGCCAAGGGCTGCAACAGGGCCTTCAGGGGGGTGTGAGATGCGCAGCGCCCTTCCCGCGGCCCGGCACCGTCGCTAGGACGATGACGATCGGACGGTGACATGCCAAGAATGACGCCCTCCCAGGTCGAAGAGGCCGTGGTCCACGGCGAGTTGGCCGCGCTGTCGATCGATGCCGAGGTCTTCGCCCGGCACGGCTTTGCGCTGGAGGCCGGGCTTCTGGCGCGACTGCGGCAGTTCCGCGAATCGAACGTCAGCCTGGTGCTCGCCGATGTCGTCGTCGACGACGTCAAGGAGCGCATGGCTGCGCAGATCGCCGATGCCGACCAGGTGTTCACCAGCGCCGCGCGCGGCCTCAAGAACGCCCGCAACATCGGCACGGACGATTACGACAGCCTGCAATCGGAAACCGTCGGATCGGAAACGCCCGAGGCCTGTGCGGCGCGCCGGTTCGAGGACTTCATGCGCGAGACCGGCTGCACGGTGGTGAACGCGGGTGAACTGGTGTCCTCCGGCGTGCTGCTGTCGGACTACCTCGACCGCAAGCCGCCCTTCGCCGCCGGCCGGTCGCAGCGCAACCGGCTGCCCGACGCGATCGCGCTGCACGCGCTCGACGCCTTCGCGGAATCCTGCGAATCGACCCTTCTGGTGGTCTCGCAGGATCGCGACTGGATCGACTATTGCGACGCCTCCGACTGGCTGGTCTGCGAACCCCGGCTCGACGAGGCGATGGCCCGGTTCCAAAGCCGCGCGCAATTCGATGCCGCGGTTTTCGCCGTGCAGGTGCAGGACGGCAAGACCAACGAACTGATCGGCGAGATCGGCCAGGAACTCGCGGCGTTCGTGAAGACGATGGAGATCGCGATCGACGCCGGCGCGCAGGTGCCGTTCCGCTGCGAGGTGGAAACCATCGCGTTCAAGGACTTCGCCTTTCCCGATCCGCCGGCCTTCACGCTGGTCGGCCGCGACAAGGGCGAGGACCGCGTCGATTTCACCACCGGGATCGAGGTGACGCTCGACGTCACCTGCCGGTTCGATTTCCAGGTCAATTCCGGCGCGGCCTCGATCCCGGTGGGCACCGTGCACGAAACCCGCTCGGGCGTGGTGCCGTTCGAGATCGCGTTCTCGATCTTCGGCGATCTGGAAGGCTCGTTCGAGGTCGACGACATCGAGGTGCTGACCCACGGCCGGCGGTTCGGTTTCGGCCCGGTCGCGCCGCGGGTCTGACCGGGCCCGCGCCGGCGGCGTCAGCCCGGCGGCCCGGCCATGCCGCAAATCCGGCCCAGCACCACCGCCGCCAGCAGCCCGTTGCCCGACAGATAGCCGCTGTCGCCGCGCCCCGACACGCCGCAGGCCGCGCCGCCACCGGCGAACAGGTTGGGAAAGGCGGTGCCGTCGGCATCCAGCACCCGGCCCTCGCCGTCCACCCGCAGCCCGCCCTGGGTGTGAAACAGCGCCCCGGTCACCCGCACCCCGCAATAGGGCGGCGCGAGCGCCACGGGCCCGAAGCGGCGGCCGAACCCGTCGGTGCCGTCCTGCGGGATCGCGGCGAGGGTCTTTTCCAATGCCGCGCCCGGCAGGCCCAGCGCCTCCGCCAGTTCCGCGACCGTGTCGGCGCGGCGGATCGCGCCGGCGGCCTCGGCGCGCTTGAAATCCTCGAACTGCCGGGCCACGCCGGCGATCCGCGCGTCGAAGATCGCGAAGGCCTCGCCGCCCGGTTGACCCAGCACCGCGCGCGCGGCCTCGGAATAGCCCTGCGCTTCGTTCCAGAACCGCTCTCCGGCACGGTTCACCTGCACGCCGCCCTCGGTGATCACCGCCCAGGTGATCAGGATGCCAT
>CAYUXM010000143.1:0-8054 GCA_964448765.1 uncultured Rhodobacterales bacterium
GCGCGCTGCCCTGCCCGGTCACCGCGCGGCCGCGCCACGAGGTTGCCGTGGTGCTGGGCCCGCAGGACCGGTTCTTCGCCGGCGAGGCGATCGCGGCGCTCACCGGCGCGCCCTACCGCCTGACGGATGCATACGACAGAATGGGGGTACGGCTGCGCGGGCCACAACTTGTGCCCGAGGGCGCCCTGTCCATCCCCTCCGAACCGATCCTGCGCGGCTCCATCCAGGTCGCCGGAGACGGCGTTCCGGCGGTGCTGCTGGCCGATCACCAGACCACCGGGGGCTACCCGAAGATCGCCACCATCGTCTCCGCCCATCTTGACGGATTCGTGCAATTGCGCCCGCACGAGATCGTGCGGTTCCGCGCCGTGACCCCGGCCGAGGCGGTGGGCCTCGCCCGTCTGCGGGCCCGACAGCGGCAACCTTTCGACCGGTGAGACCCGGTTAACCGGACTCTGTCTAACCTCCGCCTCGGCAGTTGCGTCAGTTGGTGGCGCACGATTAAGTCATGACGTTCGAAGAATCTTTTCCGGGGTGGAGATTGACATGCGGCCAGAGCGGAAGCGCCTGAGCGCCGGTGTAACAGCGGCCATTGCAGTCACGGCCCTCGCGATCCTTCCGGTCGCGGCGGCGGGAACCGAAGCCCCGGTGCGCCTGCCGCCGGCGGGCCAGTGGGACCGTTACGCCGCCTCCGCCGTCGACAGCGTGGTCGAACTCGCCCCGATGCGACGCAGCGAAAGCGCGACGGCGGCCGACGGCAGCACCCTGCGGCTGACCGCGCTGCATCCCGCCGTCAACACCTGGTACCTGCTCGAACGGACGCCGCCCGAGGGCAGCTGGACGCCGGCCGACCAGTGGCACCTGGAAAACGCCGATCCCGATCGCTGGCGCGTACGGCTGGAACCCGGCGACGCGCCCGGCCTGATCATCGAGGGCGGCGGCGAAGCCACGACCTGCCGGCCCTGGGACGAGACCGGCGGGCAGAGCGAGATGGAAACCGCCGCGCGCAGCGGCCTGCCCTTCGCCCCGGTCTGCGGCCAGAAGCTTTACCTGCGCAACGCCGTCGCCGGGAACCGCACCAACCGCGAGGCGGTGTCCGACTTCCTGCGCCAGAACGTGATCTTCGGCGACAGCCTGGTGAACCTGATCAAGGGCAGCTTCTACGAGGATGCCTTCCTCGAAAGCGCCTTCACCGCGCAGGACGCGCCGGTGGGCGAGGTGGTGGCCAGCCTTGGCCGGGCCCGGCTGGACCGGCGGCCGGTGATGCGCACCTCGATGGGCCTGCCGCTGATCGGCGCCGAGGGCGGGATGGAGGCCGGCAGCTGGTACGCGGTGGAAGAGGCCGAGGGCGTCTTCGCCTCCGCCATGCAACCGGGCATGATCGATGCCGATCTGCTGGGCGACCGCGCGGTGAACTGGCTCGACGGGGTGGAAAGCAACGCCGATGTCTACCTCGTCGCCTTCGATCTCGACCGGTTCGAACTGGGCTACGAGCTCGGCACCGACCACCCGACGCTGGGCTGGTCGTCGCGCCCGCAGCGCTCGGGCGAGGACTGGCGGCTGCCGGGGCCCGACGGGTTCGACCGCTCCGCGCCGCTGGTGCGCACCGGCATGCTCAGCCCGGCGCTGACCGCGCGCGTGGCCGCGGCCTTCGCCGGCGGGTTCAAGCGCGACCATGGCGCCTTCCGCTTCGGCGATTACGCGACCTTCAACCGTGGCCACCACTACGGGATGCTGGCGAACGGCGTCACCTTCAGCCGGCTGCAGCCGAACCTTGCCACCGTGACCGTCACGCTGGACGGCGAGATCGACATGAAGACCTGGACCGAGGCCGACACGCCGACGATCCCGAACCTCGCCTTCGCCCGGCAGAACGGCGTGCCGCTGGTCGCGCGCGACCCGCAGACCGGCCTCGTCGTGCCCGGCGAGCGGGTGACAAGCTGGGGCGGCGGCAACTGGTCGGGCTCGGCCGAGGCGCAGCTGCGCACACTGCGCGCCGGCGCCTGCCTGCGCGAGACCGGCGGCCGGCAGTTCCTGATCTACGCCTATTTCTCGGCCGCGACGCCCTCGGCCATGGCCCGCACCTTCCAGGCCTACGAGTGCGACTACGCGATGCTGCTCGACATGAACTCGCCGGAACTGACCTATCTGGCCGTCTACCGGCCGCGGCCGGCGGGCGACGGGATCGAACCCCTGCACCTGTCGAACTACATGGCCGCCTCCGACCCGTCCGGGCGCGGCGGCGAGCGGATTCCGCGCTTCGTCGGCTTTGCCGACAACCGCGATTTCTTCTACCTGCTCAGAAAGGAGTGACCCGATGCGCGGCCTTGCCATTCTCGGCCTGATCCTCGCCCTCGCCACCCCCTCCGCCGCGCAGACCCTGGCCGAGAACAACGAGCGGATGTTCCGGCAGATGCAGCAGGAACGCGGCGTGACCAACGCCCAGATCAAGCGGGTGCGGGAAATCTTCGCGCAAAGCCGGGTCATGGGCCAGGGCAACCCGTCGGTCACGCGCTACGCGATGACGCGGGACGAGGCGCGCGCCCGCCTGCCCGCGCCGCCCGAACGCCACTACCGCAACCGGCAGTTCGAACGGATCTGCGGCCGGCCCTACATGGCCCCGCTCTACGATCCGGCGACCGAGCGGCCCGAGGATGCGAAGGTCTGCGTGGACATGTTCGAATACCCGAACATCCCGCTGGCCTACCCGGTGGTCTGGGTCAAGGCGAACGAGGCCGCACAGCTTTGCGCGGCCGAGGGCAAGCGTATGGGCGATGCGCATGAATGGGAGGGCGCGGCCGCCGGCGCGCTGCTGGAACCCGATTACCGCTTCGACCTCGCGCAGGGCGCGGGCATGTCGGGCGCGGTGAACCGGATGCGGCAGGCCCACAACGCGAAATGGGGCCCCAGCCGCAGCTGGACCTACGGGCCGCAATGGCGGCGCGGCATCTGCGCGCAGAACAGTTCGAAAAGCCCCGGCTGCAACGGCGGCAGCTGGACCGGCTGCGGATCGAACACCTATCCGACCGGCAGTTTCCCGAACTGCAAGAGCGCGCTGGGCGTCTACGACCTCGAGGGCAACGCGGCCGAGCACATGAACCTGCCGCTGGCGCCCGACCAGATGGCCAGCCGCGGGTCGAGAACGCTGGGCGTGACCGAGATGAAGGGCAGCTGGTTCATCTGGGACAAGGTGCGCGCGCACGAGGAATGGGCACGCTGGCGGGCGCCGTTCTGGCACGGCACGCGGGTGATGTCGCCGGCCAGCCACGCCAATTACCACCTCGGCTTTCGCTGCTTCGTCGATGTGAAATAGGCCGGCGCGGCCGCGCCGCTCAGCGCGAGGCGACGCGGATCACCGGCGCCGGCAGCGGCCCGTCCGGGTTCAGGATCCGGGCGTAGCGCGCGGTGGTCAACAGATCGTCGAGATCGGCGGGCCGGCCGTTGACATAGGCGGTGCGCGCCACCAGCCGGATGCCGTGGCTGTAATCCGAATAGGTCGCGCCATGCACCGTGCTGACCGGCTGGATCGGCGCGCCGGAGTTGCGGTGCCAGCCGTAGATCGCCACCCGGCCCGGCGCGTTCTGCATCCGGCTGGCGATCACCACGTCCTTCTTGTGGCCCGACACCAGCCCGCCGGCGCGGCCCAACTGGCCCTCGATCGTGGCGTTGTGGCGCAGGAAGTAATCGGTCGAGGACATCTGCGGGCCCGGCGGCATCGGCGCCGGCGACAGCCGCACGTCGGATTGCGCCCAGATCGCATCCACCATCCGCGGCGTCGGCAGCGCCATGTCGAACCGCGCCGCGATCTGCCGCGCCGCGGGCAGGCCCAGCGGCACCCGGACATGGTCGCGATCCGACCCCAGCGCGAGGTAATCCGGCGTCACGCAGATCACGATCTCGGCGGGCTGGCCGGCGGCATCGGTGCCGGCCAGCCGGACCGGGCGCAGGCCGCGCAGGTCCGAGGGCATGTTGCCGCGCGCCAGTTCCGCGACGATGCGCGCGTCGCGCCCGGTGCCCGACAGGCCGCCCAGCGCCGCGAAGAACGCCGTGCCCTCGGCCGCGCCCGGCCGCCGCGACGGCATCGCGCGGGCCAGCGATTTGCGGCACAGCCGGGACTCGGCCACCCGCGGCCCCAGCGCCGGTTCCGCCGCCGGGGCCGGCGCCGGCGCGGCGGCCAGCACGGTTTCGGCCTGCGGCGGCGCGGCCACGACGGCGCGGCGCGCGACACGCTCCACCCGGTCGGGTCGCGGCTGCGGCACCGGCGAGGTCGCGAGAACGATCCCGGCCGGATCGGCGGCGGGCCGGCGCGGCGGCGCGGCTTCGGCCAGCGCCGGCAGCACCGGGTCGCGCGGCGCGGCGCCGATCGTCGCGCTCGGCCGATCCGCGGCGGCGGGCGCGGCCGCGCTGCGCAGGGGCCGGTCGGCCAGGAAATCCGGGACCGGCGCCGCGCGCATCGCGGGCGGGGCGGCATCGGGGGCGGGCAGCGCGGCCAGGGCCAGCGGCGCGTCAAGGCGCGGGCCGGGTGCCGGCGCCAGCGGCCGCGGCGCGGCCGGCACGGCGGCCGTGACGTTGCGGACCACGCGGGCGGGCCCGGCGGCCTGCGCCGCGCGCGCGCGCGTCAGCCGCGCGACCTCGGCCAGATCGATATCGAGCGGATCGCGCCGGTCGGCGGCGGCGGCGGCCAATGGCGCGGCCGTCCCGGCCGGGGCCGGCACCAGCACCAGCGCGGTTTCCGGCGCCCGCGCGGCGGCAAGATCGATGGCGACCGGCACGACCGCGGGCGGCGTCGGCGCGGGCTGCGGCGCGCTCACCACGGTCCGGGCGATCACCGCCGCGCCGCACAGCGCCAGCGCGCCGCCGGCAAGCAGCACTCCGCGGGCGGAGGCGAGGCCGCCGACGGGGGTCCGAACATGGGTCTTGCGTAGCGTCATGATGATCCGGTCTAGACACGCGGCCGGCGCAGAACAACACGCACGACGCCGCGGCACGCCCCCGGGCCTGCATTTGGGCGGAGAACCGCCGGCCTGCCCTTTTCGGCAGTTCATCGCGAGATTTCCCCACAGGTTCATGAGATTATTGCAGAATTTACCCACACAGGTTGCAATGGCCACGGCCGTCCGCCGCAAGCGCCACGGCAGGAAAGGATTCGCATGACCAGATTGACCGCCCCGGCCGCCCTGGCCCTTGCCCTGTTCGTCGCCGCCGAAACCCGTGCCGACCCCGCCGATTCGGCCCGCCGCTGCGTCGAGACCGCCGGCCCGGCCAGCGCCGGTGTGCCGGTCAGCGCCGAGGCGGCGCGCGCGGCGCGCGAACGCCTGGTCGCCGCGCAGGCCGATTGCCGGGCGGCCGAGGCCAGCCAGAACGCCGAAGCGCTGTTCCACGCCGCCACCATCGCGCAACTGTCGCGCGACGGCGACCGCGCCTTCGCGCTGCTGAAACGGGCCGCCGCGCTCGGGCTTGCGGCGGCGGAAACCCGGCTGGGCGACATGGCCAATTTCGGCCTGCCACCGGTCGCGGAGGATGCGCAGGCCGCCGCCGGGCACTATCGCACCGCCGCCGGTCTGGACGACCCGGCCGCGCAGACGACGCTCGCGCTTCTGCACCGGATCGGGCGCGGCGTGCCGCGCGACACCGGCGAGATGGTGCGGCTTTTGCAACAGGCCGCCGATGCGGGCTACCATTTCGCGCAGTACCGGCTGGCGCAGGTCTACCTGACCGGCGAGGGTGTGCCGGGCGGCGCCAACCCGGCGCTGGGCATCCCCGATCCGCCGCGCGCGGCCGACCTGCTGGGCCGCGCGGCCGAGGCCGGCAACACCACCGCCGCGCTGGAGCTTGCCGCGCTCTACGACGATGCCGCCGCCGGGATCGGCACCGATCCCGAAAGCCGCGCCCGGCTCATCGGGATGGCGGCCGAGGCCGGCGATCCGGCCGCCGTCGCCGCGCTGGGCGTGCTGCACGAGACCGGGCAGGGCGTGGCCTACGATCCGGCGCGCGCGGCCGATCTTTACGTGGCGGCGATGGAAAGCGGCAAGGTCGCCTTCGAGGAACTGCGCCGCGGCGCGGCCTACTGGTGGGACCGGCAGACCGCGCTGGCGTTCCAGCAGATCCTGCAGGACCGCGGCCTCTACCTCGGCCCGCTGGACGCGGTGGTCGGGCCGGGCACCGCCGCCGCGGCGCGGGCGCTGGCCGGCGACTGACGCTGCAGAACGCGAACGGGCCGGGGCAAGCCCCGGCCCGCGTGACGTCGAACCGCGCCGTCACCCGGGTCCACTGCCCCACGGCGGTGCCGCGGCCCGGCCCGGTGACCGAACCCGACACCAGTTCCATCAGCCCGGTGCCGATCGAACGGGCGATGCCGTTGGACGCGCGGTCGCGGCCTGGGCCGATCCGGCAATGGTCGCGACGATCGGGGCGCCGGCACCCGGCGTCAGCTCAGCGGGTCGAAGACGACCTGGCTGGCGAATCGCGGCCGGGTGACCACGGCATTGACCGTCCAGTTGGCGTCGAGGCCGACGCGGAACGGCGGTTCGTAGATCATGTAGGTCTCGACCAGCACGACACTGTCGCCCACCGCCATCGCAGGGATGATGTTCGCCTTGCCCTGCAAGGTCAGATCGGTCAGCGCGTCGTTGTCCTTCGTGGCGTGCGACCAGTTCACCTTGAACTCCGCGTCCGTCGCGTCCCAGCGGATCGAGGTGACGCGGATCCAGCTTGGGTGGTTGGAGAAGGTCAGGTAGTCGAAGACACCGTTCAGCCCGTCGATATCGTCGGGCGAGAGCGTATCCGTCTCGCGCGATATCAGGTCGGACAGCGTGTAGGAGGCCTTCATCGCGATGTTCTGCTGGCGAAACGCGTCGAAGAACACCAGCGTCGCGATCAGCGCCCAGAACAGCAGCGGCAGGATCAGCGCCGCCTCGACCGTCATCGAACCGCGGGTGCCTTTCAGGAAATGTCGGATCGCTCGCATCGCAGCCCCCTCAGGGTTCGTTGACGAAGGCCGAGGCGGCGACCAGCGCGTAGTTGCCGGCCCCGTCCTTGGGAAGGTTCATGCCCAGCCCGGTGGTCGGGAAGAACGGCGAGAACTTCGAACAGACCCGCACCAGCATCAGCTCGTTGGCGATGCCCGGAACAAGCTGGGTCACCGGCTGGATCGGCATCGACTGGTCGGTGCAGGTGACCGGGCCGGGCGGCAGCGTCCAGGTATCGGTGGAAACCGGCAGAAGCTCGACCGACAGGGAGTTGAGACAGCCGGGAATGATCAGCGCCGAGTCGCAGATCGCGATCTTCAGCTCGTTATGCGTCGGCGCCGTCCAGGCCCCCAGCCGCAGGCCCCGCACGGTGATGTCGACACCGCGTTCCAGCATCACGTGCCGGGTCATCATCAGCCCCGATTCGATCGAGGAGCAGACCAGCGTGATGAAGAACGGAAACCAGATCACGAACTCGATCGTGGAAGAGCCGCGCTCTTGGCGGCTAAACCGCCGCAGCAGGGACGACAGCCGCATCATTGCGTCAGCCTCAGCGCGTTGATGGCCGAGGCGATGCCGGCGAAGGCGTCGGCGATCGAAAGCCCCTGGGCATCGTAGTAGAACGCATCCGACGTCGCGCAGGACCGCATCACCGACTGGCCGGCCGACGGCGCCTCGAAGCCGATCGCGAAGACCAGGACGCCCTGGGACTTGGCCGCGGTGCAGGTGGCCAGAAGCTGGCTGTCCTTGGCGCCGTAGCTCGTCCGGCGGACCGCGGCGTTGTAGAAGCCGATGTTGCCGAAGATCTCCCTGACGTAGCGATTGTCGAAATACCGGACCGTGTGCTTGGCCCAGACCTCGGGCCAGGTGTACACGTCGAAGTCACCGCCGATCTGCGACAGCTTGTACCAGCTGTTGTTCGAGGTGCGGTAGAAGTCGTAGCTGCCCGACCGTTCCGGGTAGTGGTAGTAATCGCGCCCGTCGGCGCCTTCCACCAGCGGCGAGTCGCCGCTGCGGTAGGGATGCTTCAGCGCGTAGGTATTGGTGTTCTCGCCATCGGTCATCACGACGATGACCTTCATCGCC
>CAYUXM010000144.1:0-8039 GCA_964448765.1 uncultured Rhodobacterales bacterium
GAACGGACATCCGCTGGCCGAAGTCATGCTGTCGCCGGGGGGCACGGCGTGGCGGGATTGAACCGCTACGACGTGGCCGTCTTCAAGGGGGTCGCGATGGTGGTGGTGGAAAGCGACCTGTTGCCACCCGACCCTGCCGTCGTGGTCATGCCGCTCTTGCAGGACTATCCGGCCGTCGCGCAGCTCAACCCCGTGGTTCGGTTCGATGGGCAGCACCTTGTCCTCGCCACCCGCTTGATCGCCGCTGTCCCCCGGGCTGCCTTGCGAAAGGCGGGAAGCGTCGCGGATCAGGGAGACGAGGTCTTGCGGGCCGTCGAGATTCTGCTGACCGGCGTCTGAATGGCAAAGGGCCGCGGCGGTGCCGCGGCCCAACTCCTGGGGGTTGCCGTCGGCCCCCTCACACCACCCGCTCGACCATCATCTTCTTGATCTCGGCGATCGCCTTGGCCGGGTTCAGTCCCTTCGGGCAGGTCTTGGCGCAGTTCATGATCGTGTGGCAGCGATACAGCTTGAACGGGTCTTCCAGCTGGTCCAGCCGTTCGCCGGTGGCCTCGTCGCGGCTGTCGATGATCCAGCGATAGGCATGCAGGAGCGCCGCCGGGCCAAGATAGCGGTCGCCGTTCCACCAGTAGCTGGGGCAGGCGGTGGAGCAGGACGCGCACATCACGCATTCGTATAGCCCGTCCAGCTTCTTGCGATCCTCGATCGACTGGCGCCATTCCTTCTCGGGCCGGTTCGTCGCGGTTTCCAGCCAGGGCATGATCGAGGCGTGCTGGGCGTAGAAATGCGTGAGATCGGGGATCAGATCCTTGATCACCGGCATGTGCGGCAAGGGATAGATCTTCACGTCGCCCTGAACCTCGTCGAGCCCGTAGATGCAGGCCAGCGTGTTGATCCCGTCGATGTTCATCGCGCAGGAACCGCAGATCCCCTCGCGGCACGACCGGCGGAAGGTCAGCGTCGGGTCGATCTCGTTCTTGATCTTGATCAGCGCGTCCAGAACCATCGGGCCGCACTTGTCCATGTCGACGAAATAGGTATCGACCCGCGGGTTCTCGCCATCGTCGGGGTTCCAGCGGTAGATCTGGAACTTGCGGACGTTGGTCGCGCCCTCGGGCTTCGGCCAGGTCTTGCCGACGCGCATGCGGCTGTTTTTCGGAAGCGTGAGCTGAACCATGGATCATCCCCTCCAGTCGGGGCGGTCGTAAAGCGGCCGCCTGGGCAGTTGCCCGGATTTTCGATAGACGCAGGCCTCGTAGACCTCAGCCGGGTCGCGGCCCTGACGTGTGCTTGCGGTGAATTCAACGTCGATATCGGTCAGCAGCCCGTCGCTGCCCACCCCCATCGCCGCGGTGCCGCGCAGGCCCGGCGCCGGCCCGATCTGCTCGAAACAGACATCCTCGGCCCGGTCGACGGGTATCGGGCCGCAGGCCGCCAGGGCCAGCGGCAGGACGAGCCCAAGGGCCCGCCGGCGCCGCATCAGTAGACCCGCGCCTTGGGCGCGATCTTCTTCAGGTCGATCCCGCCGTCTTCGGCTGTCGTCAGCGGATCGACATGGACGCCGCGGTAATCCAGCCGCACGTCCTTGCCATCGACCCAGGCCAGCGTGTGCTTGCGCCATGTCGCGTCGTCGCGATCGGGGTAATCCTCGTGTGCATGGGCGCCGCGGCTTTCCTTGCGGGCCTCGGCGGAAACGATGGTGGTCAGCGCGTTCGGCATCAGGTTCGCCAGTTCCAGCGTCTCCATCAGGTCGGAATTCCAGACCAGCGAGCGGTCGGTGACCTTCAGATCGTCCATCTTGCCGGCGATCCCGATCATCTTCTCCATGCCCTCGGCCAGCGTCCTGTCGGTGCGGAACACCGCCGCGTCCTGCTGCATGGTCCTTTGCATCTCCAGCCGCAGGTCGGCGGTGGGCACCGTGCCGTCGGCGTGGCGGAACCGGTCGAACCGGTCGAGGATCGCATCCACCGCGGGCTTGTTGGTCGCCGGCACCGCGCTGTCGGCATCGACGACGGCGCCGGCGCGGATCGCCGCGGCGCGGCCGAACACCACGAGGTCGATCAGGCTGTTCGATCCCAGCCGGTTCGCGCCGTGGACGCTGGCGCAGCCGGCCTCGCCCACCGCCATCAGGCCGGGGAACACCGCGTCGGGATCGCCGGCCGTGGGGTTGAGCACCTCGCCCCAGTAGTTCGTGGGAATGCCGCCCATGTTGTAATGCACGGTCGGCAGAACCGGGATCGGTTCCTTCGTCACGTCGACGCCGGCGAAGATCTTGGCGCTTTCGGAAATCCCCGGCAGTCGCTCGGCCAGCGTTTCCGGCGGCAGGTGGTTGAGGTGCAGGTGGATATGGTCACCCTCGGCGCCGACGCCGCGGCCCTCGCGGATTTCCATCGTCATGCAGCGCGAGACCACGTCGCGGCTGGCCAGATCCTTGTAGGTCGGCGCGTAGCGTTCCATGAACCGCTCGCCTTCCGAATTGGTCAGATACCCGCCTTCGCCCCGCGCGCCCTCGGTGATCAGGCAGCCGGACCCGTAGATCCCGGTGGGATGGAACTGCACGAATTCCATGTCCTGCAGGGGCAGGCCGGCGCGCGCCACCATGCCGCCGCCGTCGCCGGTGCAGGTATGGGCCGATGTCGCGCTGAAATAGGCCCGGCCATAGCCGCCGGTGGCCAGCACCACCATCTTGGCGTTGAACACATGGATCGTGCCGTCGTCCAGCTTCCAGGCCACGACGCCGGTGCAGGCGCCATCGGTGACGATCAGGTCGAGCGCGAAATACTCGATGAAGAATTCCGCCTTCTGCTTCAGGCTCTGCCCGTAAAGCGTGTGCAGGATCGCGTGGCCGGTCCGGTCGGCGGCGGCACAGGTGCGCTGCACCGGCGGGCCTTCGCCGTATTCGGTGGTATGGCCGCCGAACGGGCGCTGGTAGATCTTGCCGTCTTCGGTGCGCGAGAACGGCACGCCGTAATGCTCCAGCTCGTACACCGCCTTCGGGGCCTCGCGGGCGAGGTATTCCATCGCGTCGGCATCGCCCAGCCAGTCAGATCCCTTGACGGTGTCGTACATGTGCCACTGCCAGCTGTCGGGCCCCATGTTGCCAAGGCTGGCCGCGATGCCGCCCTGCGCGGCGACGGTGTGCGAGCGGGTCGGGAACACCTTGGTCACGCAGGCGGTGCGCAACCCCTGTTCGGCCATCCCCAGCGTCGCGCGCAGGCCCGAACCGCCGGCCCCGACAACCACCACGTCATAATCATGCGTTTCACAGGCGTAAGCTGCCATCTTGCCGTCCTCGTCTCAGAGCGCGAGCTTGACCAGGGCGAAAAGCCCGGTCGCCATCACCGCGTAGCTCAGGCAGATCACGCCGATGATCAGCCACTTGCGCGCCGCGCCATGCGCGTAATCCTCGATCATCACCTGCGCGCCGTTCTTGAAATGCGTCATCCCGACGACCAGCGTGAGGGCGGTGATGATCGCCGGGAAGGGCCGCGCGAAATAGGCCACCACCTCGTCATGCGGGGCGCCCAGGATCGCGCCGAAGGTGAAGACGAAGATCGGGATCAGCACCGCCAGCGCGGCGGAGGATACCTGCATGCCCCAGAAATGCGCCGTCCCCGTCTTGGCGGAGCCAAGCCCCTCGGCGCGCTTGCGGTCGGTCAGGAATGCCATGCGCCTGCCCCCTCAGAGAATGATCACGGTGATCAGCGTCAGCACGACCGACCCGCCGATGCAGGCCCAGCCCAGCATTTCCGCCGTGGGAATGTCGAGCCCGCGGCCCGAGTCGTAGTACAGATGCCGAAGACCGGCGAGGAAATGGTACCAGACCGCCCAGATCGAGCCGAGGAACACCAGCTTGCCGAACCACGACCGAACGATCCCGTCGACCAGCGCGAAATAGGCCTCGCCCGAGGCCGCGGCAAGCAGCCACCAGGTGATCAGCAGCGCCGCGACGATCAGCGCGTTGCCGGTAATCCGTGTCAGGATCGAGGTGATCGAGGTCAGCTGCGGGCGGTAGATCTGCAGATGCGGGGACAGGGGCCGGTTGCCCCGGTTCACGTCGGCCATCATCGGCTCCCTTCGTTCCGGTCCCGTGCGGCCGGGCCGCGCGGATCAATGCTTCGTCTTCCATACCGCATTTTTCCGGCAAGTCACGCCGCCAGTGGCCGAAAATGCCGGTGCCCCCTGCTTGTGAGGCGAAAAAACCGATTTTGTGATCACGACTTTCGGGGCCGTGATCACAAATTGGCCCGCTCAACCCCGTCGCGGAACCAGGGCCCAGATGTCGAGGTCCAGCAGCACCTCGGGCCGGTACCGGCCATCCGCGTCCTTCAGCGCGAAGGCCTCCGCACCTGCCCGCATCGCGACCAGCCGCAGCCGCAACGCGCCGACGCCCGGCGCCGGGGTTTCGGCCTTGTCCAGCACCTCCGACCAGGCCCTGACCGTGTCGCCCGCGAAACAGGGGTTGGCATGGGCGCCGGCATTGAGTCCGACAATCATCTGCGCGTTCGCCAGCCCGTTGAACGACAGCGCGCGGGCAAGGCTGATGACATGGCCGCCGTAGATCAGCCGCTTGCCGTCTTCCCGGAACGTGGCGTCGAAATGCACCTTGGCGGTGTTCTGCCACAGCCGCGTGGCCAGCATGTGCTCGGCCTCTTCCACCGTCACGCCGTCGACGTGATCGATGGTTTCGCCCACCGCGTAATCCTCCCAGGCATGGGATTCGCCGGCCAGCGTGAAATCGTAGCCGGTGAAGTCGAGTCCCGGCGGCATCACCAGATCGCCGGGGGCGACCGCCGCGGCGAGGTCGGGCACCACCGTCTCCGGCGCCGGGGCGGCCGTGTCGCGCTTGCGCACCATCACCCAGCGCACGTAGCTCAGCACCGCATCCCCGCGCTGGTTGCGGCCCGTGGTGCGCACCCAGACGACACCGGACTTGCCGTTCGAGTTCTGCTTCAGCCCGATCACCTCGCTGGTCGAGGTCAGCGTGTCACCCGGCCAGACCGGGGCAAGCCAGCGGCCTTCGGCATAGCCGAGGTTGGCGACGGCGTTGAGGCTGATGTCCGGCACGGTCTTGCCGAAGACGAGATGGAAGGCGATCAGGTCGTCCACCGGTGCGGCGGGCAGGCCACAGGCGCGCGCGAACTCGTCGGACGAATACAGCGCGCCGCGCGCCGGGTAAAGCGCGTGGTAAAGCGCGCGCTCGCCGCCCGACACGGTGCGCGGCACGGCGTGGGCGATGGTCTCGCCCAAGCGGTAATCCTCGAAGAAGCGGCCGGGGTTGGTTTTCAACACTTTGTTCCTTTCCCTGTCTCGCGACGTCGGGGGCTACGGGCGACCCTGCTCGCGCCGGATCACTGCTCCCCCAGCTTCAGGTCGGGCGCATAGTCCCCCTCCACCTCCTTCACCACCGCCTGCCCGCAGCGCATCACGCCCTTCGCCGCGTCGAAGGCATAGGTGGGCGAACCGTGAAGTTCCCAGCCCTTGTTCAGCGCGGCGGTGACCTTGTGGCAAAAGGCCGAACCGTCTTCCTCGGTCAGCAGGCGATAAAGCTTCATCGCGTCACCCGAAGGCCGGATAGCCAAGCCAGCCGTGGACCCAGCCGATCAGCACCGTCAGGACGAGGCTGGCGGCAAGGAAGATCGCGTCCTTCGAGATCGGGCCGGGGGCGCGCGGCGCCCACTCCGGCTCCGCCCGGTTGATCAGCGCCATCGAGATCAGCGCCCAGGCCAGCAGCCCGCCGAACAGGATCAGCGACGGCACGTCGCCGTTCACCAGGATATGCGACGCGGCCCAGAGCGCGAAGCCCGTCAGCATCGGGTGGCGCATCCCGGCCAGCAGGCGGCCCTTCTTCGGCGCCGGGCTCATCATGTAGATCGCCACGACCATCAGCAGGTTGTTGATCCCCACGGTTGCCGGGTGCCGGCCCCAGAAGAACGCGCCATCGGCCATCTTGTAGCCGAAGATCATCAGCAGGATCGAGATCAGCAGCGCAACGGCCACGATCCCCTTGCCGCGGTCGCCAAGTCCGGCGCGGGCCTCGGGCGCGATCCGCTTGAACCAGTGCGCGCCGGCCCAGAGGGCGACGCCAAGGATGAGCACGATATTCGACATGGTTTCCCCCTATGCTTGCAGCGCGGCGATCGCCTCGGCCCGGGCAAGCACCGCCTTCGCCGTCACGATATGCAGGTTCTCCACGATCTTTCCATCCACGACCGCAACGCCCTGCCCCGCGGCCACCGCCTCGTCGAAGGCGGCGATCTGGCGGCGGGCGAGGTCAAGCTCGGCCGCGCTGGGCGCGAAGGCGGCATTGGCGATGTCGAGTTGCGCGGGGTGGATCAGCGTCTTGCCGTCGAATCCCATGTCGCGGCCCTGTTCGCATTCGGCGCGCAGGCCGTCTTCGTCACGGAACGCGTTATAGACGCCGTCGATGATGATCCGGCCATGCGCCCGCGCGGCCAGGACGCACAGGCCCAAACCCGCCTGCATCGCCAGCCGGTCGGCCCGGAACCGCGCGCCGATGTCCTTCATCAGGTCGTTGGTGCCCATCACCATGCCCTGAAGCCGGGGATGGGCCGCGATGGCCGCGGCGTTCAGCACGCCCGCCGGGGTTTCCATCATCGCCCAGAGCGGCAGGTCGCCGGCAAGGGCCGCCACCGCGTCCAGATCGGCCGGCCCGTCTACCTTCGGCACCAGCAGGGCATCGGCGGCGGAGCCCGCGAAGGCCGCCGCATCCTCCCGGCCCCGGTCGGTATCGAGCGCGTTGATCCGCACGATCCGCGCGCGCTGGCCGTATCCGCCCTCGGCCAGGAACCGGCCGAGCAGGTCGCGCGCGGCGGGCTTTTCCTCGGGCGTGACGGCATCTTCGAGGTCGAAGATGATCGCGTCGGCGGCCAGGCCCCTGGCCTTCTCCAGCGCCCGTTCCTTCGAGCCGGGTATGTAGAGCACCGAGCGATAGGGGCGTGTGCGCTGGTCCATGATCTCCTCCGGGCAACTTTGTTGCGCCAAAGACCACAGGCGCGGCACATCCTTCAAGGGCGGATTCGCCGCAGTGCAGAAATTTTTCCCGTTCGCGCCCGGCGCGGTATCCGGCCGACGGGCGCGGCGGCGGCCTACCCGCCCGCCTCGGGATGAAAGAAATCGTGGATCACCCGCGCCGTCGAGGCCGAGATCCCGTCCACCGCCATCAGGTCGCTCAGCCCGGCGCGGCTGACCGCCTTGGCGGAGCCGAAATGCGCCAGCAGCGCCCGCTTGCGCGCCGCGCCGATGCCGGGGATCTCGTCCAGCGGGGTCGCGCCGACGGCCTTGGCGCGCCGGGCGCGGTGCCCGCCGATCGCCCATCGATGCGCCTCGTCCCTCAGGCGCTGGACGAAATACAGCACCGGGTGGTTGCGCGGCAGCGCCATCGCGGGCTTGCCGGGGCGGTGGAATTCCTCCTTGCCGGCGTCGCGGTCGATCCCCTTGGCCACCCCGATCACCGCCACGTCCTCGACCCCCAGTTCCCCCAGAACCTCCATCACCGCCGAAACCTGCCCGGCGCCGCCGTCGATCAGCAGAAGATCGGGCCAGGCCGGGCTTTCGCGGTCGGGATCCTCGCGCAGGAGTTTCTCGAACCGCCGGGTCAGCACCTCGCGCATCATCCCGAAATCGTCGCCCGGCGTCAGCCCCTCGCCCCTGATGTTGTAGCGTCGGTATTCGCCCTTCGCGAAGCCCTCGGGCCCGGCCACCACCATGCCGCCCACCGCGTTGGTGCCCATGATGTGGCTGTTGTCGTAGATCTCGATCCGGCGCGGCGGCGCCTCGAGCCCGAAGGCCTCGGCCAGCCCGTCCAGCAGTTGCGCCTGCGCGGCGCTTTCCGACAGCTTCCGGGCAAGGCTTTCGCGGGCGTTGCGGGCGGCGTTGGCCACCAGTTCGGCCTTCTCGCCGCGCTTCGGCACGGCCAGGTCCACCTTGCGCCCGGCCCGGTCCGACAGCAGATCGGCCATCAGGTCGGCATTCTCGATCGGGTGCGACAGCAGGATCAGCCGCGGCGGCGTCTTGTC
>CAYUXM010000145.1:0-7886 GCA_964448765.1 uncultured Rhodobacterales bacterium
CCCAGCATGATCCGGTCCGCCCCGTAGAGCGCGATCCCCGCCTCCAGCGCGCGTGGACCCAGCGACGCGCAGTCGTACCAGATCCGCCTCAGCCGGTCGGTGGGAAACGGGGTGTCCGGGTTGCGGTGGCGGGCAATGCTTTCCATGCGCTCGAAGATGAAAGGCAGGGTGCCACCCAGGTTCACCACCTGGAAGCGGATGCGCGGGAAGCTGTCCAGCAGGTCCGACAGGATCAGCGTCAGCGTCACCTGCGACAACTGCGACTGCAGCGCCACGGCGGAGGTTCGGTATTGCGCGAAATCCGCGGCGGGGGGCGCGGGCACCGCGCCCGCCATTGGCCCCGGATGCAGCATCAGCAGGGCGCCGGTCTCGTCGGCGGCCTCCAGGACCGGGGTCAGCCTCCGGGCCTCGGCAATCGTGTTGAAGTAGTCCGCGGGCAGGATCGCGCCGGGCAGGCGCAGGTCATGCCGCACGCGGCGCAGTTCCGCGGCGGCGAGGGCCATGTCCTGCAGCGGCAGCCCGGCCAGCCCCGGCAGGCGCCCGCCGGTGTCCTGCCCCAGTTGCGCGAGATGATCGTTGAAGGCGCGGATGACGGGGGCGACCTCGGCCGCCGGCAGCACGTCGAGGCACAGCGCACCGGGAAAGGTCAGCAGCCGCCGGTCGATCCCGGCCGCGTCCATCTGCGCCAGCCCGACGCGGTGGTCGTGGTGCGCGGGCAGGAACGGGAAGGCGCCGTTCATCGCCAGCATCTCCTGCCCGCCATTGCCGCCGGGGCGCAGGCAGGGCCGGTCCTGCCGGGCCTGCAGGAACCCGACCAATCCCCCGCCGTAGTAATGGGCATGCATGTCGATATGGCCGGCCATCACTCTGTCCTTCCTGTCACCTGCGCCAAAAAACGGCTTTAGAAAAACTAAGTCATGAACTAATGTCCAAGGCAAGATTGATCCCGCCCGGAGCATGGCATGGAAAGCACTGGTTTCATCCGCAACTGCTGGTACGTCTGCGGCCGCAGCGAGGATATCGGGCGGGTGCTGCTGCCCATGAAGATCCTTGGCGACCGGGTGGTGGTGTTCCGCAAGGGCGACGGCACCCCCGTCGCCCTGGAAGATGCCTGCCCGCATCGCAAGCTGCCGCTGTCGAAGGGAACGTTGCAGGGCGACACGGTGGTTTGCGGCTACCACGGCCTGACATTCGACGGAACCGGCGCCTGTGTCGCGGCGCCGACCCAGCCCGACGCGATCCCGCGCCGGGCGCGGGTGGCGAGCTACCCCACGCTGGAACGCTACGGCTTCGTCTGGATCTGGATGGGCGATGCCGACAGGGCCGATCCCGCGGCGCTGATCGATATTCCGCATTTCGACGATCCGTCCTGGGGCCGGACCGCGCGCGGCGCGCTCGACATCGACTGCCACTACCTGTGGATCACCGACAACCTTCTCGATCCCTCGCACGTGGCCTGGGTGCACCTGACCTCGTTCGCCGGCGGCGGCACCGACAACCTGCCGCTGGAGATGTCGGAGGGCGAGGACCGGGTGATCGTCTCGCGCTGGATCCCCGGCCAGCCCGCGCCGCCCTACTATGCGCCGTTCCTGCCCTATGCCGACGCCTGCGACCGGTTGCAGCATTACGAATGCCGGCTGCCCGCGGTGGCGATCAACATGTCGGTCTACACCCGCGCCGGCACCGGCGGCCCGGACGCCGTGCTGCCCGGGGATGCCTTCGTCAACGTCTCCTACAACTTCATGACGCCGGTGGATGCCGACCGGTCGCGCTATTTCTGGTTCCAGCACCGCAATTCCCGGCCCGACGACGCCGCGATGTCCGAGGCGATGTTCGCCGGCGCCACGATGGCGTTCAACGAGGACAAGGCGGTTCTGGAAGAGGTGCACCGCGGCATGACGGCACCGCGCACGCCGTATCTGAACCTCGGGCTCGACGCCGCGGCGATGCGGTTTCGCCGGATGGTGGACCGGCGGATCGCGGCCGAGGCGGACTGACCCCGCCCGCGGGGCAATGCCGGCGGCCCCGGCGTCAGCCGGCGGCGGCGACGGCCTCGCGCATCAGCCAGTCGCGAAACGCCGTGATCCGCGGCGAGCGGAGCGCGGGTTCGGGGCAGACCAGCCAGTAGGCGAAGCGCGACTCCACCTCTCCGGCGAACGGCCGGACGAGGCTGCCCGCGGCGATCGCATCCATCACCAGCGGCGAGCGGCCCAGGGCCACGCCCAGACCGCGTTCGGCGGCCTGAACCACCATGTTCGACTGTCCGAAGCGCCGGGTGCGCACGTCCCCGGGGATCGTCACGCCGGTCGCCGCCGCCCAGTACTGCCAGGTCGGCGCCTGCCCGCCGATGTCGGTCACCTCGTCCACCAGCAGGGTGTGACGGGCAAGATCGGCCGGGTCGCGGAGCCGGGGACCGTCGGCCAGCAGCGACGGCGCGCAGACCGGAAACAGCCGTTCGTCCAGCAGTTTCTCGACATGCAGGCCCGGATACCGGCCCATGCCGTAGCGGATCGCCAGATCGATCCCGTCGGTCGAGAAATCCGCGAGATCGGCGGAGGTGGCGATCGACACCGGGTATTCGGGATGGACCTGGTCGAAACCGATCAGCCGCGGGATCAGCCAGACATAGGCGAAGCCGGGCAGGCAGGAGAGCGCGATCGACATCGGTTCGGCCCGGTTCTCGCGCATCTCGCGGCACAGGTCCGCCACCCGGCCGAACCCCTCGGTCACGGCCTCGGCGAGGCGCGCGCCGTCTTCGGTGACGGCGACGCGGCCGCCGCGGCGGTTCATCAGCCGCAGGCCGAGCCAGTCCTCCAGCGCGCGGATCTGCTGGCTGACGGCGCTTTGGGTGACGCCCAGTTCCTCGGCGGCGCGTCCGAAGCCACGCAGGCGCGCGACCGCCTCGAAGGTGCGAAGCGCGGTGAAGGGAAGGTTCGCGATCATAAGCTGGACTAACCCATCCCATTATTTCTTTTCAATGGCCCGCGTTGCCGCCGTTGCGTATTCTTCACCGGGCCGCCGCGCACGGAGGGCAGGGATGCAGCCGGATCTCCGAACCGGAATCGAGAACATGCTGCTCCGCTGTGGCGGGCTGCGGCCGGGTCAGGCCGTGCTGATCGTCACCGAGGCCGAGGATGGCGGGTACTACGGTGCGGGCCTTGCCGAGGCGGTGGCCGAGGTCGCCGGGGCGCTGGGCCTTGCCGCGACGCTCCGGCGCGAGCCGTTCACGGCCCGGGCCGCCCCCGCGGCCGAAACCCTGGCCGAGATCGGGCGCGCGGATCGCACGGTGTTCCTGTCGCGCCTGGGCGACCAGTTGCGCTTCGACTCGGTGCTGGCGGCATCGGCCCCGGTGATGTGCTACGCGCTGGACGCCGGCATGATGGCCTCCGGTTTCGGGCGCGGCGAGCACGACGCCTTTCTCGCCCTGCTCGGCTGTCTCAACGCGGCCCTGTCCGGGGCGCGGGAAATCCGCGTCACCTGCCCGCTTGGCACGGATTTCGCGGGGCCGGGCGCGATGTTTCCCGAAACCGCGGCCGAGGTTTCGGTGCGGCGCTTTCCGCTGTCGGTGTTCACGCCCGTGCCGGCCGGCGCCTACGCGGGGCGGATCGCGCAGGCCGGGTTTCTCACCGGCACCGGCAAGACCTTCTACGAGCCCTACACCCTGCCGCTGGACGGGGTGCTTGCGCTGGACTTCGAAGGCAACCGGATCACCGGTTTCGATGGCAGCGCCGCCGATGCCGCCCGCGCCGAGGCGCATTATCGCCGGATCGGCGGCATGATGGGAACGGATCCGTTCTTCGTGCATTCCTGGCATGCGGGCATGCATCCCGGCTGCGGCTGGCCGGTGCAGGCCGGGGCCGATGTCGCGCGCTGGGGCGGCGGCGCCTTCGGCAATCCGCGGATCCTGCATTTCCACACCTGCGGGGCCTATCCGCCCGGAGAGATTTCGGTCAACGTCATCGACCCGACGATCCGGCTTGACGGGGTGCCGGTCTGGCAGGACGGGCGCCTTCATCCCGACCGGGTGCCCGGTGGGGCGGAGATCCTCGCGCGTTTTCCCGAGGCGGCGCGACTGTTCGCCAAGCCGGAGCGCGCGGTCGGGCTGGCACCGTCGGGGCGGCTGTGCGCGCGGCCGGAACCTCAGCCCGTGGCGGCCAGTTCCGCGTAATCGGCGGCCACGGCCTCCGCGGCGGCGGCCAGCAATGCCGTCCCGTGTTCCGGCCGGGCCAGCGCCGAATGGCTGCCGACGCGGCCATCGGGAAAGGCGCGGCGGTGCTCGTCGGGCGGCCCGTGCCGGTCGCCGGCATGCGCGCGGATGTAGTCGGCAGACAGCCGCTCGGGCGGGGCCAGCGCGGCCTCGGGCGGCGCGACCCGACGATGCGTCGCCATCGTGATCGCGATTTCGGACGGCGTCGCATGCATCCCTTCCCAATCGCCGTACCATTGCCGCCGGAGCGCGTTCACCGGCTCGAACTCCCACCAGCTTTTCAGCCGCAGCGGTGGCGACGGGGTCAGCCCGGCGATGGCGGCGGCCAGCGGGGCGATGTTCGCGCCGTGACCATTCAGAACGTAGATGCAGCCGTAGCCCTGCGTGGCCAGCCCGGCCAGCACCTCGCCGGCAAGCGCGCGAAACAGCGGCTCGGAGATCGACAGCGTGCCGGGGAACGCGGTGTTGAAGGGCGCCGGCGTCAGCGCCAGCGTCGGCGCGACAAGCGCCCCGCAGCGCGCCGCCGCGGCCTCGGCGATGGCGGTGGCGCAAAGCGCGTCGGTGCCGATCAGCCCCATCGGGCCGTGCTGTTCGGTCGATCCCGCGGGCAGGATGATGCCGCCACCGCGCGCGACATGCGCTTCGACCTCCGGCCATGTCATGAGGTCGAGCCTCATGCCGATGCCGCCCGTTCCAGCCAGGCCGCCAGAACCGGGCGGTAGCTGGCCAGTTCCGCGGCCACGGGCGGCTCGGCCTCGATCCGCGCGCGCCAGTCCCGAACCGGCGCGGGCAGGTCCGGCTGCAGCCCCAGAACCGGCCCGAGCGCGTCGATCCAGGCCAGCGTGACAGGCAGCCCGCAATCGCCGAGTCCGAAGGCAAGATCCGGCGCGGCCGCGAGCATCCGGCCCAACTGGTCGAGCCGGGACTGGATCGCCCCCGCCTGCACGGCGACCGCCGCCCCGTCGCGCCGCGCCGGTGCGATCTGCGGGAACAGCCTGCGCAGTTCCGGTTCCAGCCGGGTGTCGTGAAAGCGCCCGCGCTCGCGCATCCGGGCCCGGCCGGCGGCGCTGTCGGGCAGCAGCGGCGGCGTCGGGAACCGTTCGTCGAGATATTCGGCGATGGCCTCGCTGTCGGCAATCAGCAGCCCGTCATGCACGAGCGCCGGCAGGTTGCCCGACGGCACCAGCCGGCGATAGCTGTCGCTGCCATAGCCCCCCGGCGGCGGCAGTTCCCGCCACTCCAGCCCCTTGGCGCGCAGAACGATGCGGGCCTTGGCGCAGTAGAGGCTGGCGGGAACCGCATAGAGCGTGAGCATCGCCGGGGCCGCGCCCTCAGTCGAGCGGTACGCCCCACTTGACGGCAAGTTCGTCGAAGAAGCCCGCCTCGGTCTTTGCGGCGATCCAGGTGTTGACGTAGTTGATCCAGACCTGGTCGTCCTGCGGCAGCAGCATGGCGACCAGCGCGCGCGACCGCGGTTCCGATACCGGCACGATCATCATCTGCGGGTAGCGCTTGACCAGCTGCATCGCCTCGACATTCGAGGTGATATGCGCATCCGCCCGGCCCGCCAGGACCTCCTGGAAGTCGCGGGCCGGGGCATCGACGATGATGTGCTCGGCCTCCGGGAAGAACGCCTTGACCTGCTGTTCCTGCGTCGTCCCGAGGGTCGCGGCGACCTTGACGCCGGCGGCGTTCAGATCGTCCCAGTCCTTGAACCGCTCGGCGTCCTTGGCGTTGACCAGGGGCACCGTGCCAAGAGAGAAATACGGCTGGGAATACCCCGCCACCTTGGCACGGGCGGGCGTGACCGAGGCCGAGCCGGTCATGTGGTAGGTTCCCGCCGAGATCCCCGAAACCAGCGTGCGCCAGTCGGCCGGCACGAATTCCACCTCGACGCCAAGGTCGGCAGCCAGTTGCGTCATGACGTCGATGTCGTAGCCGGTGTAGCTGTCGGTCGCCACGTCCTTCATCGTCATCGGGTTCCAGTCGCCGGTCGTGCCGACCTTGAGAACCCCGGTATTGAGAACCTCCTGCAGGACGGACTGGGCATGGGCGGCCACCGGCGCCGCGAACATGGCGGCAGCCACCGCGATGGATTTCATAAAGGACATGGTGCGTCTCCCCGTTGGATCGGGCCAAAGCGGCCCGTCTGTGCCAGCTTGCCCGAAATAACTTGTGAATCAAGAATAACTAATGTCTAGATCGAAGGCGTCCCGAAACGGGGGCCGTTTGCCCCGGCATGCGCAGATGGGTGCAAGAATGCCCGCAGATTCAGCACCGCTCATCCGGTTCGACGCCGTCGCCAAGGATTTCGGGACGTTCCGGGCGCTGAACGACATCGATCTCGAGGTGGCGCGCGGCGAGCGGCTGGTGATCTGCGGCCCCTCGGGGTCGGGCAAGTCCACCCTGATCCGCTGCATCAACGGGCTCGAACAAATCGATGCGGGCCGGATCGTCGTGGATGACGTGACCCTCGAACCGGGCGGACGCGGCGCGCGCCAGGTGCGCGGCAAGGTCGGCATGGTGTTCCAGCAGTTCAACCTGTTCCCGCATCTGACGGTGCTGCAGAACCTCACGCTCGGGCCGATCCGGGCGCGCGGCCTGTCGCGGGCCGAGGCGGAAGAGGCCGCGCAACGCTACCTCGCCCGGGTGCGGATCCCCGAACAGGCCGAGAAATTTCCCCGCCAGTTGTCCGGCGGCCAGCAGCAGCGCGTCGCGATCGCCCGGTCCCTGTGCATGGAGCCGGGGATCATGCTGTTCGACGAGCCGACCTCGGCGCTCGACCCCGAGATGATCAACGAGGTACTCGACGTCATGACCGAACTGGCCGAAACCGGCATGACCATGATCGTCGTCACGCACGAGATGGGCTTCGCCCGCCGCGTCGCCGATCGCGTGGTCTTCATGGATGCCGGCGAGATCGTCGAGATGGCGCCGCCGGACCGTTTCTTCACCGCCCCCGAAAGCCAGCGCTGCCGGGATTTCCTTCAGAAACTGCTGCATCACTAGGGGCGGGGATGATCCGGATCGCGCTTCTCCTCGGGCTTCTGCTGGCGCTGTCGGGCTGTTCCGGCAACTGGGGCTGGTATGTCGTCGATCCGCGCACGACCTCGGGGATGAACAACCTGAGGTTCCTGATCTCGGGGCTGGAATACACCGTCTACCTGTCGGCCGTGGCGATCGCGATTTCCATGACGGTCGGCCTGCTGGTGGCACTTCCGGCGCTGTCGCCGTTTCCCTGGCTGCGCCGGGCGAGCCGGGTCTACGTGGAACTGGTGCGATCGGTGCCGCTTCTGGTGCTGATCCTGTGGGTCTACTACGGCCTGCCGCAGCTCACCGGCCTGACGCTGTCGGTGTTCTGGGCCGGCGTGATCGCGCTGGCGCTGTCGGACAGCGCCTTCCAGGCCGAGATCTTCCGCGGCGGCATCCAGTCGATTGCGCGGGGCCAGTACGAGGCCGCCTATTCCGTCTCTCTCGGCTACCGCGACACGATGCGCTACGTAATCCTGCCGCAGGCCCTGCGGCGGATCCTGCCTGCCCTGGGCAACCAGCTGATCTACATGCTCAAGATGTCCTCGCTGGTCTCGGTGATCGGGATGCAGGAACTCACGCGCAAGGCCAACGAACTGGTGGTCGTGGAATACCGGCCGCTGGAGATCTACACGATCCTCGTGCTGGA
>CAYUXM010000146.1:0-7719 GCA_964448765.1 uncultured Rhodobacterales bacterium
GGGCCGGCGTTTCCGGATCGTCGGGCTCGAAGATGATCGCGGTCTGCAGCGCGCGATCCTCGAGATGCCGGTCGATGCAGTTGACCGCGGCGTTCAGCACGCCGTCCTCGTACCACTTGATCGAGACCTTGCCGAAAGTGAAATCGGTATCCTTGATCCGGGTCGGCGCCTTGACCCAGTCCAGCCGCTTGGCCTGCTCGGCCCAGAACCCGTCGGGATCGGCCAGCGAGGCGGCATATAGCTCCTGGTATTTCGTCATGTCGGCATGGGCGTTCTCGAACCCGGTCGGAACCGCACGCACGGTGTCGGCGTCGCTTGCCTGAACCTCAGCAGCCATCTGGCCTCCTCCTTCGAAAAACTCGTGCCGCCGGGACAGGCGGCCGCGTCAGGCCATGACCCCTGCCATGCCCTTCATCCCGAGTGCAGTGTAAACCAATTGACCAATTCATCATAACCCCTTTTGGATATTCAATTTTTCTGTGAATTTCTTCACTGCACAATGGATAACTTTGTAAATCTTGCTGAGTGCGCGCAGGATTTGACGGGGGTTATCAAGGCCTTGCCTGTTCACGATCCGGTGACAATCGGCGGCCGGATCGGCCCCGGCCAGGCCGCCGGCGCGGGGCCGGCGCGCCGGCCGAGGCCGACGCCGGCGCCCGCCCCGCGCCCGTTAGCGCATGACAGCCGCGGCCGATCCGCCGCCGCCGCGAATCAGCGCCGCGGGGCCGCGGCGCCCTGGCGATCCGGCGGATACGCACCCGCCCGCCCCGCGCGACGCCGGCCGGCGCGCGGATGCGGCGGCACGCCTCGGCCGGGCCGACGGGGCGCCGCTTGTCGTCGTCATGGGGCTGGGGTACCGGTTGGATAGCGCCGGAACCGGGCGCGCCCCCGACCTGTCAAGCGGCACGAGGCCCGCCGATGAACGACAAGCGCGACCCGATCAACCCGACCGATGACGCGGCCCGCGCCTTGGCGCGCGAGCTTTTGCAGGGCGCGCGCTTCGCCGCCCTCGGCGTGCTGGACCCGGAGACCGGCGGCCCGGCCGTCAGCCGCGTCGCGCTGGCGCTCGACCCGGCGGGCTGCCCGGTCACGCTGATCTCGGACCTCGCCGCCCATGCCCGCGCGCTGGCCGCCGACCCGCGCGCCGGGCTGCTGGTGGGCGAACCCGGCGCGAAGGGCGACCCGCTGACCCATCCGCGGATGTCGGTCGCCGTCCGGGCCGAGACGGTCGACCGCGGCGGGCCGGACCATGCCGCCCTGCGCACGCTCTGGCTGGACCGCCATCCGAAGGCGAAACTGTATATCGATTTCGGCGATTTCCGCTTCGTGCGGCTGCGCCCCACCGGCGCGGCGCTGAACGGCGGCTTCGGCCGCGCCTACCGCCTCGTGCCCGAAGACCTCGCCCCCGGCGATGCCTGACGGCAACCGGCAGGCCGGTCGCGCCGGTCCAGCCGGCGGCCGTTGCCGGTGTCAGACGCCCAGTTCGGCCCCGGCGACCGGGCGGACGCCGTTGATCTTCCAGCCCGCCTCGGTCGGGATCATCTCGTAATCGAACAGGTGGGTGCGGCCCTGCGGGCCCGTCACCTCGACGCGCTGCTGCAACCGGCCGCCGCGTTCCGTGAGCCCGAGGAACCGCACCGCGCCGGGCTGCCAGATCGGCGGATAGCCGGTCGCCACCATGCGGCCGAAGTTCTCGGGCGTGCCGAACAGGCCGCGGATCGTGGGCGAGGCGAATTCGAAGGCCGCGACCGGGTCGCCGGCGCGGAACGCCTCCATCTGGTTCTCGATCACCCGTTCGATCGCCTCACCCTTGCCGTCGGCGCGCACCGGGCCGGACAGGCCCGCCGCAAGCGCCAGCGCCGCCGCCATTCGCCACACCATCGCCCTGCCCCTTTTCTGTTCCGACCGAGCCATTAAGTTAGCCCGGCAGATTGACGGGACAACGGCAACGGGGAACGGCCTTGGCCTATGCCTTCACACCGGGCGAGAAGAACATCACCAGGGCGCTGCGCCGGATCGCCCGGCAACGCGTTGACGCCTCGCTGGGGCTGTTCGAACGCGGCGCGATGGACGAGGCGCGCCGGATCCACGAATTGCGCAAGAACATCAAGAAGCTGCGCGGCCTGATCCGGCTGGTCCGGCCGGTGTTTGCCGATTACGCGGCGGAAAACCGGGCGCTGGGCGAGGCCGGCCGGGCGATCGGCCATCTGCGCGACGCCGACGTGCGCGCCGCGGGGCTCGCCGATCTGGCCGACCGGGCGCGCCTGCCGAAGGCCGAGCGCGACGCCCTGCTTGCCGCGGCCGCCCGCGATAGCGACCGGCCGACCGCGGCCGAGGCGGAGGCGGCGCTGGTCGCCCATCTCGACGCGCTGCGGCTGCTGCGGCACCGGATCGACGGCTGGAAGGTCGATGCGAAGGGCTTCGCGGCGCTCGAACCGGGGCTGGAGCGGGTGCTCAAGCGCGGCGCGCGGGCGATGGTCGCGGCCCGCAGGGATCCCGAGGGCGAGCCCTTTCACGACTGGCGCAAGCGGGTGAAGGACCACTGGTACCACGCCCGGCTGCTGACCCCGATCTGGCCCGGCATGATGACGGCCCGCGCGACCGCCGCAGGCGATCTGGGCGAGATGCTGGGCGACGCGCGCGACCTCGACCTGCTGGCCGAGGCGCTGGCGCCGATGGCCGATGCCGGGACGCCGGGGGCGGGCAAACTGGTCAAGCGGGCGCGCCGCGAACGGGCCGACCTGACCCTGCGCGCGGATCGCCTCGGCCGGCTGCTTTATGCCGAACCCGCGCCGGCGCTGACCGCGCGCTGGGGCGCGTGGTGGCGGATCAGCGGCGCCTAGCCGGCCAACTCGCCCGCCAGCGCCCGGTCGATCAGCGCGACGGTTTCCTCGACGCCGTAAAGCGCGATGAACCCGCCGAAGCGCGGCCCCTGGCTGGCGCCCAGAAGCACCTCGTAGAGCGCGGCGAACCACGCCCGCAGCGGCTCGAACCCGTGTTCGCGCCCCACGGCGAAGCACAGGCTTTGCAACTCTTCGGCATCCAGCCCGCCCGCCCAGGCCGCCAGACGGTCGCGCAGATCGGCGATCGCGGCGCGCTCGTGGTCCGTCGGCAGGCGGAACCGGCGCTCCGGCGCGACGAAATCGCGGAAGTAGCGCACCGCGAACTCGGCGGCCTGGTCGAGATCAGGATGGGTTTCGGGGCTTGCCTCGGGCGCGTAGCGGCGGATGAAGCCCCACAGGCCCGACTTGTCCTGCGCCGCCGCGACCGAGGCGAGGTTCAGCAGCATCGAGAACGGCACCACCATTTTCGATTCGGGCGGGTTGCCGCCGTGGATGTGCCAGACCGGGTTGGCGAGCCGCGCCGCCGCATCCTGCGTGGGGAAGGCGCGCAGCTGCTGGTGATACTCGTCCACCGCCTTCGGGATGACGTCGAAATACATCCGCTTGGCGGTTTTCGGCTTGAGGAACATGAAATAGCTCAGCGACTCGGTCGAGGCATAGCTGAGCCATTCGTCGATCGTGAGGCCATTGCCCTTCGACTTCGAGATCTTCTCGCCGTTCTGGTCGAGGAACAGTTCGTAGGTGAAATGCTCGGGCGCGCGGCCGCCCAGCACCTCGCAGATCCCGTCGTAGATCGGCGTATTGGTGGAATGATCCTTGCCATACATCTCGAAATCGACGTCGAGCGCGGCCCAGCGGGCGCCGAAATCGGGCTTCCATTGCAGCTTCACGTTGCCGCCGGTGACCGGCAGGGTCCATTCGCGCCCCGCCTCGTCGTCGAAGGTGATCGTGCCGTTCGTGGCGTCGACCTGCTTGATCGGCACGTAAAGCACGCGGCCGGTTTCGGGATGGATCGGCAGGAAGATCGAATAGGTCTGCTGGCGTTCCTCGCGCAACGACGCCAGCATGATCTCCATCAGCGCGTCGTAGCGTTCGGCGGCGCGCAGCAGCACCGCGTCGAACCGGCCGGACTTGTAGAAGTCGGTCGCGCTGATGAACTCGTAGTCGAAGCCGAAAGTGTCGAGGAACCGGCGCAGCATCGCGTTGTTGTGATGGCCGAAGCTTTCATGGCTGCCGAACGGGTCGGGCACCGATGTCAGCGGCCGCTGCAGATGCTCGCGCAGCATCTCGGGGTTGGGCACGTTCTCGGGGATCTTGCGCATCCCGTCCATGTCGTCGGAAAAGCAAACCAGCCGCGTCGGGATGTCCGAGATCAGCTCGAAGGCGCGGCGCACCATCGTGGTGCGCGCGACCTCGCCGAAGGTGCCGATATGCGGCAGGCCCGAGGGGCCGTAGCCGGTTTCGAACAGGACATGGCCCTTCGCCGGCGGCCCGGCCTCGTAGCGTTTGAGCACCCGGCGCGCCTCTTCGAAGGGCCAGGCCTTCGAGGCCATCGCGGCATCGCGCAGGTTCGTCATCTCGCCACCCTTTTCCGGCTTGGCGGCAGCCCCCTGCCGCAAGGCCCTTCCCCTACTTGAGTTGTGCGAGGAAGGTCAATAATTTGCACCGCAGCATGAAGTCAGGCAGGCATCCCGTGTCGATCCCCATATCCTCGTTCTCCCCCGAAGACGCGCTGGTCGCGCTGATGGTCACCGTTTCGTTCTCCGACGAGACGGTGCGCACGGCGGAACTGATGGCGATCGACCGCCAGGTCGGGCACCTGCCGGTCTTCGCGACCTATGATTACGACCGTATCCGCGAAGTGGCGCAGACGGTGATCGCGCTGCTGGAGGAGGAGGACGGGCTGGACGCGCTGTTCGGCCTGATCCGCGATTCCCTGCCCGAACGGCTTTATGAGACCGCCTATGCGATGGCCTGCGACGTGGCCGCCGCCGACGGCAAGCTGGGCCAGCCGGAACTGCGGATGCTGGAAGAGATCCGCCACGAGCTGAACATCGACCGCCTGCATGCCGCGGCGATCGAACGCGGCGCACGGGCGCGGCACCTGACGATCTGACCGGCCGCCGCCCGCATCGCGATCATCCCGCCGCAACCACCGTCACCTCGCACCGGTCGCCGGTGTCTATCCCGGCCTTGCGGCATTGCGGCCCGGTCAGGTTGAAAAAGAACACGTCGGAGCCCTTGCCCCAGGGCCGGATGTTCCGCGCGAACGGGCCGGCGCCGTTGAGGAAGACCTGCGCGGCGAAGGCCGCGTCGCGGCCCGGCAGATGCTCCGGGCCGATCACGACGTAGCGCGGCAGATCGTCCTGCTTTCGCAGGATCCGCGCGGTGAAGGCAACTGCGCCGCATTCCGTCATTGCGCCCCCTTCCAGTTACAGGGTCGCGCAGCGCGCGGCACCGCGTCAAGCGCGCGGATCGCGGCCGAAGATCAGCGCCGCACCGTCTGCAGCAGCGGCATCAGATCGGCCATCTCGGGCCCGCGTTCCTGCCCGGTCAGCGCCTTTCTCAGCGGCATGAACAGCGCCTTGCCCTTGCGGCCCGTCGCCTGTTTCACCGCCCCCGTCCAGTCCGCCCAGGTCGCCTCGGTGAACGGCGGGTCGGGCAGAAGCGCCATCGCCTGCGCCACGAACTCGCGGTCGTCCTCGTCCACCGCCGGTTCCGCGCCGTCGCGGCACAGGTGCCACCAGCCGTCGAGATCGTCGAGCGTGGTGATGTTTTGCGAGGCGACGGCCCAGAACCGTTCCGCCAGCCCCGGCGGTACGCCCAGCGCGGCGATCCGGTCGGCCACCGCCGCGAACGGCAGGGCCTGGTTGCGCGCGCGGGTCAGCGGCACGAGGTCTTCGGGGTCGAACTTCGTCGGGGCCGCGCCGAATTGCGACAGGTCGAACCCCTCGGCGATCTCGTCGAGAGACAGGCGCAACTCCACCGGCTGGGACGAGCCGAGCCGCGCCATCAGCGACAACAGCGCCTCGGGCGCGATCCCCTTGGCACGCAGGTCACGCAGCGACAGCGTGCCAAGCCGTTTCGACAGCGCCTCGCCCTGCGGCCCGGTGAGCAGGCTGTGGTGGCCGAAGACCGGCGGCGTGCCGCCCAGCGCCGCGATGATCTGGATCTGGGTTGCGGTGTTGGTCACGTGGTCCGATCCGCGCACCACATGGCTGATGCCCATCTCCATGTCGTCGACGACCGAGGCGAGGGTGTAAAGCACCTGCCCGTCTGCCCGGATCAGCACCGGGTCCGACAGCGAGGCCGCGTCGATCGACAACTCGCCGAGGATCGCGTCGGTCCATTCGATCCGCGACTGGTCGAGCAGGAAGCGCCAGTAGCCGCCGCGGTCCGCCCGCAGCCTGTCCCTGTCTTCGTCGCTCAGCGCCAGCGCGGCGCGGTCGTAGACCGGCGGCCTGCCCATGTTGAGCTGTTTCTTGCGCTTGAGGTCCAGTTCCACCGGCGTCTCGAAACACTCGTAGAACCGGCCCATGTCGCGCAGCGTGTCGGCGGCGGCCCGGTAGCGATCCAGCCGGTCGGATTGCCGCTCCACACGGTCCCAGTGCAGGCCGAGCCAGTCCAGGTCTTGCTTGATCGCGTCGGCATAGGCCTGGGTCGAGCGTTCCGGATCGGTATCGTCGAGGCGCAGGATGAACCGGCCGCCCGCCTTGCGCGCGATCAGGTAGTTGAACAGCGCCGCGCGCAGGTTGCCGATATGCAGGTAACCGGTGGGCGACGGCGCGAAACGCGTGACGACGGCAGTGGGGGCGGCGGGCATGGGCAGGCTCCTTTCGGGCCGGCATGCTCTTTCACATCGGCCCGGTTTTGTCCATATCACCCCGGGGCCGGGAGGGCAGCGCGATGACGGACTGGACAGGGGCGGAAGCCCCCGATCTCGACGCGGTGGAGACGCTGGCGCGCGCGGCGCTCGCCGCGCTGCCGCCGGCCTTCGCGGGGCCGGCGCGGGCGGTGCAGCTCCGTGTGGCCGAGTTCGCGCCCGACGACATTCTCGACGACATGGGGATCGAGGACGCGTTCGACCTGACCGGGCTTTACGACGGCATCCCGATGACCGAGAAATCCGTCTCCGACCCCGGCGACCGGCCCGACGTGATCTGGCTGTTCCGCCGCCCGATCCTGGATGAATGGGCCGGCCGGGGCGACGTGACGCTGGGCGATCTGGTCGCGCATGTGCTGGTGCACGAACTCGCCCATCACTTCGGCTGGTCGGATGCCGATATCGCCCGGATCGACCGCTGGTGGGAGTAGCGCCCGCACAGCGGATGTGCGCCGGTGCAGAGATGCGGCCTCGCCCGAAGGTCTGGCGGCGCTATCCTTTCGAGCGCGCAGTCCGATTGCCAGACAGGGAGAGTTCGCATGTCGATGTCGCAAGCACTGACCCGCCGCCAGGCGCTGACCGGGGCGGCCGCGCTGCCCGTCGCGGCCGGCGCGCTCGCCGCCGCCACCCGCCCCGCCGCCGCGGCGGCGGAGATGATGGGGATGGGCATGGCGCCCTATCATCGCTTCGTTCTGGGCGGGTTCGAGGTGACCACGCTTCTGGCCGGCACCCGCACCGTGCCCGACCCGCAGACGATCTTCGGCCTTTCGACCCCGGCGGAGGATTTCGCCGCCGCCGCCGAGGCCGCGTTCATCCCCACCGACAGGGCGCAATTCTTCTTCACCCCGACCGTCGTGAACACCGGCGCGGAACTGGTGCTGTTCGACACCGGGCTGAACCCCGGCGGGATCACCGCCGCGCTGGCCGCGGCGGGCTACGCGCCCGACCAGGTCGATACCGTGGTGATCACACACATGCACGGCGACCACATCG
>CAYUXM010000147.1:0-7700 GCA_964448765.1 uncultured Rhodobacterales bacterium
TGATGACCGCGCCCGAGGGCTCGGACCCCGCCAGCCTCGCCTTCGACGCGCTGGCGCATGCGCAACAGGTCGGCGCCGACCTGCTGATGATCGACACCGCCGGGCGGTTGCAGAACCGCGCCGACCTGATGGAGGAACTGGCCAAGATCGTGCGGGTGATCCGCAAGAAGGATCCCGACGCGCCGCACAACACGATCCTGGTGCTCGACGCGACCACCGGCCAGAACGCGCTGAGCCAGGTCGAGACGTTCCGCAAGCTCGCCGATGTCACCGGGCTGGTGATGACCAAGCTCGACGGCACCGCCAAGGGCGGGGTGCTGGTGGCGCTGGCCGACCGGTTCGGCCTGCCGATCCACGCGATCGGCGTCGGCGAACAGATCGACGATCTGGCGCCCTTCGACCCCGAGGATTTCGCGCGCGCGCTGGTGGGGGCCGCCGAATGACCACCCCGCGGCCGGGGCGACGCCCCGGATGAGCGACTGGATCGTCGGGCTGGAGGGCACGGCCGAGGGCGCGCGCATCGCCGCGCTTCTGGCGCTGACCTCGGCCTTTGCCCATGCCTTTTTCGGCGCGTTGCAGAAGGGCCGGCACGATCCCTGGCTGGCGCGTGGCGCGATCGACCTGTGGCTGGTGATCTTCTCGGCGCCGATCGCGCTGTTCCTCGTGCCCTGGCCCGAACCGCGTCTGTGGCCGATCTTCGCCGGGGCGGTGGCGCTGCATTTCGCCTACAAGCTGACGATGGCGATGGCCTATGAACGGGCGCCCTACACGGTGGTCTACCCGGTGGTGCGCGGCACCGGGCCGATGATCACCGTGGCGGTGGCCGCGGTGGTGTTTTCCGAAAGCTACACGGCGGCGCAATGGCTGGGCGTCGGCTGCCTGTCGTTCGGGATCCTCGCGCTGTCGCGGTTCAACCTGAAAGGCCCGGTGCCCGACCGGGCGATGCTGCGCGCGGGCATCTTCTGGGCATTGGCCTGCGGGGTGCTGACGGCGGCCTATACCACCTTCGACGCCTGGGGCATCCGGCAGTCGCCCGACCCGTTCACCTTCCTCGCCTGGTTCTTCCTGCTCACCGCCTTCGATTTCCCGGTGATCGCCTGGGCGCGCTGGCGGCGGATGCCGGATCGTCCGACGCTGGGGCCGCTGATGGCGAGGGGTGCATTGGGCGCGCTTGTCGCCTATGTCAGTTTCGGCGGCGTGATGCTTGCCACCCGGATCGACAAGGTCGGCGAGGCGGCGGTGCTGCGCGAAACCTCGACGGTCTTCGCCGCGCTGATCGGCTGGGCGGTGCTGGGGGAAAAGGTGGGGCCGCGGCGGCTGGCCCTGATGGCATTGATCGCCGCGGGCGCGGTGATCGTGGAATTCGCGGGGCGATGATGGACGAGCGCAAGGTCAATCCCTGGGTCAAGATCGGGCTGGAATTCGGGCCGCTGATCGCCTTCTTCGTGGCCTTCACCCGGCTCAAGGACGAAACCGTGACGGTGGCCGGGGCCGAATACGGCGGCTTCATCGTCGCGACGGCGCTGTTCATCCCGCTTCTGGCGGCGACGACCTTCGCGCTGTGGCGGCTGACCGGCAAGATCGCGGCGATGCAGATCGTGACGCTGGTGCTGGTCGTGGTGTTCGGCGGGCTGACGGTGTGGCTGAACGACGAGCGGTTCTTCAAGATGAAGCCGACGATCATCTACCTGATGTTCGCCGGGGCGCTGGGGCTGGGGCTGTTGCGCGGCCAGTCCTGGCTGATGCTGGTGATGGACCAGGCGATGCCGATGCAGCGCGAGGGCTGGATGATCCTGACCCGGCGGCTTGCGGCCTTCTTCGTGGTGCTGGCGCTGGCGAACGAGGCGGTGTGGCGCACGATGTCGGACCAGGCCTGGGTGAATTTCAAGACCTTCGGCCTGACCGTCGCGGTCTTCGCCTTCTTCATCGCGCAGGGCGGGCTGTTGAAGCGATACGGCATCGAAGAGACGGAGGAGGACGGCTGACAGGCCGCGCCTTCGCCCTGCCGTGCCGGGCGTCGGGCCGCGCGCCGCAAGGGCGTCGACCCGCGCGCGGTCACCGCCGAAACAGCGTTTCCTGGGCCTTGCGGTCGGCCTGAAGGTTGCCGCGCTTCTCCGCGGCCACCGCGCGGCCGCGCTGCACCGCCGGCCGCTCCGCCATCCGGTCGAGCCAGCGGGCGAGGGCGGGTTTGTCGTCCAGCACCTGCTGCTGGCCTTCCCAAAGGCTCGCCCAGGGCCAGATCGCGAAATCGGCGATGGAGACGAAGGTGCCGGCCACGTAATCGCGGTCGGCCAGCCGCCGGTCGAGCACGCCGTAAAGCCGCGCGACCTCGCGGCGGTAGCGATCCTTGGCATAGGGCAGATCCTGCGGCGGATCGAGGGCTGGGGCATATTTGAGGAAATGATGCGCCTGCCCGGCCATCGGCCCGACGCCGCCCATCTGCCACATCAGCCATTGCTCGACCTCGATGCGGTCGCGCTCGGTCTCGCCGTGGAACCGGCCGGTCTTGCGGGCGAGGTATTGCAGGATCGCGCCCGATTCGAAGATCGACACCGGCTGGCCGTCCGGCCCCTCGGGGTCGATGATCGCCGGCATCCGGTTGTTCGGCGCGATTTTCAGGAAATCCGGTGCGAACTGGTCGCCGGCGCCGATGTCGACCAGGCGCACCCGGTAGGGCAGCCCCATCTCTTCCAGCGCGATGCTGATCTTCCAGCCGTTCGGCGTGGGCCAGTAATAAAGCTCGATCTCTGCGGTCATCCTCACCCCCTTGTCGCGGGGTCAGGATGACGGATTCCGCCGCAGCGGCAAGGGCAGCGAGACGCGCGGCGAAGCAAGAAGCCGTGACCAGCGCGGCGCCTGGGCGCCGGGCAGCGCGGCGGCCAGCATCGGCAGCGGCCAGCGCGCCCGGTCATGCACGAGGGCGCGATACAGCGGGAACAGGCCGGGCCGCAGGTAGGACGACCAGTGGCACACCGCGACCGCCGGCGGGGCGACGCGGAAACCCAGCCGGCGCAGCGCGGCCAGGCTGGCCGGATCGTCGATCTGCAGATCTAGCCAGTTCGGCCGGGCCCGGCCCAGCCCGTGGCCCAGCGTCCGGCCGCTGCCCGCGCCGAGCACCAGTTCGACGCACAGGTCGAACGGGTCGTTTTCGCGGCTGGTGACGTTCAGCACCTCGGCCGCGCGGCCCGCCGGGCTGTCCATCGCGGTACGGGCGCGGCGCCGGAATTCGGCCGCCGCCATCAGGATCACGCGGCCGACATCGCCGGGCGTGAGGCGTGGCAGCGCCGCCAGCGCCACCCGCGCGCCGAGGCTGTGCGCCACGAGATCGACCGGCTGATCGGGCCGCAGGCGGCGGATCTCGGCGATGAGCCGCGCCAGCGCGCGGCCGGCGCGCAGCGCCTCCAGCCCCGCGCGCCACAGCGTGCCGCGCGCCCGCCAGCCGAAGGCGATGGCCAACCCCTGCGCCGGCGTGCGGCCGAAGCCCAGGTGGCGCGGCCAGGATACCGCTTTCCAGCAGCCCGGATCGGGCGTCAGCGACAGGATGTGGCGGTGCGGATCGTGGCGCGGCACGTCGGGCGCGAAGCTGTAGCCGTGGATCATCACCACCACCGGCGCGCCGGGCGGAAGCGCCGCGAGCCGGCCCGCCAGCATGGGCGCCAGCGGCCCATCCCCGGCTCGCGCAAGCGCCGGGACCGTGCCGATTGCATTCACCGCCAGAAGGGACATCGCCGCCGCCTACCAGATGTTGCGGCGGGGATAGCCCGTTACCACGACACAGAGGTGACGCCGGCATGTCGGCTGCATGACGGTGTTGACCGGTTCCGCGCTTGGCAGTACCTGCAGGGCCGTGGCGATTTGTGCACCGGATTGCGGGCCACGTAAAACAAGCCGCTAAAGAGGTTGAGGGACGGCCCCGTCGCCGCCCGCGGCCGTTCCGGGAACCAATGCGGAGGGGCCGATGGCCGACTGGAAGACACGTACCAAGCTCATTCACGAAGGCGCCCGCCGCAGCCAGTACGGCGAGATGTCGGAGGCGATCTTCCTCACCCAGGGGTTCGTCTACGACAGCGCCGAACAGGCCGAGGCGCGGTTCGTCGAGGCCGGCGCCGACGAGTTCATCTATGCCCGCTACGGCAACCCGACGGTGCGGATGTTCGAGGACCGGATCGCGGCGATCGAGGGCACCGAGGATGCCTTCGCGACGGCCAGCGGCATGGCGGCGGTCAATGCCGCGCTGACCTCGATGCTGAAGGCCGGCGATCACGTCGTCGCGGCGCGGGCGCTGTTCGGCTCCTGCCTTTACGTGCTCGACATCCTCGGGCGCTTCGGGGTCGAGGTCACGCTGGTCGACGGCACCGATCTGGCCGCCTGGCGCGCGGCGGTGCGGCCCGATACCCGCGCGGTGTTCTTCGAAACCGTCTCGAACCCGACGCTGGAGGTGATCGACATCGCCGCGGTGGCCGAGATCGCCCATGCCGCCGGTGCGCTGGTGATCGTCGACAACGTCTTCGCCACGCCGGTCTATTCGCGGGCGGTGGCGCAGGGGGCCGACGTGGTCGTCTATTCGGCGACCAAGCATATCGACGGCGGCGGCCGATGCCTTGGCGGGGTGATCTGCGGCAGCCGCGACCACGTGCGCAAGGTCGTCGAGCCCTACCTCAAGCATACCGGCGCGGCGATGAGCCCGTTCAACGCCTGGGTGATGCTGAAGGGCATGGAAACGCTGGACTTGCGCGTGCGCGCCCAGGCCGCGACAGCGCAACGGCTGGCCGAGGCGCTGGACGGGCATCTGAACCTCGCCCGCGTGCTGTTTCCCGGCCTGCCGGGGCATCCGCAGCACGATCTCGCGATGCGGCAGATGGGGGCCGGCGGGACCGTGATCTCGATCGATGTGGCGGGCGGGCAGCGGGCCGCCTTCGCGCTGCTCAACGCGCTGGAAATCGTGAAGATTTCCAACAATCTCGGCGATGCCAGGACGATCGCGACGCATCCGGCCACCACCACGCACCAGCGGCTGCCGGAGGATCAGAAGCGCGAACTGGGGATCACGCCGGGGCTGATCCGGCTGTCGGTGGGGCTGGAGGATGCCGGCGACCTGCTGGCCGACCTGACGCGGGCGCTGGAAGTGATCTGACCGCGCGCGCGGGCCGTAAACAGCTTGCTATTGGACAAGGCGCACGGGCTGCCGCATTCTGGGCGGCGGACCCGTGCAAGGCCGCAGGGAGAGTCGCATGAACATCCATCCCAACCGGGCCCCGGGCGCACCGGACAGCGAGGACGCCGCCGAGGCGCTCAAGGTGCTGCGCCGCTGGGCGGCCCAGGCCAGCGTGACGGAGATCGCCCGGCTCGACCCGGCGATCGCCCGGCTGCTGCCGGGGCAGGCGGCCGACTACCCGGCCCTGTCGCGCGCCTATCCCGAGGATTTCGCGGTCGATGCCGCCTACAAGGCCAGCCTGCCGGACCTTCAGAACGGCCCCGCCAGCCTGATCGTCGGCGCCCGCACGCAGATCCAGCACGTCGGCATTTCCAATTTCCGGCTGCCGATCCGCTACCACACCCGCGACAACGGCGACCTGACGCTGGAAACCTCGGTCACCGGAACGGTGAGCCTGGAGGCCGAGAAGAAGGGCATCAACATGAGCCGCATCATGCGCTCGTTCTATGCCCATGCCGAACGGACCTTCAGCTTCGAGGTGATCGAGGCGGCGCTGGATGACTACAAGGCCGATCTGGGCAGCTTCGATGCGCGGATCCAGATGCGGTTCTCCTTCCCGGTGAAGGTGCCGGCGCTGCGCTCGGGCCTTGCCGGCTGGCAGTATTACGACATCGCGCTGGAACTGGTGGAAACCGCCGGGGTGCGGCGCAAGATCGTCCATCTCGACTATGTCTATTCCTCGACCTGCCCCTGTTCGCTGGAACTGTCCGAACATGCCCGGCAGGTGCGCGGCCAGCTGGCCACGCCGCATTCGCAACGCTCGGTCGCCCGGATCTCCGCGGTGGTCGAGGAAGGCCAGTGCCTGTGGTTCGAGGACCTGATCGACATGGCCCGCCGCGCCGTGCCGACCGAGACGCAGGTGATGGTCAAGCGCGAGGACGAACAGGCCTTCGCCGAGTTGAACGCCGCCAACCCGATCTTCGTGGAGGATGCCGCGCGCAGCTTCGCCGCGGTGCTGCTGGCCGATCAGCGGATCGGCGATTTCCGCGTGGTGGCCAGCCACCAGGAAAGCCTGCACAGCCACGACGCGGTCAGCGTGCTGACCGAGGGGCCGACCTTCGCGGCCGAAAGCCTCGATCCGCGGCTCTTCGCCTCGCTCTACCACACCGGCTGATCCCTTCGGCTTGACAGCGCCGGGGGTGCCGGCCAAGCGTTGCCCCCATGCTCGATCTGCGCCCCATCGGTCACGTGATCGGCCTGCTCGTCGCCGTTCTCGGGGCCACGATGCTGGTGCCGATGGGCTTCGACCTGTTGGCCGGCAACGGCCACTGGCCGGTGTTCTTCGAATCCGCGGTGATCACGGTTCTGACCGGCGGGCTGATGGCGCTGGCCTGCGCCAACGCCGTGACCGGGCGGCTGACCCTGCAACAGACCTTCCTGCTGGCCTCGTCGGTCTGGCTGGTGCTGCCGCTGTTCGGGGCGCTGCCCTTCGCGCTGGGCGCGACCGGCGCGCGCCCGGTCGACGCGGTGTTCGAGGCGATGTCGGGCCTGACGACCACCGGTTCGACCGTTCTGTCCGGTCTCGACGATCTGCCGCAGGGGCTGCTTTTGTGGCGGTCGATGCTGCAATGGTTCGGCGGCATCGGGATCATCGTGGTGGCGATGGTGTTCCTGCCCGAACTCAGGGTCGGCGGCATGCAGATCTTCCGGTCCGAGGCGTTCGATACCGGTGGCAAGGTGCTGCCGCGCGCGGCCGAGATCGCGGCGCGGATCGCGGCGGCCTATGTCGGGCTGACGGTCGCCTGCCATTTCGCCTATCTCGGCGTCGGCATGACCGGGTTCGAGGCGCTGAACCACGCGATGACGACGCTCGCGACCGGCGGGTTTTCCACCTACGACGCCTCGTTCGGGGCCTTCCGGGGGCCGGCGGAATATGTCGCCGCGATCTTCATGGTGCTCGCCGGCCTGCCCTTCGTGCGCTACGTGCAGGTGATGGCCGGCAGCGTCCGGCCGCTGTGGCAGGACGTGCAGGTGCGCGGCTTCTTCTGGGCGCTCGGCGCGCTGGTGGTAGCCGTCACCGCCTACCGGGTGATCGGCAACGGCGATCCTGTGGGGCCGGCGCTGCGCGAGGCGCTGTTCAACGTCACGTCGATCATCACCGGCACCGGCTATGCCTCGGTCGATTACCAGCTCTGGGGCGCGTTCCCGATGGTGCTGTTCTTCTTCATCGGGCTGATCGGCGGTTGCGCCGGGTCGACCTCGTGCTCGGTCAAGATCTTCCGCTACCAGATCCTGATCGCCGCCATCGCGGCGGAGATCCGGCGCATCCATTCGCCCTCGGGCCTGTTCACGCCGCGCTATGACGGCAAGCCGGTGGGCGACGACGTGATCGATTCGGTGATCGCCTTCTTCGTGGTCTTCGTGCTGTCGCTGGGCCTTTTTGCCGTGGCGCTGTCGCTGACCGGGCTGGACATGGTCACCTCTGTCTCGGGCGCGGCGACGGCGATCGCCAATATCGGGCCGGGGCTGGGCCCGATCATCGGGC
>CAYUXM010000148.1:0-7633 GCA_964448765.1 uncultured Rhodobacterales bacterium
AGAAGGAGGTCTATGACGACGACCTGATCGCGCTGATGACCGACACCACCGCCAATGTCGCGGACGATCACATCCATGTGCGGCACCTGCGCGTGGTCTGCGGCACCGAGGGCCCGCAGACGGCGGAGTTGACGCTGGAGATCGGCGGCGCGGAGAAATCCGTCACCGCCACCGGTGACGGCCCGGTGGACGCGACCTTCAAGGCGATCAAGCAGCTCTTCCCGCATGACGCGCGGCTGGCGCTTTACCAGGTGCACGCGGTGACGGAAGGCACCGACGCGCAGGCCACCGTCAGCGTCCGGCTGGAGGAGGATGGCAAGATCGTCACCGGCCAGTCTGCCGATACCGATACGGTCGTCGCCAGCGCCAAGGCCTATGTCAGCGCGCTCAACAACCTGATCGTGCGGCGCGCCAAGACGAAGCCGGCGGAGGCCGCCGCATCGGCTTAGTGTAGGAAATCACGCCTGATCCGGCCTTATCCTGCCCTTGAAGGTGGCAGATGTGCAAATCGGCGCGCGGCCGCTTCAGATGCGGCCCCGCCCCTTCCGTGACGGTCGCATGACGCCTATAACGGAGCGTCCCCGCACCCGATGACCGAGTCGCGGGAAAACCACTTGAGCGGGAACGGAAAAACAGCATGTCTTGGCTCAGCAGCCTCTTCTCTTCCGACATGGCGATCGACCTCGGCACGGCGAACACGCTGGTGTATGTGAAGGGCAAGGGCATCATCCTCAACGAACCCTCGGTGGTGGCCTACCACGTCAAGGACGGCAAGAAGCAGGTGCTCGCCGTCGGCGAGGACGCGAAACTCATGCTGGGCCGCACCCCCGGCTCGATCGAGGCGATCCGGCCGATGCGCGAGGGCGTGATCGCCGATTTCGACGTCGCCGAGGAGATGATCAAGCACTTCATCCGCAAGGTCCACAAGCGCACGACCTTCTCCAAGCCGAAGGTGATCGTCTGCGTGCCGCATGGCGCGACGCCGGTGGAAAAGCGCGCGATCCGGCAATCGGTGCTGTCGGCCGGCGCCCGCCGCGCCGGGCTGATCGCCGAACCGATCGCCGCGGCCATCGGCGCGGGCATGCCGATCACCGATCCGACGGGCAGCATGGTCGTCGACATCGGCGGCGGCACGACCGAGGTGGCGGTGCTGTCGCTGGGCGACATCGTCTACGCGCGCTCGGTCCGGGTCGGCGGCGACCGGATGGACGAGGCGATCATCAGCTACCTGCGCCGGCAGAACAACCTGCTGATCGGCGAGGCGACGGCGGAGCGGATCAAGACCTCGATCGGCACCGCGCGGATGCCCGACGACGGCCGCGGCGCGGCGATCCAGATCCGCGGCCGCGACCTGCTGAACGGCGTACCGAAGGAGACCGAGATCAACCAGGCCCAGGTGGCCGAGGCGCTGGCCGAACCCGTGCAGCAGATCTGCGAGGCGGTGATGATCGCGCTGGAGGCGACGCCGCCGGACCTGGCCGCCGACATCGTCGACCGCGGCGTGATGCTGACCGGCGGCGGCGCGCTTCTGGGCGATCTCGACCTTGCGCTGAGGGAACAGACCGGGCTGTCGATTTCCATCGCCGACCAGTCACTCAATTGTGTGGCGCTGGGCACCGGCAAGTCGCTGGAATACGAAAAGCAGCTTCGGCATGTGATAGACTACGACAGCTGACCGGGCCGGCCGGGCCGGCCCGCCGCGCCCGGCCCGCCCCCGCGACGGCACGCCCAGGGAAAGGCATTCCGTGGCCCGCGACCGCAACGACGAGATCGACTTTCAAGCGCCCGTCCGCCGGGTGCTGATCGTGCTCGTCGCGCTGTTGCTGTTCGCGCTGTTCCTGCTGTGGCGGATCGACAGCCCGCGGGTGGAGCGGTTCCGCACCGCGCTGGTCGATACCGTGGTGCCGAGTTTCGAATGGGCGCTGGTGCCGGTCACCAAGGTCGTCGACATGGTCGAGGGGTTCCAGTCCTACGCGCGGATCTACGAACAGAACCAGGAGTTGCGCCGCGAGTTGCAACAGATGAAGGCCTGGAAGGAGGCCGCGGTGCAGCTGGAGCAGCAAAACGCCAAGCTTCTGGCGCAGAACAAGCTGCGGCTCGATCCCAAGCTCACCTCGGTCTCGGGCGTGGTGCTGGCCGATTCCGGCTCGCCGTTCCGGCAATCGGTGCTGCTGAACGTGGGGCGGCGCGACGGCGTGGTCGATGGCTGGGCCACCACCGACGGGCTTGGCCTTGTCGGCCGGATCGCCGGGGTCGGCGAGACGACGAGCCGGGTGATCCTGCTGACCGACAGTTCCTCGCGGATCCCGGTCACGGTGCAGCCCTCGGGCCAGCGCGGGATGCTGGCGGGCGACAACACGGCCGCGCCGCCGCTGGAATTCGTCGAAGCGCCGGACGAGGTACGGCCGGGCGACCGGGTGGTCTCGTCGGGCGATGGCGGGGTGTTTCCGGCCGGGCTTCTGGTCGGGCAGGTGGCGCAGGGGCCGGACCGGCGGCTGAGGGTGATCCTCGCCGCCGATTATTCCCGGCTCGACTACCTGCGCGTGCTGCGCTCGCGGCCCGCGGAACGGATCACCGAAGGCGTCGGCCTGGTCGGCGCGGCCACCGCCGAACCGGCGGAGGCGGAGGCAGAGGCGGAACCCGGCGCGGAGACGGCGGGCGATGGTTGATCCGGTCTCCGCCAACCGCGTCGGCTACCGGCTGGTGTTTCTCGGGCTGGCCGCGGCGGTGTTCTTCCTGCGCATCCTGCCGCTGTCGACCGAACCGGTGGGCTGGCCGGGGCCCGACGTGCTGCTGTGCCTCGCGCTGGCCTGGGTTCTGCGGCGGCCGGAATTCGTGCCCGCCGCCGCGGTGGTGGCGGTCTTCCTGATCGAGGACATGCTGCTGATGCGGCCGCCGGGGCTGTGGACGCTGCTGGCGCTTCTGGCGACCGAATTCCTGCGCGACCGGGCGGTGGTGCTGCGCGACATCCCGTTCCTCGTCGAATGGCTGCTGGTCGCGGCGCTGGTGGCGGCGATGCTGCTGGTCAACCGCTCGATCCTCGCACTGGCGATGGTGCCGCAGGCGGGGCTGGGGCTCAGCCTCGCGCAGTACGTCTCGACGGTGCTGGCCTATCCGGTGGTGGTGCTGCTGTCGCATTCGGTGCTGGGATTGCGTAAGGTCGCCCCCGGCGAGGTCGACGAGCTGGGGCACCGGATATGAGGCGCAGCCCGAGGGATATCGAGGAAAGCGCGCGCAGGGTGTCGCGCCGCGGGCTGTTGCTGGGCACGCTTCAGGGCGTGTTCGTCGGCGTGCTGGCGTTCCGGATGCGCTACATGCAGGTCGACCAGGCCGACGAGTTCCGCACCCTGGCCGAGGAGAACCGGATCAACATCCGCCTCGTGCCGCCGGTGCGCGGCCTGATCTACGACCGCGAGGGCCGGCTGGTCGCCGGCAACGAACAGAACTACCGCATCGTCATCACCCGCGAGGATGCCGGCGACGTCGAGACGGTGCTGCGCCGGCTGGCGGCCCTGATGCCGCTGGGCGAGGACGAGATCGCCGCCACCGTCGCCGAGGCCGAACGGCGCAGCCCGAACCTGCCGATCACCGTCGCCGACCGCGTCGCCTGGGAGGATTTCGCCCGCGTCGCCGTGAACGCCCCGGCGCTGCCCGGCGTCACGACCGAGATGGGGCTGAGCCGGATCTACCCGATGGGGCCGGATTTCGCCCATGTCGTGGGCTATGTCGGGCCGGTGTCGGATTACGACCTGTCGAAGATCGAGGAACCCGACCCGGTGCTTCGGATCCCGCGGTTCCAGATCGGCAAGGTCGGGGTGGAGGCCAAGCTGGAGGAGCGGCTGCGCGGCAAGGCGGGCACACGGCGGATCGAGGTCAATTCCTCGGGCCGGATCATGCGCGAGCTGGACCGGCAGGAGGGCGATCCGGGCGCGACCGTGCAGTTGACGGTCGATCTGCCGCTGCAAAACTACGTGCAGGCGCGGCTGGGCAGCGAAAGCGCCGCGGCGATCGTGATGGACGTGGCCACCGGCGATCTGCTGGCCGTCGTCTCGTCGCCGTCGTTCGATCCCAACAAGTTCGTGCGCGGCATCTCCACCGCCGATTACGCGGTGCTGACCGAGGACGATCATCGCCCGCTGGCCGACAAGACCGTGCAGGGCCTTTACCCGCCCGGCTCGACCTTCAAGATGGTCACCGCGCTGGCGGCGCTGGAGGCGGGACTTCTGGACCCGGAAGAACGGATCTGGTGCGGCGGCTTCACCGAGCTGGGCGACCGGCGGTTCCACTGCTGGAAGCCCGGCGGCCATGGCCGGATGGAGCTGATCGACAGCATCGGGCAAAGCTGCGACGTCTATTTCTACGAGATCGCGCAGCGCGTCGGGATCGAGAGGATCAGCGAGATGGGCCGCCGGCTGGGGCTGGGCATGCGGCACGACCTGCCGATGTCGGCCGTCGCCGAGGGGCTGATGCCGACGAAGGACTGGAAGCTGGACCGCCGCGGCAGCGACTGGCTGATCGGCGACACGCTGAACGCCGCGATCGGGCAGGGTTTCGTGCTGACCTCGCCGATGCAGCTTGCGGTGATGGCGGCGCGCCTCGCCACAGGGCGCGCCGTCTCGCCGCGGCTGGTGAAATCCTTCGACGGGGTCGAGACGCCGGTGCCGCCGGCGCCGGCGCTGGGGCTCGATCCGCGCCATCTCGACATCGTGCGCCGCGGCATGCTGGCAGGTGTGATGGACCGCGACGGCACCGCCTGGTCGAGCCGGGTGGTGGAAGAAACGCTGCGCGTGGCCGGCAAGACAGGCACCAGCCAGGTGCGCAACATCAGCCCCGCCGAGCGCGAACGCGGCGTGACCGCCAACGAGGATCTGCCGTGGGACCGGCGCGATCATGCGCTTTACGTCTGTTTCGGCCCGTGGGACGCGCCGCGCGTCGCGGTCTCGGTCGTCGTCGAACATGGTGGCGGCGGCTCGCTCGCGGCGGCGCCGATCGGGCGCGACGTGATCCTTTACGCGCTTGCGGGCGGGATGCCGCCGTTGTCGGCCTATCCCGACAGCCAGCGCAACCGGATCGACAGCGAACGCCGCGCGCTGGACCTTTATGACCCGGACGCGCCGCAATCCGGCCGGAGCCGCGCGTGAGCTATCTTGAATACAACGTCAAGACGGTACCCACCGGCCTGAGGAAGGTGCTGTTCCTGAACTGGCCGCTGGTGCTGCTGCTGTCGGCCTGCGCCGCCGTCGGCTTCCTGATGCTGACCTCGGTCGCCGGCGGGCGGACCGAGATCTGGGCTGAACCGCAGATGAAGCGGTTCGCGGCCGGCATGGCGGCGATGTTCGTCGTCGCGATGGTGCCGGTCTGGTTCTGGCGCAACCTGTCGGCACTGGCCTACGGGCTGTCGCTGCTGCTTCTGGTCGGGGTGGAATTCTTCGGCGCGATCGGCATGGGCGCGCAGCGCTGGATCGACATCGGGCCGCTGCGCCTGCAGCCCTCGGAACTGATGAAGGTCGCGCTGGTGATGCTGCTGGCGGCCTATTACGACTGGCTCGACCTCGGGAAGGTCTCGCGCCCGCTGTGGGTGGCGATCCCGGCGCTGCTGATCCTCGTGCCGACCTTCCTGGTTCTGAAACAGCCCGACCTCGGCACCGCGATCCTGATCGTCGCGGGCGGCGGGATCGTGATGTTCGCCGCCGGGGTCAGCCTTTGGTATTTCGGCACGATCCTCGCCGCCGGCACGGGGCTGATCGTCGCTGTGTTCCGAAGCCGCGGGACGGACTGGCAGCTTCTGGCCGACTACCAGTATCGCCGGATCGACACCTTCCTCGATCCGTCGAGCGACCCGCTGGGCGCGGGCTACAACATCACCCAGGCGCAGATCGCGCTGGGTTCCGGCGGCTGGACCGGCAAGGGCTTCATGCAGGGCACCCAGACCCGCCTGAACTTCCTGCCCGAGAAGCACACCGATTTCATCTTCACCACGCTGGCCGAGGAATTCGGGTTCCTCGGCGGCGTGTCGCTCCTGTCGCTCTACGCGCTGATCGTCGGGTTCTGCGTCGTCGCGGCGCTGGGCATGCGTGACCGGTTCTCGGCGCTGCTGACCTACGGGATCGCCGGCAACTTCTTTCTCTACTTCGCCGTCAACATGTCGATGGTGATGGGGCTGATGCCGGTCGTGGGCGTGCCCTTGCCGCTGGTCTCCTACGGCGGAACGGCGATGCTGATCCTGCTTCTGTCCTTCGGGCTCGTGCAGTCCGCCCATGTCCACCGACCGAGGTAAGCCATGCCCGCAACCGTCTATTTCGCCGCCGGCGCCGATCTGTGGCCCGACTACGAGGGCCCGATCCGCCGGCATGCCGCCGCCGCGGGCCTCGACATCGCGCTGGTTGATGCGGCGCCGGACCCGGCGGCGGTGGATGTGATCGTGACCGCGCCGGGCGGGGTAGTGCAGGATTACGCGCCCTTCACCGGCGCCCGGCTGGTGCAGAACCTCTGGGCCGGGGTGGAACGGCTGGTCGCCAACCCCACGCTGACCCAGCCGCTGTGCCGGATGGTCGATCCGGCGATGACCGAAAGCATGACGGAATACGTCGTCGGCCACGTCCTGCGCCACCATCTCGGGATGGATGCCCATATCCTTGGCCAGGACGGGATCTGGCGCAGCGCGCAGATCCCGCCGGTGGCGCGCCACCGGCCGGTCACGGTGCTGGGGCTGGGCGAGTTGGGCGGCGCCGCGGCCCGCGCCCTCGCCGCGCTCGGCTTCCCCGTCACCGGCTGGAGCCGAAGCCGGAAGCGGATCGAGGGGGTGGACTGCCTTGCCGGGCCCGAAGGGCTGGCCACCGCGCTGTCGCGCGCCGCGATCCTCGTCACGCTGGTGCCCGACACGGCCGAGACGGAAAACCTGCTGAACGCCGACCGGCTGGCGCTGCTGCCCAAGGGCGCGATGATCGTGAACCCCGGCCGCGGCACGCTGATCGACGATGCCGCGCTTCTGGACGCGCTCGATGCCGGCCGGATCGGGCACGCCACGCTGGACGTGTTCCGGGTGGAACCGTTGCCGCCCGATCACCGCTACTGGGCGCATCCGCGCGTCACCGTCACCCCGCATATCGCCGCCACAACCCATCCCGAGACCGCCAGCGCGGTGGTGGTGGAAAACATCCGCCGCGCGCTGGCGGGCGAGGCGTTCCTGCACCGGGTCGACCGTGGCCGGGGCTACTGACGAGGCAAGGCGGATGAAATCGATCCTGATCACCGGCTGTTCCTCCGGCATCGGCCACGATGCCGCGCACGGGCTGAGCCGCGCGGGCTGGCGCGTCTTCGCGACCTGCCGCAAGCCGGAAGACTGCGCGCGGCTGGAAGCCGAGGGGCTGGAAAGCTTTCCGCTGGACTATGCCGACGAGGGCAGCATCGCCGGGGCGGTGGACGAGGCGCTGTCGCGCACCGGCGGAACGCTCGACGCGCTGTTCAACAACGGCGCCTTCGGCTGCCCAGGCGCGGTGGAGGATCTGCCGCGCGGCGCGCTGCGCGAGATCTTCGAAACCAACCTCTTCGGCGTGCACGACCTCACCCGCCGGGTGATCCCGGCGATGCGCGCGCAGGGGCACGGGCGGATCGTCAACAATTCCTCCGTCCT
>CAYUXM010000149.1:0-7624 GCA_964448765.1 uncultured Rhodobacterales bacterium
CCTGCGGCACCACGCCGATCTGCGCGTGCAGGCTGTCCTGGGTGATGTCGCGCAGATCCTGCCCGTCGATCCGAAGCGCGCCGCCGGTGACATCGTAGAACCGGAACAGAAGCCGCCCGATGGTCGACTTGCCCGAGCCCGACGGCCCGACGATCGCCACCGTCTGCCCGGCCGGCACCGTCAGGCTGATGCCCTTCAGGATCGGCCGCTCCGGGTCGTAGCCGAAGAACACCTCGTCCAGTTCGACGGTGCCGCCGGAAATCGCGATGTCCGGCGCGCCGGGCCTGTCGGTCACCTCGGCGGGCTGGCGCAGCAGCGCGAACATCTCGCCCATGTCGACAAGCGACTGCCGGATCTCGCGGTAGACGGTGCCGAGAAAGCCCAGCGGCATGGTGATCTGGATCATGTAGGCATTGACCATCACGAAATCGCCCACCGTCAGCGTGCCCGCCTGCACCCCCATCGCCGCCATGCCCATGATGATCACCAGCCCGGTCGAGATCAGGAACGCCTGGCCGAAGTTCAGCAGCGCCAGCGACTGCCCGGTCTTGACCGCCGCCGTCTCGTAGCCCGCCATCGCGGTGTCGTAGCGCCCGGCCTCGCGCGCCTCGGCGCCGAAATACTTCACCGTCTCGAAGTTCAGCAGGCTGTCGATCGCCTTCTGGTTGGCATCGGTATCCTGTTCGTTCATCACCCGGCGGATCTTCACCCGCCACTCCGTCACCTTGAAGGTGAAGGCGACATAGGCCGCGATCGTGATCACCACGGTCAGCATGTAGGCCGGCCCGAAGGCCAGCGCGAAGATCACCGCGACCATGCTGAGTTCCAGGATCAGCGGCCCGACCGACAGCAGCATGAAGCGCAGCAGGAAATCCACGCCCTTGACGCCGCGTTCGATGATCCGGCTCAGCCCGCCGGTCTTGCGGGTGATGTGGTAGCGCATCGACAGGCGGTGGATATGGGTGAAGGTTTCCAGCGCCAGCTGCCGCAGCGCGCGCTGGCCCACCCGCACGAACAGCAGGTCGCGCAACTCGCCGAAGCCGATCGTCATCAGCCGGGCCATGCCATAGGCCACCGTCAGCCCGATCGCGCCAAGGCCCAGCATCGTCGCGCCGTCGGGCGCCTCGCCCGCCAGCGCGTCGACCGCCAGCTTGTAGACCATCGGGGTGGAGACCGAGACGACCTTGGCCATCGCCAGCGCGATCAACGCCAGCACCACCCGGCGTTTCACCCAGGTCTCGCCCTCGGGCCACAGATAGGGCGCCACCGCGCGGATCGTCTGCCACCCGCTGCGGTCCGCCGCCGTGCCTGCCGGTTCCGTCGCGCTCATGCCTCGCCTCCTGTCCGAGGCCTCTACCTAGGCGCGGGACACGGGAATGGCCAGAGCCGGCGGCTATTGCTGCCCCCCCTCCGCCTCGGGCAGGTCGGGGATCGTGAAGATCTGGCCGGGATAGATCAGGTCGGGATCGCGGATCTGCTCCTGGTTGGCCTCGTAGATCTGCACGTAGAGGATGCCGCGGCCGTAGTTGCTGCGCGCGATCCCCCACAGCGTGAACCCCGGCTGCACGGTCACCGCCGCGACGGTTCCGGCCGCCTCCGCGCCGGCAAGGCCACTGGCCGCGGCCGCGGCGGCGACGGTTTCGGGCGCCTCGCGTCGGAACGGGGTTTCCACCCGGCTGACGACCGCGCCGCCCCGGTCGAGCTGGTCGGCGCGCAGCCGGTAGACCCCGGGCGCGACCTCGCCCAGCGTCACCGACCAGCGGCCGTCGCCGGCCACCGCGGTCTCCGCCACGGCGTCGTTGTCGAGGTAAAGCCGCACCACCGCGCCGTCGAGCGCCCGCTCGGCCGCGCGGCCCGCGATCGCGACGGCGCCCTCGGCATCGTAGCTGATCGTGTCGATGACGATGTTGCGCAGGATGTCCGGCCCGGCCAGAAGCCGCGCGCCCTCGGCATCGACGACGATCGCGGCGGGCGGCGGCGGCGCGGCCAGCGGCGCGCTGTCGCTGGCGGCCGGAATGTCGGGCGCGGCCTCGGTCTCGGGCACCGGGGCCGGTGTGGGGCCCGTCGCGGGGGCCGGTTGCGGCGCGGGCCCGTCGGCCCCGGCGACATCGTCCGGCTGCGGTTCGCTCTCGGCCTCCGGCGCGGCGGGTGGCCGCTGAACCGGTTGCGGTTCGGGCACCGGGGCCGGCGCGGGCGGCGCCCCGGCCTCGGGTGCGGGCGTGGCGGCCGGCGCCACGGCGGTCGCCACCGGCGCGCTGTCGGGTGCGGGGTCCGGCGCCGGCGCGGGTTCGGGGGCCGGTTGCGGCGCGGGCCCGTCGGCCCCGGCGACATCGTCCGGCTGCGGTTCGCTCTCGGCCTCCGGCGCGGCGGGTGGCCGCTGAACCGGTTGCGGTTCGGGCACCGGGGCCGGCGCGGGCGGCGCCCCGGCCTCGGGTGCGGGCGTGGCGGCCGGCGCCACGGCGGTCGCCACCGGCGCGCTGTCGGGTGCGGGGTCCGGCGCCGGCGCGGGTTCGGGGGCCGGGTCCGCCGCGGGCTCGGGCGCGGCGGCACTCTCGGGCGCGGGCTCCGCGTCGGTCCCGGCCGCCGGCGCGGCGACGGGCGCGGCCTCGGGCGCCGGCTCCGGCTCCGGCTCGGACTCGGGCGCGGCCGCCACCTGTTCCGGCCCGGTCGCCGGGTCGGGCCGGGGGGCGGGCTCGGGTTCCGGCGGCAGCCGCGGCGCGAGGATCACGCTTTGCTCCGAGAAGATCTCGCGCCCGTCCTCCAGCCGCATCCGCAGGGTCAGAACCCGCGGCTCCGGCCCCAGCGCGACCTGGAAGAAGGCCGCGAAGGCGCCGCGCCCGTCGGCGCGGCTGAACGCGGCGGGCTCGCCATCGACGAGGACATCGACGCTCGATCCCGGTTCGGCGCGTCCCGCGACCAGGGTCATGCCGTCGGCCTCGGCCCGCACCGTGTCGAAGACCGGCGGCACGGGCGGCGGCGCGGCCGGCGCGGCGGCGCTTTCGGCCCCCGGGCCCGGCGCGGACCCAGCCTCGGCCTCGGTCTCCGGAACCGCCTCCGCCGCGGTTTCGGGCCCGGTGTCGGGCGCGGTGTCAGGCGTGACCGCGGCCGGTTCCGCCGCTGCGTCGCTGTCGGCCTCCGCCTCCGCCTCCGCCGCCCGCGGCGGCTCCGGTGCCGGCGCGGGTTCGGGTGCCGGCGCGGGCTCGGGCGCCACGGCCTGCCCCGGCGCCGTCGCCGGGGCCGCCGGATCCGGCGCCTCCTCCCGGTCCGGCCGCGCGACCAGGACCAGCGCGGCCACGACCGCCACCGCAACCGCGATCCCGATCTTCAGGCCCGGCCCGGCCCCGCCCTGCCGCGTCCCGTCGTCCGCCATGTCCCGTCCCCCAAAACGGCCCGCCCCGCATCCCCGGCTTGAGCGGTTCAAGTCTTGCCGCTATCACGGCAGGGCACCCCCCGCAACGAGGCCCGATCATGCCCAGCCCCGGAAAATCCGTCTGTGTGTATTGCGGGTCGCGTTCCGGCACCCGGCCCGCATATGCCGAGGCCGCGGCGCAGACCGGCCGGATGCTCGCCGCAAACGGCTGGCGGCTGGTCTACGGCGCGGGCGACGTGGGGCTGATGGGCGCGGTCGCGGCCGCCGCGCAGGAGGCCGGCGGGGAAAGCCTGGGCGTGATCCCGGTGCACCTGATCCCGCGCGAGGCGCACCGCGCCCTGCCCCGCGCCCATGTCGTCACCGAAACGATGCACGAGCGCAAGAAGGTGATGTTCATGAATGCCGACGCGGTCGTGGTGCTGCCCGGCGGCGCCGGCTCGCTCGACGAGTTCTTCGAGGTGCTGACCTGGCGGCAGATCGGGCTGCACGACAAGCCGCTGTTCCTGCTCGACAGCGCCGGCTACTGGCAACCGCTGCTGGCGCTGATCGACCATGTCGTCGCCGAGGGCTTCGCCGACGAAAGCCTCAAGGGCTTCGTCACCGCCGTGCCCGATGTCGCCGCGCTTGAGACGGCGCTGCGCGGGGTGCTCTGAGCGATCTTCCGTTTTGGTCGGGAAATATCCTCGGGGGGCGCCGGCGCCGGCGCCGTCGAGGTGCCGGCGACGGCCGGGGGGCAGACAGCCCCCCGCGCCGCGCCCGGCCGCCCCGCGCCGGCTCTGGCCTTGGGCCCCGCCGCGCGCTAAGCCGGGGCCCTGACCGCGGGGAGATGCGCCATGCCGCCAGTCGCCGACCTGTTGCCGATGCTGGGCCTCTTGATCGCCATCGGCGGGATCGCCGGGGTGATCGCGGGGCTTTTGGGTGTCGGCGGCGGGATCGTGCTGGTGCCGGCGTTCTTCTACGCCTTCTCGCACCTGGGCTATGGCGGGCCGCAGCTGATGCAGGTCTGCCTGGCCACCTCGCTGGCCACCATCGTCGTGACCTCGATCCGCTCGGTGCTGGCGCATAACCGCAAGGGCGCGGTCGACTGGGCGGTCCTCAGGGGCTGGGCGCCGGGGATCGCGCTCGGCGCGGTGATCGGCGTGCTGGTGGCCGCGGGGCTGCGCACGCCCGCGCTGCAGGCGATCTTCGGCGCGCTGGCGCTGATCGTCGCGCTCTATCTCGGCTTCGGCCGGTCCGACTGGCGGATCGGCCCGGCGATGCCGGGCGGGGCGGTCCGGGCCGCGCTGTCGCCGGCGGTGGGGTTCCTGTCGGTCCTGATGGGGATCGGCGGCGGCAGTTTCGGGGTGCCACTGATGAGCCTTTACGGCGTGCCGATCCACCGCGCGGTGGCCACCGCGGCGGGGTTCGGGGTGATCATCGCCGTGCCCTCGGTGATCGGCTTCCTGTTCGTGCCGGTCGCCGGCGCGCCGCCCTGGACGCTGGGTGCGGTCAACCTGCCGGCCTTCGCGGTGATCATCGCGATGACCCTGATCACCACGCCCTGGGGCGTGCGGCTGGCCCATGCGACCGATCCCAAGCCGCTGAAACGGGTCTTCGCGCTGTTCATCGGGATCGTCGCGCTGAACATGCTGCGCAAGGTGGCGGGGTGGTAGGCCCGTCGGGCTTCGCCGTGCTGCCGGCGACGCCGGCGCGGCTGGCCTGGGTCGCGGCGGCGCTGCCGGCGGCGCGGGCGGCGCTGGCGGCGGGCACCGACTGGCGCTCGGGCGGCACCTGGTTTCCCGGTGTCGATGCCCTGCCCAGCGATGCGGCAGGCCGGATCGCCGGCGGCCCGGCGCCCGCGGGGCTGCCCGCAACGCCTCGCCCGCTGCATCCCGCGCAACTGTCGGTCACCCGGCCCGGCTATCCGCGGCCCGGCGCGGGCGAGGGCGCGGCCGCCTTCAGCTACCGGCTTCGGCGCGACGCGGCGCATCTCGACGGGCTGCTGCCGGTCGGGCCGGACCGCCGCCGCTTCCTGCGCGAGCCGCATGCCTGGATCGCCGGCATCGCGCTGACCCCGGCCGATCCGGGCGCCGCGCCGCTGGTCGTCTGGGAGGGCAGCCAGCAGGTGATGCGCGCCGCGCTGGCCCGGGCACTGGCCGGCCATGCCGCGGCGGACTGGGCCGGGGTGGACCTGACCGAGCCCTACAAGGCCGCCCGGCGCGCGGTCTTCGCGTCCTGCCCGCGCCGCGAGATACCGCTAGAGCCGGGGCAGATGGTGCTTCTGCACCGTCTGCTGCTGCACGGCATCGCGCCCTGGGCCGAGGGTGCGCAGGCCGCCCCCGAGGGCCGGATGATCGCCTATTACCGGCCCTGCCTGACCGATCCGGCCGACTGGCTGGCGGCAGGCTGACGGCGCGCGCCGCCGGTCAGCCGCGCCCGGCCAGCGCGGCGCGCGCGGCATCCTTTCCGCAGATCATCGCCCCGGTGAAGCCGCCGGTCCCGCCCCAGGCGGAGGCGAGCCAGAGCCCCCCGACCTCCGTCTTCACCCGGCCCGGCGGGCCCGGCCGGGGCGGAGGCGTGGGGGCGAACCCATAGAGCGCGCCATCCGGCGTGCCGAGGTAATGCGCCATCGTCCGCGCCGTGGCGAGATCGGAGAACCGGACCGCACCGGCGAAACCCGGCCATTCGGCATCGAGCGTGGCGATGATCGCGGCCAGCCAGCGCTCCTTGTGCGCGCGGTATTCGGCCTCGGGCCGGTCCTGCCAGTTGTCCAGCCGGTCGAGCATGGTGGCCGACACCGGCGCCGGGCCATGCCCCGGCAGCCCCGCGTCGATCTGGCCGTAATCCACCACCGACATGCCCGGCATCCGCGCGCCCGGCGCGTCGGCGGCCAGCGCGGCGGAGGCGCGCAGATCCTTCAGGCCGGTCATCCATCCGGGGATCAGCATCGTCGAATAGGCGGTGATGCCAAGCTCCGCCCCGGGCCGGTCGAGCAGGAAGCTCGCCATCATCAGGGTCAGCGAGCGGTCACGGTGACCATAGGGGGCGAGGAACGCGGCGCGGCGATCCTCGGGCAGCATCGTGGCGAGATGATCCGGCGCGCAACCGGCCAGCACGATCGGCGCGCGCGCCTCGTCGGTCCGGCCGTGCCGGTCGCGGAACCGCAAACCTGCGGCACGGCCGTCCTCGTCCAGGACGATCCCGTCCACCGTACGGCCGGTTCGCGCGGTGCCGCCGGCATCGCGCACCACGCCCAGCAACCGGTCCACCAGCACGGTGGAGCCGCCGCGGATGTAGGCGCCGCCGCCGCGGTAGTATTCGCCCTGCGCCACGCAGAAGAACGCCCACCACAACTCGTCGGGGTCGTCGTGGTAGTAGGCCAGGTTCGGCACCAGCGCGGTCTTGACCAGCTCGTCATCGCCGAAATGCCGGGTCAGCATCTCGCCCAGCGTGCGCGAGAAGTCGCGCCCGGCATGGCGCAGGTCGTTCAGCAGGCCCGGCAGGTGCTTCAGCCACCAGATCGGGCCGCCGCGCCCGGCGGCGGTGGACAGCAGGTGGCGAAGATGGTCGAGATCGCCGAGAAAGGCGCGCACACCCTCGGCATGCTGCGGAAACCGCTCGGTCACCGACTGCACGATCGCCTCGTAGCCATGCGGCAAGGTGAAGGGCGTGCCGAACATCGGGCCGCGCACTTCCTGCAGGGCGGGGACCGGCACGAACTCGATCTCGTCGGTCAGGCCGAGATCGCGAAACAGCGCCGCCTTGGTGTCGCCGTCCTCCGGCATGGTCGTTTCGTGCAGCGAGGATTCGAACACCTGCCCCTGCCGGACGAACCGGTTGGCCGCCCCCCCGAACCCGTCAAGCCGTTCCAGCACCAGCACCCGAAGCCCCGCACGGGCGCAAAGCGCCGCGGCGGTGAGGGCGCCAAGGCCCGATCCGATCGTCACCGCATCATAGGCGTCGTCCATGTCACATCCCACTCGTCACACTGCACTTCCGGAAGCCTAGTGCGGGCGGTGACGGTGGAACTTGATTCAAGTCAACGGATTTAACATTCGCCGCGCCGCGCCGCCCGTCCGCCGCGGCGCTTGCCCAGGCGCGGGGCGCGGGCGGGCAGTTCGTCCATGATCGCGCGGCGCGTTTCGGGCAGCATCCGGCTCCAGGCGCCGATCTCCTCGATCGTGCGGTAGCAGCCGATGCAGATCCGCTCCACCGGGTGGACGGTGCAAAGCTTCACGCAGGGGCTTTCGATCTCGTCGCGGCGCCAGACGGCGT
>CAYUXM010000150.1:0-7586 GCA_964448765.1 uncultured Rhodobacterales bacterium
CATCTGCGCGATCTCGGCCTCGCGGTCTGAGCCCGCCGCCCCGGTCGATCACCGCCGCGCCGCCGGGATCGGCGCGGCGCGATCAGGCCGGCGGTTCCGGTTCCCGGCCGGGCTCCGGCTCGGCCTCGGCCTGTTCGGCGGCCCAGGTTCCCGCCGCCTCGACCGCCACGGGCGAGGCGGTGGGCAGCACGCCGAGGTAGCTTTCGGTCTGGTCGACCGGAAGCGGCGCGCGCTGCGTCATCCGGTAAAGCGCGTAAAGCGCCACGGCGCCGAAGGTCGCGCCCAGCACCAGCCAGAAGCCGGACGGGCCGGTTTCCTGCATCGCCCAGCCGGTGAGCAGCGGGCCGGCGATCGCGCCCAGCCCGAAGTTGAAGACCAGCCCGCCGGAGGCGGAGGCCATGTCCTCGGCCGAGAGGAAATCGTTGGTATAGGCCAGAAACAGGGCATAGAGCGGGGTCGTCACCCCGCCCGCGAAGAAGGCTGCCGCCATCAGCGGCCACAGGCCGCCGCCGGCCAGCCAGCCCATCGCGCAGGAGGCCGCGCCCAGGGTGGCGGCGCCAAGGATCAGCTTGCGGCGGTCGATCCGGTCCGACAGCCAGCCGATCGGATATTGCAAGAGCAGCGCCCCGGCGAACAGCATCGCCACGAACAGCGCGATCTGCGCCGCCGACATCCCGATCTGGGTGCCGAAGACCGCGCCCATCCCCGATTGCGTGGCATAGACGCTGCCCAGCAGGAAGATCCCGACGGTTCCCAGCGGCGAACTGGCAAACAGATCGCGCAACGACATCGGCCGCGCCACCTCGACCACCGGCGCGGGGCTGACCGACAGCAGGATCGGCGCGAAGGAGATCGAGACGAGGATCGAGGCGCCCACGAACAGCGCCGAGGTGCCCGCATCGCCCAGCGTCAGCAATCCCTGCGCGCCGATGATGCCCAGCGTCTGCGCGATCATGTAGGCCGACAGCACCTTGCCGCGCGTCTCGTTGCCCGACGCGTTGTTGAGCCAGCTTTCGGCGGTCACGTAGATGCCCGACATGCAAAACCCGACGAGCACGCGCAGGATCGTCCAGGCCCAGGGGTCGGCCCAGAGCGTGAAGGCGATCAGCCCGGCCGACATGAAGCTGCCCAGCGCCGCGAAGACCCGGACATGACCGACCCGCCGGATCAGGCGCGGGCTCAGCCGCGCGCCCGACAGGAAGCCGAGGAAATAGCCCGAGGTCACGATCGCCAGTTCGGTGGCCGAGAATCCCTCGATCCCGCCACGCAGGCCGATCAGCGTGAAATGCATGCCGTTGCCGAGCATGATGAACACGATGCCAAGCAGCAGCGCCCAGACGCCGGACAGCACTTGCAGCATGGGGGCCTCCTTCGGGCCCGGGGATGTTTGGCCGCTGCCGGCGGCTTCCCACGGACGCGCCGCCGGCAATCATGCTGCAGCGCCGCAAACGGGGCCGTTTGCGACACCGGGGCGGGCGCGCCGGCGTCAGGCCGAGCGGCGGATCGCCGTCGGCGACTGGTCGAGCCGCCGGCGGCAGTGATCGGCGAGGCTGGCGCCGCTGGAAAACCCGGCCGCATAGGCGATCGAGGTGACGCTCCGGGCGGTGTTGCGCAGCATCCAGACCGCCGCGCGCAGCTTCAGATCGACAAGGTAATCCTTCGGCGCCATGCCGACCTGTTCCTTGAACAGCCGCAGGAAATGCCGCTCGCTCAGCCCCAGCGCGCGCGCGAGTTCGCCGATCGGCGGGTTGCGGGCCGACTGGCTTTCCAGAACGACGAGCGCGCGCTGGATCCGCGGATCGCTGATTTCCAGTTTCTGCGTCAGCCCCGATCCATCCAGCGCGCCGACAAGGCGGGTCACCGGCATCGCCAGTTGATGCACCGTCTTGGCCGAGCCCTGCGGGCCGAAATGCCGGCCGATGATCCGGGTCATCAGCGGCAGGATCGAAATGCCGCCCGGCACCGTCACGATATCGTCGGCCTCTTCGAAATCCCTGTCGGACACGATCTTGACGCGGGGGAAGGCCGCTTCGAACTCCGCGCGGTGGTAGGGGTGGACGCAGGCGGTTCGGCCGTCGAGCAGGCCCTGCCCGGCCAGCACGAAGCTTCCGGTGCAGACGCCCACGATCGTGCGGCCCGCCCGGCGCGCGGCGTGAAGATAGGCGTTGTGGCGGTCCGGCACCTTGCCGATATCCTTCATCAGGCCGCCGATCAGGAACACGTAGTCGAAGGTCGCGGGATGCGGGTAGTCCGCCGTCGCCTCCACCGCGATCCCGCAACTCGATACCGTGCGGCTGCCGAGGATGTCCCAGCGCACGAACCGCTGGCGCGACTGGTCGCCGTAGTCGCCGGCATGGCGCAGGCTTTCGACGATGCCGGCCAGCGACATCAGCGGAAAGGTCGGGCACAGCAGGATCGCCGCCGAAAGCGTGGCCCGGTAGCGCCGGTTGCCGGGTTCCGGCCGGGGCTGCGGCTCGCCCGGCTGGCCGGGTCCGGGCCTTGGATGCGTTCTCGGCATCATGGCGGATTTCTAGCAAGAATGTCCGATTTCCGAAAGACGGTTTCTCGCCAAGCCTCCAGTCTCGGTGCCGGTGGATGTCGATGCAGACGCCGCCGGTGTTCGGATAGGACGATCGCGCCGGCGCCGCGAAAGGCCGCGCCGGTGCGGGGTCGCTGCCGGCCCGGTTCCAGGCGGCTGTACACCGTGCACCGCAGCCCATGTCGCCCAAGACAGCAAGAACAGAGGTCGGGCGCCTCAAGATCCAAGGGGAGTTTCGAAATGAGAATCACGATTGTCCGTCGCGCGCTGCTGGCGTCGGTGGGAACGCTGGCCATTCTGGGCGGCGCCGCGCAGGCGCAGGATTGCCCGATCAGGATCGGCGCGCTGGCGCCGCTGTCGGCGCCCGGCACCGTCGTCGGCGGCGAGGCGATGCGCGACGCGATGATGCTCGCCGAGGCCGACATCAACGCCGCGGGCGGCGTGATGGGCTGCGAGATCGAGGTGGTGATCGGCGACAGCGAGGGCCTGCCCGAGCGCGGCGCGGCGGTGATGGAACGCCTGATCGCGCAGGACGGTGTCGTCGCGGTCGGCGGCGGCTACCATTCCTCGGTCGGCGTGGCGGCCAAGGACGTGGCCGATGCCCGCGGCGTCCCGGTGGTCTTCGCCGAGACCTGGAACGACACGATCACCGGCGACAAGCAGAAGTACATCTTCCGCATCGCGCCGCTGTCGTCCTGGGCCTCGGGCACGATCTACCAGTTCGCGCTGACCCTGCCGGGGATCGAGAAGGTCGCGATCCTGACGGAAAACACCGACTACGGTATCCCGGCCTCGGAAGAGACCAAGCGCGGGCTGGCCGAGGGCGGTGTCGACAGCGTGATCTTCTCGGTCGATATCGGCACCCAGGACTATGCCGGCATCGTCAACCGGATCATGGCCGAAAGCCCGGACATGATCATCACGCTGGTCACCGGCGAAGCCGCCTACAACTTCACCCAGCAGGCCGCCGATGCCGGCATCGGCCCGCTGGACCTGCCGTTCGTCACCGGCCAGGACGCGCTGGAATCGGGCGCCTACTGGACCAACGTGCCGGATGGCCAGTACGCCTTCGTGCAGCGCATCGGCGTGCCGGAAAGCCAGTTCACCGAAAAGGGCAAGGCCTTCGCCGCCGCCTACAAGGAGAAGACCGGCAAGTCCGACGTCGAAGGCTACGCGATGGAAGCCTACGATTCGATCGCGATCCTCGCGCAGGCGATCGAGGAAGCCGGTTCCACCGACGGCGACGCGATCGTCGCCGCGCTCGAATCGATCGAGCACGAGGGCACGCTGGGCAAGATCTACTTCCCCTACGGGTCGCAGAAGGATCCCAGCGAGGACGGCAAGGGCGACGAGTGGTGGCACCAGTGGCCCGACCCGGCGCTGACGATGATCCAGTACCAGGAAGAGGGGCAGGCCTCGACCGACGCGGCGATCGTCTATCCCGACGCCTACAAGACGGCCGATCCTGTGCTGGTCAACCAGTAACGGCCTTGGGCCGGGCGCGGCATCCGCGCCCGGCCCGCAACCAGCAACGATCCGGGCCGAAACCGGGCGCGAACGGGGACAAACGTGGAAACTCCAGCCATCTTCTGGGGCGTCATCCTGTGGATGGTCGCCTGGGGCGTTCTGGGCAGCATCCTGCTGCGCCGGCGCTACTTCGCCCGCGATCTCGACACCACGAACGCCAATTTCGTCGGCGCCATGGCCGGAGCCGCGCTGGGCCCGGTCGCGCTGGGCGCGCTCTGGGCGAAGACGCCGGAACTGACCGGCCGGATCATCGTTGCCTTCGCGCTTCTGGCGGTGGTGCTGATCGCCGGGGCCTTCGCCTTCGCCGATCCGCAGAACAACTGCGTCGCCAACGGATCGTTCGTGGCCAGCCAGATCACCAACGGGCTGATCATCGGGATCATCTACGGGTTCATGGCGCTGGGTCTGACGCTGATCTTCTCGATCCTCGGCGTCGTCAGCTTCGCGCATGGCGAGTTCTACATGATCGGCGGGATGCTGGTCTATTACATCACCGCGGTCTGGCTGCCGGGGATCAACCCGCTGCTGGCGGTTCTGGGGGCCTGCGCCATCGCCTTCATGATCGGCGCCCTGTTCGAAAGGCTGATGCTGACCCCGATGTATACCGGCAAGATCGACCGGCCGGTGGAATACGGCATCCTCGCGACTTTCGGTCTGGCCTTCACGCTGCAGTATTTCGTTCAGGCGATCCATGGCGCCAGCCCGGTCAAGGCCGAACGCTTCATCGACTTTCCACGCCTGCGCTGGCCCGAGGGGGCCGAGCCGCTGTGGATCAAGTCCTCGCGCGGCAACCTCACGCTGTTCGAGACGATCTCGATCTCCAATCCGCGCTTCGTCGCGGCGGTGACCTGCATCCTGGTGCTGCTCGCGCTGCTCTACCTTTTGCACCGGACCTGGACGGGCAAGGCGCTGCGCGCGGTCAGCCAGGACCGCGACGCGGCGGCCATCGCGGGGATCGACCCGCACCGGATGAACATGCTGGCCTTCGCGCTGGGCGGGATGATCGCCGCGCTCGCCGGCGCGCTTCTGGTGCAGGCGTTTTCGTGGCTGCCGCAGGTCGGCGCGATCCCGGCGATGCGGTCTTTCGTGATCGTGGTGCTGGGCGGGCTCGGGTCGCTGCCCGGGGCTTTCGTCGGCGGCATCCTCGTCGGCCTCGTCGAGGCGGCGGGCACCGGCTGCATCCCGGATGCGCAGAAGGCGGCCTCGTACATCCCGGCCTACGGGATGATCGTGCTGACGCTGACGCTGCTGTTGCGGCCCACCGGGCTTTTCGGCCGGCGCTTCGCCTCCGGCGCGCACGGGCAGTGACGGGGGGACGCGGATGAAACGGATTCCCGATATCGCCGGCGTCCTGCTGCTGGCCTTCTTCGCCGCCTTCCCGCTGGTCTATACCGGCGCGAACTACGACTACGTGATGCATGTGCTGATCACGGCCTTCTTCTACGCGATCCTAGCGTCGAGCTGGTCGATGCTGGCCGGCTACGCCGGGCAGTTTTCCTTCGGGCACATGGCCTTCATGGGGATCGGCGCCTATGCCACGGCGCTGTTCTGCCACTATTTCTACATCACCGGCGAGCCGACCGGCACCTGCACCGAATTCGGCTTCTTCGGCAACTGGTTCGTGATCGTGAACCCGATCGGCGTCACCTCGACCACGCTGACGCAGGATTGCCTGCGACAGGCGATGGCGGGCTGGGGCGACAGCGTGTCCGTCACGCCGATGCCGGTCCTGCTGGGGATCGTGCTGGGCACCATCGCTGGCGGTCTCGCGGGGCTTCTGGTCGGGCTTCTGGTGCTCAGGCTCAGGGCGGCCTACCTCGCGCTGTTCACGCTGGGTTTTTCGGAAATCGTCAAGGCCACGATCTCGGCCGAGATCGACATCACCCGCGGCCAGGCCGGGCTGGAACTGCCGGCGCTGTTTGAGAACGGCGTCACCGTGCTGGGCCAGACCTACGACAAGACCGACAAGATCCCGCCCTATTACGCGATGCTGCTCCTGCTGGTGACCTGCCTGGCGATCCTCGCCTGGCTGGCGCGGTCACGCTTCGGCCTGTTCGTGCGGGCGCTGCGCGAGGATCCGGACGCGGCCGCGGCGCTGGGCGTGAACACCACGCGCTACAAGGTCTACGTGTTCACCATCACCACCGCGATGGCGGCGGCGGCGGGCGCGGTGCAGGCGCATTACGTGCAGATCATCACCCCCAACATGCTGTTCCTGTTGCAGATGAGCCTCGTCGTCGCGATGGCGGTGATCGGCGGGATCGAGAATTTCGTCGCCGCGGCGCTGGGCGCGATTTTCCTGCAGATCATGCTGGAGGTGCTGCGCACCTCGTTCACCATCGGCGGGGTCGAGATCGACATGACGACATGGCGGCTGGTGTTCTTCGGGATCCTGCTGATGGTGGTGCTGAGGTTCTTCCGCAACGGCCTGATCGCGCCGGTCATCGCCCGGTTCCGCCGCGCCGGCATGGCCGAAGAGACGGTGGCCAAGCGCCGGGCCGGGGAGGCGCGGCCATGATCCACCTGAAGGTCAACAACCTGCACAAGCGCTTCGGCGGCAACCACGTGCTCAGGGGCGTCAGCTTCGAGATCAACGGCCCGGAACTGATCGGCGTACTCGGCCCGAACGGCGCCGGCAAGACCACGATGACCAACATCCTCGACGGCGCGATCAAGCCCACCAGCGGCACCGTCTATCTCAACGAGCACCGGATCGACCAGTTGTCGCCTTTCGAGGTCGCCCGCGCGGGGCTGGGGCGCACCTTCCAGGTCACCCGGTCGTTCCGGCGGATGACGGTGCTGGAAAACCTCTACGTGCCCGCGCTGGCGCTCGGCCACCATTCCCAGGGTCAGGGCCTGACCGACGAGGCGATGGAGGTGCTGGAGTTCCTGACCCTCGATCATCTGCGCAACGAATACGCGCAGGCGCTGTCGGGCGGGCAGCAGAAACTTCTGGAACTCGGCCGGCTCCTGATGCTCGACCCGGACGTGATCATCCTCGACGAACCCTTCGCCGGGGTGCATCCGCGCCTGATGGAGGTGATCTATGCCTATATCCGGCGGGTGAAGGCGGCGGGCAAGGCGATCGTGCTGATCTCGCACCAGATGAACGCGATCTTCTCGCTCTCCGAGCGGCTGCTGGTGCTGAACTTCGGCGAGCTGATCGCCGACGGCCTGCCGGGCGAGGTCAAGAACGACCCGGCGGTGATCGAGGCCTACCTGGGCTCGGACGAGGAGCACGCGGTATGACCGAGGCTGTTCTGGAACTCAAGGATCTGTCGGTCGGCTACTACCGCGATCTCAACATCCTGTCGGACCTGCACATCACCGCCCGGCGCGGCCAGATCACCACGATCCTCGGCGCCAACGGGGTCGGCAAGTCGACGGCGCTGAAGGCCGCCTTCGGCTTTCTCGCGCCCAACAAGGGCGACATCCTGCTGGGCGGGCAAAGCATCCTGCACATCCCCCCGCACGAGAAGATCCGCGTCGGGCTGGCCTACATCCCGCAGCAGCCCGGCGT
>CAYUXM010000151.1:0-7504 GCA_964448765.1 uncultured Rhodobacterales bacterium
ACCGCATGGTGTTCCTGAGCCGCCGGTAGCTGTCGGCGGTGCCCTTGAGGATTTCCGGGCCGATCCGCTGGTCGACCGTGTAGTCCGACTGCGCCACCCACAGCCGCAGGATGTCGGCGCCGTATTGCGCGATCACCTCTTGCGGCACGACGGTGTTGCCCAGCGACTTGGACATCTTCATGCCCTTTTCGTCGAGCGTGAAGCCATGCGTCAGCACCCCGCGATAGGGCGCGCGGCCCTTGGTGCCGCAGGCCTGCAGCATCGAGGAATGGAACCAGCCGCGATGCTGATCGGTGCCTTCGAGGTAAAGGTCGGCCAGCCCGTCCTCGGACCCGTCGGGCCGGTCGCGCAGCACGAAGGCATGCGTCGATCCGCTGTCGAACCACACGTCGAGGATGTCGAAAACCTGTTCGTAATCCTGCGGATTGTGCAGGCCATCGAGGATTTTTTCCTTAAAACCTTGCACATACCACGCATCCGCCCCCTCGGCCTCGAAGGCCGCCACGATCCGCGCGTTGACCTCCGGGTCGCGCAGCAGGAAATCGGGATCGGTGGGGGTCGCGCCGACCTTGGTGAAGCAGGTCAGCGGCACGCCCCAGGCGCGCTGGCGGCTCAGCACCCAGTCCGGCCGCGCCTCGATCATCGAGTGAAGCCGGTTGCGGCCGGTCCGCGGCGTCCATGTCACCAGCCTGTCGATCGAGGTCAGCGCGCGGGCGCGGATCGTGTCGCCATGCGCGCCCATGCCGTCGTCGAGCACCTTGTCGATGGCGACGAACCATTGCGGCGTGTTGCGGTAGATCAGCGGCGCCTTCGACCGCCAGGAATGCGGGTAGGAATGGCGCAGCTTGGCCTTGGCGAACAGCGCCTCGGCCCAGGCAAGCTGCTTGATGACCGAGACGTTGGCCGGCCCCTCCTTGCCGTCGGGCAGGACGATGTGCTGGCCACCGAACAGCGGCAGGTCGGGCCGGTAGCTGCCGTCCTCCAGCACGTTCCACGTCATCGGCAGGCCGTGTTTCTGGCCCAGCTGGTAGTCGTCGTCGCCATGGCTGGGCGCGGTATGGACGAAGCCGGTGCCGGCCTCGTCGGTGACATGGTCGCCCGGCAGCATCGGCACGTCATAGTCCCATTCGCCCGCACCGCCCTCGACGCCGCGGAACGGATGGGCCAGCACCAGCGCGCCCAGTTCTTCGGCGCCCACGTCGCGCAGGCGGCGATACATCGCGGGCTCCAGCTTCGCGGCGGCGAAGACCTGTTCGGCCAGCGCATCGGCGACGAGGTAGAGCGCGCCGATCCGCGCTTTCGACTCCGCCGGCCGGCCGGTCACCTCGTAAAGCCCGTAGGCGATCGTGGGGTTGTAGGCCACGGCGCGGTTTTGCGGGATCGTCCAGGGCGTGGTGGTCCAGATCAGCACCCGCGCCCCCGCCATGTCGCCGGGCGCACCCGAAACGATGCGGAACGGCACCCAGACCTGGTGGCTGGTATGGTCGTGGTATTCGACCTCGGCCTCGGCCAGCGCGGTCTTTTCCACCGGGCTCCACATCACCGGCTTCGAGCCCTGGTAGAGCGTGCCGTTCATCAGGAAGGTCATGAACTCGCCCGCGATCACCGCCTCGGCGTGGTAATCCATCGTCAGGTAGGGATCGGCCCAGTTGCCGGTCACGCCCAGCCGCTTGAACTCCTCGCGCTGGATGTCGATCCAGCCCTCGGCGAACCTGCGGCATTCCTGGCGGAACGCCACCACGTCGACCGCGTCCTTGTCCTGGCCCTTGGCGCGGTACTGCTCCTCGATCTTCCATTCGATCGGCAGGCCGTGGCAATCCCAGCCCGGCACGTAGCGCGCGTCGCGCCCCATCATCTGCTGGGAGCGCACGACCATGTCCTTCAGCACCTTGTTCAGCGCGTGGCCGATGTGCAGATGCCCGTTGGCATAGGGCGGGCCGTCGTGCAGCGTGAAGGGCGGGCGGCCCGCGGCCTTCTCCCGCAGCCGGTCGTAGATGCCGATCCGCTCCCAGCGGGCCAGCCAGTCGGGCTCGCGCGCGGGCAGTCCGGCGCGCATCGGGAACTCGGTTTCGGGCAGAAAGACGGTATCGCGGTAGTCGGGCGTGTCGGCGGGCATGTCGGGCAATCCTGGGTCGGGCCTCGATCGGGCGGTTCCGGGGCCGGCCGCGGCGGCGGCCGGCGGGCAAGGCGGGTCGTCCCGGCGGCTCTGGGGCTCAGAGCGCCGGGCCGGTAATTCGCGGTATCCGTGCCATCCAACCGGTCATGGCCGGGGCTTATAGGCCCTGCCCCGGCGCGGGTCCAGAGCCCCCGGACCGAAGCGCCGCCCAACGGTTGAGCCAGGCGAGCCCGGCCAGCGCCAGCCCCAGCGCGAGGAAGGAAAACACCCGCAGAAGCCCGGCAAGATCGGCCGCGTCGACAAGGAAGACCTTGAGCACCGCAAGCCCGATCAGCCCGGTGGCGATCCGCCGCAGACCGGGCCGGCGCGCGGCGATCGCCTGGTAGAAGGCCGCGCCGCCGACCGCCAGAAGCGCGACGGTATAGCTGTAAAGCTCCGGCTCGGTGAAGCCCAGCCGCTCCATCACCGCGCCCTGCCAGAACCGGCGGATCGACAGCGCCAGCCAGACCGCGCCGAACACGGCCGCCAGCCCGGCGAAGGCCGGCGCGAGGCGCGGCAGCGGCGGCCGCGCCGCAAGCACCGCGAAGACCAGCGCGGGCAGCGCGTAGGCGAGGGCGAGGCTGTCGAGGGGCTGCGGCCCGGCGATCACGTCAATATGGCGGAAATAGGGGTTCTCGAAGGTCAGCGCGATGCCGAACCCCAGCAGCGCGGGCAGCGCCAGCACCATGGCCACGGCCTGACGCAAGTGGCGCAGGCGGCCCGTCTCGGCCCCGGCGCGCCAAGCCTGGGCCAGCGCGGCGGCGGTCCAGGTCAACCCGTGCAGCGTGGCTTCCCAATGGTGCGATCCCGCGCCGGGGCCGGCGAGGTGCAGGACGGCGCGATGGATCAGGATCGAGGCCAGCAGCGCCGCGACGGTGACGAACCCGGTTTCCAGCATCGCGGCGGCCCGCGCCCGGCCCGGCCGCAGGATCACCCGCGCCAGCGCCAGCGCGGCCAGCGCCGCGGCATGGGCCAGCACCACCTCGGCCAGCGGCAGGTCTTCGACATGCGCCTCGAGGCCGGGATCGACGATCAGCCGCCACAGGATCGTCGCGGTGCCAAGGTGCAGCGCCAGCGCCGTTTCCGGCAGGTCGAACCGCCGGTCGAGCGCCGCGGCCAGCGCGATCAGCGCGGCCAGCGCCACCGTCAGCGCCGTGGAGGCCAGCATCACGAACAGCGCCAGCGCCACCAGCGTCAGCGCCGCCAGCGTCGCGAAGGCGGCGCGGGCATGGTCCGCCCCGTCGGCGCGGGCGGCGCGTTCGGCGGCCAGCGTCGCCAGCGCGGCCAGCGCGATCGCGTGGAAGGCCCAGCGCCCGGCCCCGATCACCGGCGCGGGAGCCCAGAACAGGTCCAGCACGACCGGCACCGCCACCGCCAGCGCCGCCGCGGCCGCCGCCAGGACGCGGCGCTCCGCCCCGCCGCGCAGCGCCAGCGCGCCGGCCAGCGCCGCGCCCAGCAGGGTGAGGATCGACACCGTCGCGGGCGGCGCGGTTTCAGGCGCCTCGGCCGGCACGAACCCGGCGAAACCCGCATGCAGGCCGCCGCCCGTCACCGGTTCCAGCACGACGAGCGCCAGGAACCCCAGCACCGGTGGCAGCGCGAGGTCGAACAGCCCCGGCGCGCCCCGTGTCCAGAGTGCGGCCAGCACGCCCAGCCCGGCCAGCACGACCGCGGCGAACAGCGCCTCGTCCGCCGCCGCGCCCTGCACCGCGCCAAGGATCAGCGCGACCGAGGCGACCATCGCCGCCCAGGCGATCCGCACCGGCGGGATCGTCGCGCCCGGGTTTCGCGCGGCCAGCGCGGGCAGAAGCGCCGGGCCGGGGTGGCGGGGCCAGACCTCCAGCCTGGGCAGCGCCACCGCCATCAGCGCCAGCGCGGCCAGCATCCCGGCATGGCCCGGCAGCCCCGCGCCCGCCTCGAAGGCCAGCCGCCCGCCAATGAAGGCGAGCGCCAGCGCCAGCGCCGACACCCAGCCCCAGCGCCGCACCGCATCCACCGCCAGCCCGACCCCGCCCAGCGCCGCGTAATAGGCCGACAGGAAATCCACCGTCCCCGGATCGCCGCCCACCAGCCAGGGCGCGGCCGCCGCGCCCAGCAGGCCCGCGGCGGCGAGGAACCGGCCATAGAACCAGCCGAAGACGATCGCGACCGCCCCGGTGAGGACGAGGCCCGCGAAGCCCGGGCCCGCGCCGATGAGGCCGTAAAGCGACCGCGCGGCGAGGATCGCGGCATAGATCACCACGATCCCGGCGGCCGAGAAGGTCGAGGGCAGATGCGCCGCGGCGGTCTCGCCCTCGTCGCCGGCCCGGCGGCGGATGACCTCGCCCGCCGCGACCAGCGCGACGCCCAGCGCGAAGGCGGCGGCGACCCGCATCCACGGCGTCAAGAGCCCGCTTTCGATCCCGTATTGCACGAGGAACACCCCGGCGAGGACGAGCGACAGCGCCGAGACCGCGTAGAACCAGTTCGCGGCAAGCCAGCGCAGCGCGGTCTCCGCCGCCGACGGCGGCCGGGGTTCGGCGCGCACGGTCCTGTCGGTCTCCCGCCCGGCGTCCGGCGATTCGGGCCGCGCCGCGGCCCTGTGCCACGGTCCGACAGGTCCGGCCGGTGCGGCGGACCGTTCGGGGCCGGGGTCCGCCGTCGGTTCCGCGACAACCGGTTCCGACCGCGGTTCGGCCGGCGGGCCCTCGCGCGACGCCGGCGCGGCCGCCGCCTCCAGCGCCGCGATCCGGCCGCGCAACCGCGCGACCTGCACGATCAGGACGATCACCGCAACGGGCAGGCCGACCAGGAAGACGATCGCGAGAACAGCCAGCAATTCCATGACCTGTCGCCGCCGACGCGGCCCTCCCGGATGGGTGCGGGCGCAGGCTAGCAGCGCGGCGTCCCGGCTCCAAGCGGCCGAAGGCGGCGGGCGGATGTCGGAAACGGGATGGACGGCCCCGGCCCGACCGGCTAGCGCCTGCGCCATGCCCACGCAGGACCGTATCCTTCCCGGCGTCGCGCTGATGCTGGCCTTCTGCATCGTCGCCCCGCTGATCGACGTCGCCGCCAAGCTGGCCGCGCAGGCGGTGCCGGTGGGAACCATCACCTTCGCGCGCTTCATCGTGCAGGCGGCGCTGATGCTGCCGGTCGTCTTCGCCATGGGGCTGACGCTGCGGCTGTCGCGCCGCGCGCTGGGGCTGAGCGTCTGGCGGGCGGTGACCTCGATCCTGGCGACCTATTGCTTCGTCGCGGCGCTCAGGGTGATGCCGATCGCCGACGCGCTGGCGATCGTCTTCGTGGAGCCGTTCATCATTCTCTTGATCGGCAAGCTCGTGCTGGGCGAACAGGTCGGCCCGCGGCGGCTGGGCGCGGCGGTGGTCGGCTTCGCCGGCGCGCTTCTGGTGATCCAGCCCTCGTTCGTGAGCTTCGGCGCGGTGGCGTTCTTCCCGCTGGCGACGGCGCTGTTCTTCGCGCTTTACATGCTGATCACCCGGCGGCTGTCGCGCGAGGTGCATCCGGTGGCGATGCAGGTTCATACCGCGCTGATCGCAGCGGCGCTGATGCTGCCCGCGCTCATGATCGCCGGCGCGGCGGGCAGCTGGCAGATCAGCCTCGTGATGCCCGAGGGCATCTTCTGGCTGTGGCTGTTCTGCGTCGGCCTCGCGGCCACGGTCAGCCACATGGCGATCACCTACGCGCTGGCCTTCGCGCCCTCGTCAACGATCGCGCCGCTGCACTATCTCGAGATCGTGATGGCGACGCTGGTGGGCTACGTGATCTTCGGGGATTTCCCCGACGGGCTGACCTGGGCCGGAATCGCGGTGATCGTCGCCTCGGGGCTTTACATCATTCACCGCGAACGGTTGCAGGCGCGGGCGGATCGGCTGGCAAGCCCGGCGCCAATGCCGCCGCCGCCTGTCTGAGCACCCGGCGCGGCAGGATCACCAGCATCCCGGGGCCCGACATCTCCAGCGTCACCGGCCCGGTCGCGCGATTCGAGGTGCCGACCCGCCCCTGCGGCGCGAAATCCAACCCGTCGATCGGCCAGGCCAGCCCCCGGCTTTCGCCGCGCACCGGGGCAAGCGGGAACAGCGACACCCGCGTGCCGGCCCGCACCGGCAGATCGAGCCGCCCCGGCGCGGCGAAGACGATGTCGCGCGCGCCGATGACGATGCAGCGCCGATCGGCGAAGCGCACCAGCGCGTTGCACACCGCGAGGGCATGATCGGCCCGCGGACCCGAAAAACCCACCGCCAGACGGAGCGGCGCGGCAATCGCCCCCATGCATTTCTCGAAATCGGTGGTATCCTGATCGCCGATCCGGTGCAGACTGTCGGCCGGAATCGCGGTGCGGGCCTTGGCCGATATCGAATCCATATCGCCGATCACCGCCTCGGGCCGCAGGCCCAGCCCGAGCGCCCGGTCGGCGCCGCCGTCGGCGGCGACAAGCCGTGGCGCCAGTGTCAACGCTTCGTTCACCGCGGTGCGGGTAACGTTGCCTCCACCAACGATCGTGACGCCATCGGATGCCCGAAACAGAATGCCTGCCATGCGACGAGTGATGGTGACTGTGACGACAAAAGGCAACGGCAACCCGGAGGATATCCAGCTTTGGCCAAATTTCATTCTCTGATCGGCACCTGCTGTTCCCGCTGGGCGTCGAACCGGAAACCTGAGAGGCGATGAACCGCATGACCGGCGCGAACAAGATCCTCACGGTGTCCTACGGGACCTTCTCCTGCACGCTGGAGGGGTTCGACGAACCCTTCGACACGATGAAGGCGATCGCCGAGTATTTCCGCGACCTCGCCGCGGACGACCGGTTCTTCGGCGCCGAACCGCCGGTGCCGGATGCCGAGATGCTGGCCCGGATCGCCGAGGCGCAGACGACCCGGCAGGTCGAGGCCCGGGTGCGCGACAACGGCGTCGATCTTCGGCTTGGTCCGGCCACGGGCGCCGGCCCGGCACCGTCCCCGGAACCGTCCCCGGCGCCGGCCGCCGCGGAAACACGCCGGGCTCCGCGCCCGGCCCCGGTGCCGGGCGAAGCCCCCGAGGAGCCGCTGTCGGCCGAGGTCGTCGAAAGCGTGGCCGCGAAACTGCAGCGCATCCGCGCGGCCGTGGCGGTGAGCCGCGCCGCCGCCGCGGCGCCGGTGACCTTCGCGGAGGAACCCGAGCCCGCGCCGGTCCGGGCCGCCGGCACGGCGGCCACCGGCCTCGCCGCCGCGACGGCGGCCGAGGGCGCGCTCGCCCGGGCCTTCGACGAGGATGCCGCGGAAACCGCGGCCGAGCCGGAAGACGGCACCACCGGGCCGCAGGCCGCCGCCGGGTCAACCGAGGCGGAAGCGGCCGAGGCGCCCGCCGCGG
>CAYUXM010000152.1:0-7494 GCA_964448765.1 uncultured Rhodobacterales bacterium
GGCCGCGGGTACGTTCAGATCACGTTCCGCGAGAACTACCGGCGGCTGGGCAAGCGGCTGGGCGTTGACCTGGAGATGATCCCCGACCTGGCCCTGCAGCCGGACGTGGCGGCGCGGATCCTCGTCGTCGGCATGACGGAGGGCCTGTTCACGGGCCGCAAGATGGCCGACTTCGACAACTACACCGACATGCGGCGCGTCGTTAACGGCACAGACCGCGCCGGCCTGATCGCCGGCTACGCGAAGGTGTTCGAGCGCGCCCTGCTGGCCGCGGCGGACGACGACCCGGCCCCGGAGCCGGCCCCGAAGCGGACCAGTCTCTGGTCCAGATTCCTTGATTTCCTGCGGAGGGAAGACTGATGGAAGAAACGAAGAAGCCCTGGCATTCGAAGATCGTGTGGGCGACGGTCGCCGGCGGCGTGATCGCCATCCTGACCGGCGTCGGGCTGATCCCTGAGAACATGCAGGAGCAGGTTCTGCAGGCCGTGCTGCTGATCATTGGCACGCTGGTGCCGATCTTCCGCATCTGGTTCACCGACAAGAAGATCGCGGTCAGCGAATGACCATCGGCGTCGTCGCGAGCCTGATTGCGGCGGCCATCAGCGTCCTGGGCGTCTTCCTGCGTCTCGTCGTCTACCGGCGGGCGCGGGCGGACGCCCGGCGCGAGTTGCAGCTGGAACAGGCCGAGGCCGCCCAGCGCGCCGCGCGCAAGCGGCAGGAGGTCGAGGATGACGTGGCGAAGCTGGGTCGTGATGATCTTCGCCGGCGGCTGTCTCGCTTCGTGCGGCCCGACCGCGGCTGATCCCTGCCTGACCTACCGGGTGCTGCAGCCGTCCCAGGGGACGGTGGACTTCATCGTGGAGAACGACGTGCGGTTCGCGGAGGATCTGTTAGTTCATAACGAGGTATGGTCGATTTACTGCCGCTGACGTGCAGATTTGCACACACGCGCCGCGACATGTATCCTCTGGCTTGCAACCCAGAGGTGTACCTTGGACAAGCCCAAGCCACTGAGCGAGGAAGAACTGGAGTCGATCGCCCGCGCGGCGGTCAAGGACGCCGTGGACTTCTTCGAGTCGGAGATCGTTGACGATCGGGTCCGCGCCCAGCGGTACTTCAAGGGCGAGACGGACATCGGCCACGAGGAGGGCCGGTCGTCGGTGGTGGCGACGAAGGTGCGCGACACGATCCGCGCCATCAAGCCGTCCCTGATGCGCGTCTTCATGTCGGCCGAGAACCCGGTCGAGTACGACCCGGTCGGCCCCGAGGATGCGCCCTTCGCCGAGGCGGCCACGCGCTACGCCACGCACATCTTCCACAAGTCCGGCGGCTACCCGCTCCTGCGCGACGTGTTCGACGACGCCCTGCTGAAGAAGCAGGGGATCGTGAAGGTCTACCGCGAGGAGTGGCAGGAGGCGCAGGTCTACACCTTCACCGGCCTGTCGGCCGAGGAGGCGATGGCCATCGAGATGGACGAGGGCGTGACCGTCCTCGAGCGCACCGAGGCGCAGACGGTAGATTCGATGGGCATGCCGGCCGTGTCGATCGACATGCGGGTCAGCCGCGCCCTGCCCAAGGGCCGCATCTGCATGACGGCGATCCCGCCCGAGGATTTCTTCATCGACCGCGGCGCGCGCAGCGTCGGGGACTGCTACGTCTGCGGCCACACGACCGAGACCCGCGTCGGCGACCTGGTGGCGGATGGCTTCTCGTTCGAGGAGGTGTGCGACCTTGGCACGATGGACGCGGCACGCGGGGAGGAAGAGGACGAGGAGCGCCGTGGTTATTCGGTGGATGACGCGGAAGAGGAGAACGCGGTCGATCCGTCGATGAAGCTGGTGGCCGTCACCGAGGCGTACATGCGCGCGGATCTCGACGGCACCGGCGTTCCGGTCCTCTACAAGCTGATCCTGGGCGGCGCGAACTACAAGCTGCTGCGCTACGAGCCCGCGGACGAGATCCCCTTCGCCGTGTTCGAGATCGACCCGGTGCCGCACTCGGCCATCGGCACGTCGATCTACGACCTGACCCACAACGACCAGGACGCGGCGACGATGATGCTGCGCGGCGTGCTGGACAACGTCGCCCTGGTGAACACGCCCCGCACCGAGGTGGTCGAGGGGCAGGCGAACATGGGCGACCTGCTGAACAACGAGATCGGCGGCGTGGTGCGCGTGCGCGCGCCGGGCATGATCCGCGACCTGTCGGTGCCTTTCGTGGCCGGCCAGACGCTGCCGGCGTTGCAATACCTCGACCAGATGGTGGAGCAGAAGACGGGCGTGACGCGGGCCAGCATGGGGCTCGACCCGGACGCCCTGCAGTCCACGACGCGCGCCGCGGTGACGGCCACGGTGACGGCCGCCGCGGCCCAGGTGGAGGCGATGGCCCGCAACTTGGCCGAGGGCGGCATGCGGCGGCTGTTCAAGCTGCTGCTTAAGCTGATCGTCAAGCACGCGACCGGCAACGAGTTCATGCGGGTCGCCGGCCAGATGGTGCAGGTCGATCCGCGCGTCTGGAACGTGGACATGGACGTGACGGTCAACGTCGGCCTCGGCACCGGGCAGGAGGACCAGAAGCTGGCCGCCCTGCGCGAGCATTCGCAGTTCCAGCAGGCGGTCGTGCAGCTGTACGGCCCCGACAACGGCCTGGTGACGCTGACCGACATTCGCAACACGCGCGCCGAGATCCTCGCCCTGTCCGGCGTTCGCAACGTCGATCGCCACATCCGGCCGATGGACCCGCAGCGCGAGATGCAGATCCTGCAGGCCAAGGCGCAGCAGGCGGCCCAGGCGGCCCAGGCGCAGCAGGGCATGGATCCGTCCGGCGGCCTGGTGGCCGCGGAACAGATCAAGGCGGGCGTCAAGCTGCAGGAGATGTCGGGTCGGCAGCAGGTCGATCTCTACAAGGCGCAGCTGCAAGACGATCGCGAGCGCGACCGCATGGCCCAGGATCTGTACGTCAAGCAGGCGCAGATCGCGGCCGACACCGGCGCGCGGCTGGACGTTGAGCGCATCAAGGCGGCGCAGGCGATGCCGCGCGGGCCTGGGGGTGCGCCCCAATGAGCATGACACCGGAGGATCGCGCGCGCCGCGCGGACGCGCTTTTGCGCGACCAGGTGCTAACCGGAGCGGTTGATGACCTGCGCCGGGAGGCCACCGATCGGTTGCTTTCGCGCGGCACGCCACCGGAACAGTTGAGTGAAGCGCGCCACGCGGTGTGGGCGCTCGATGCCGTCATGGCCCGCCTCCAATCCTACCTGGACGAGGTCGCCGTGGCGGATCGCAAGAGAGGGCACCGTCCATGACGACCTTCAACCAGGCCGACGACGCCGGCTCTATCGACAGCGTCGCAGAATCCCTCCTGCAGGCCCCCGAGGCTCCGGAGGAGGAAACGCCCGAGGCGGACGCCCAGGCTGATGACCATTCGGCACCTGACCCTGCAGAGGATCAGACCGAGGAGGTCGAGGCCGAGGCCGACGACGAGGGCGATACGGATGAGACCGACAGCGAGAACGACGGTCCAGAGGAGCCTCAAGAGGCCTCATTCCGCGTCAAGGTGGACGGGGAAGAGGTCGAGGTCACCCTGGCGGACCTGAAGCGTTCCTACGCGGGGCAGGGCTACATCCAGAAGCGCATGCAGGACGTGGCCGCCGTGCGGAAGCAGGCGGAGCAAACCTACCACGCGCTGACGAGTGAGCGACAGAAGCTGATCGGGGTCTTGCAGGCCTACGAGCAGCAGATGGCGCAGAACTTCAACGTGCAGCCGCCGCCCGAGGAACTGATGAACTCGGATCCGATGGCGTACATGCAGCAGGAGCGCCAGTACCGGCAGACGATGGAGGCCAAGGCCGCCCTTCGTCAGCAGCTGGAGCAACAGCAGCAGGCCCAGGCGCAGCACCAGCAGATGGCCACCGAGGCCTACCTGCGGGAACAGCGCGAGATCCTGGCGCAGCGCGTCCCTGAGTTCGCCGACCCTGAGAAGGGCAAGCAGCTGCAGGAGCGCATCGCCCGGACTGCGATGGAGGCCTACGGGTTCAGCCCGCAGGAACTCATGCAGGTCTACGACGCGCGGCATGTCGAGGTTCTGAACGACGCCATCAAGTACCGGCAGCTGCAGCAGGGACGCCAGACCGCGGCCAGGAAGACGGCCCAGGGTCAGGCACCTGTCGTGCGCCCCGGTGCGCGCCGCACGGAAGCCACCAGCAAGGTGAAGGCCGAGAAGCAGGTTCGCTCGAGGATGAAGCAAACCGGCAGCGTCGATGACGTTGCCAAGTTCCTGATCTCGAAAGGATAAAGCCATGGCACTGGCTTCTGACGCCCAGTCCACCTATGGTGTGACGACGATCCGCGAGGACATCCACGAAGGGTTCACCTCGCTCTCCCCGACCGAAACCCCCTTCGTCACGATGGCGGGCAGCCGGAACATCAAGGACACCTACCACGAGTGGGTGACCGTTGACCTGGCGGCGGTCGATACCTCCAACCGCGTGCTGGAAGGCGAAGGTGCGCCGGCGAACGATGCGCCGACGAACGGCATCCGGCTGGGCAATTTCGCACAGATCTCCGACAAGGTGGTCGAAGTCTCCCGCACCACCGAGGCGGTGTCGGGCGGCGTGGCCGACCTGGAGAAGATGGCCAAGCAGATCACGTTCAAGATGAAGGAGTTGAAGCGCGACATGGCGCAGATGCTCGTCACGAACGTGGCGGCCAATCCGGGCGCGACCGACACGGCGCGCGTGGCGGCGGGTCTTCCGACCTTCCTGACCACGAACGTCAGCCGCGGCGCGACGGCGACGGCTCCGACCCTGTCGGGGACCACGTCCGGCTACCCGGATGCGGCGGTCGGCGACGGCGACAACCGGAACCTGACGGAGGCGATGCTGAACACCGTCATCGCCAGCTGCTGGGACAACGGCGCGGAGCCGACCAACGTCCTGTGCGGCTCGGTCGTGAAGCAGGGCATCTCCGGCACCTTCACCGGGTCGGCGACCCGCTACAAGGAAGTCGGCGACAAGAAGCTGTCGCGGGCCATCGACATCTACGTCTCCGATTTCGGGGAACTGTCGATCGTCCCGAACCGCTTCCAGAACGCGCAGGACGTGTTCATCGTCGATCCCAGCTACGTCAAGATCGGCTGGCTGGACAAGGTGAAGCAGAAGCCGCTGGCCGAGACCGGCCACAGCGAGCGTCGCCTGATCTGGGGTGAATACACCCTGATCGTCGACAACGAAGCGGCGCATGGGTACATCAGCGACATCACCGGCGTCGCCTGATAACCCCCCGGCCCGTCCCTGACCTGGGGGCGGGCCTCCTCACATCTGGAGGACGAGATGAAGATCAAGGTGACCAGCAAGTTGATGCCCTGGTGCGGCGGCAAGGCCCGCGCGCTGGACGAGGTCGTGGACGCCCCCGACGACGAGGCGCGGCTGATGATCGAGAAGGGCCTGGCCGAGGCGGTGAAGGCCGCGAAGCCTGCGGCCAAGAAGAACGACGACGCGGGGCTGTTCGATGGCTGACAGCGCGCTCAGATTCGTGAACCCGGACGGCATCCGCGAAACCATCCAGGTCGAGGATGGGCGGGTGTGGCACCGGCGTGAGCAGGATCTGGACGACGACCTGCGCTGGATCCGGCACTTGCAGGACACGGCCCCGTCAAAGCACGGCGATGCGGACTGGCGGCACGTCGGCTCGATCCCCCTGGTGATCGCCGAGAAGTGGTCGCGCGAATGTGGGGCTGCTATCGGGACGCGCGAGTGGCTGGTATACTCGCGGCAGAAGCTAATGGACGGCGAGTTCGCCGCATTCCGGGTGAAGGGCATCTGACATGGCGATCTCGACCTACGCAGAACTGCAGACGGCCATCGCGGACTGGCTCAACCGCGCCGACCTGGTGGAGCGGATCCCCGATTTCATCCGCCTCGCGGAGGGCACGCTGAACCGCGTCCTGCGCGACGGCGACATGGCGGCCACGTCTTCGATCACGGTCGCCACGACTGGCATCGGCACGCTGCCCTCGAACGTGCTGGAGACGATCTACGCGCAGGTCACGGGCGACGCGACCGCGCCGCTGGAGCAGGTGACGGCCTCACAGCTGCTGATGCTGCGCCGCAACCGCATGAAGACCGCCGGCACGCCGCGCTTCTACGCGATCATCGGCCGCGAGATCCACGTCGCCCCGGTGCCGGCCTCCGAGACGGCCGTGGACGTGACCTACCACGGCTCCCTGCCGCCGCTGTCCTCGAACAGCACCAACTGGCTGCTGACCAAGGCCCCGCAGCTGTACCTCTACACCTCGCTGCTGCACGCCGCGCCGTTCCTCAAGGACAACGAGCGGACGATGCTGTTCCAGCAGATGGTGTCGGCGCAGATCGTGGACGCCGTGCGCGCCGACCGGGCGCTGTCGTTCGAGGATCTCAAGGTGCCGGGCTTCAGCTTGTCGGCCGTCGCCGACACCGGATCCGCCGCCCCCCAGGCGGCACCGACCGTGGGTGATGCCGGATGATCACCACCTACGCCGAGTTGCAGGACGCCGTCGCCGACTGGATCAACCGCCCCGAGATCGAGGCGCGGCTGTCCACGTTCGTGCAGATGGCCGAGGCGGACATGAACCGCCGCGTCCGGCACTGGCGCATGGAGGAGCGATCGACCATCACGGCGAACGACCGATACCTGCAGCTTCCCCTGGACTGGGTCGAGGCGGTGCGGGTGTCCACGACCGTGGACGGCGTGACCCGCCGCCTGGAACTGGCCCCTCACGCGGCCATGCTGGACAGCCGGACGGAGGCCGCCGGGGTGGCGGGCGTCCCCAAGTACTACCTGCTGTCGGGCGGCGAGATGGAGCTCTTCCCGACGCCGGACGGCGACTACACGGTCGAGATGATCTACGTCGGCAAGATCCCGGCCCTGTCGGACGCGAACACGACGAACTGGGTGCTGGAGAACTACCCCGACGCCTACCTGTACGGGGCGCTGACGAAGGCGGCGGATTTCGTGGCCGATCCGCGCGGCGGCGTGTGGCAGCCGCTCTTTGAGAAGGCCATCGCAGAGATGAACGGAAGCAGTGACGAGGCGCGGTGGAGCGGCACCGGCCTTCGCTTGGCGAAGAGGGGACTGGCATGAGCCTGACCAACACCTTTGAAACGCGAGCCCTCGAGTGGCTCTTCACGACCGGCAGCCCGACGCGGCCCACGGCCTGGTACGTCGCGCTCTTCACGGCTGCGCCGTCTGACGCGGGCGGCGGCACCGAGGTGTCCGGCAGCGCCTACGCGCGGCAGTCGGTGGGCGCGTCCGGCCTGACGGTGTCGGGCGACAACGCCACGAACGCGGCCAACATCGAGTTCCCGACCGCGACCGGCAGCTGGGGCACGATCACGCACGCGGCGATCTTCGACGCCTCGTCGTCGGGCAACATGATCGCCTGGGGCGCGCTGTCGGCGTCGCGGACCATCGACACGGGCGACATCCTCCGCATCCCGGCCGGTGACCTCGACTTCAC
>CAYUXM010000153.1:0-7471 GCA_964448765.1 uncultured Rhodobacterales bacterium
TGCAGATACGCCACCAGGTCCACGATCGCCCGGCTGGTCAGCACCGGCTGGCCGGCCTCGGTCTTCATCGTCGCGTCCTCGCCCTCGAACATGCCGCCGAAGGGCGGCATCGGGCTGCCGTGCGCCTTGATCGGGGCGCGGCCGTCGATCCGGTAGATCACCTCGATCAGCGGGAAGCTGCCGCCGTTCAGTTCCGTCAGCCGCGTCAGGTCGGTCGCCGGCACCGTCAGCAGGTCGGCCACCGGCCCGTCGCCGCGCGCGGTCTCGCCGTGGCAGGCGGCGCAGAAGGTGGCATAGGTTTCGGCCCCCGCCTCCGGATCCTGCGCGAGGCCGGGAAAACCGGCGGCGATCAGCCCGAGGCCGAGGAAGATGGTGCGGCGCATGGCGTGGTCTCCTGTCCTGTGCGGCGCCTATCGCAGCGCGCGGCGCTCCCGGCGTCCTTGACCGGGATCAAACCTCACGGTTTCTGGATCGTGGCGAGGTAGTCGGCCAGCGCCACCAACCGTTCCGGCGTCGGCGTCATCACCCCGTCGCCGGTATCGACAAGCACCAGCCGCCCCTCCTCGATCAGCGGGCCCATCTCGGGCATCGTCGATCCGTGCTGGTCGCGCCGCGTATAGCCGTCGATCACCGACATCACCCGCACGTAGGGAAACCCGCCGCCGTTGCGCGCCGCGATGGTCGTCAGGTCCGGCGGCGCGGCGGCAAGGCCCGCGGCCCGCGCGCCGTCGCCCGCCCCGGTCGCGCCGTGGCAACTGGCGCAATAGGTCTGGTAATCCGCCCGCCCCGATACTTCGGGCGGCATGCAGCCCGCCAGCGCCGCCAGCGCACCGCCCGCAAGGATCACCCGCATATGCTTGACCATGCTCCCCTCCCCTCGGTCCGCGCCCACAGTGATCGCGCCGCGCCGCCCGGTCAACCACCCGCGGTTGACCAAGCCTGCCGCACCGTCCAGAGTGCCGCTTGTCGCGAGGGAGAGGATCATGTGCTTCGGCCTTGCCGCCTCCTGGGCGATGATCGGTGCGGGCAGCGTTGCGACCGTGATCACGCTGCGCCGGGGCGAGGTGCCGGCGATTCCCGCAACGCTGGCCTTCTTCACGGTGATGGAGGCGTTGCAGGCCGCCGGCTACGCGGTGATCGACCAGTGCGGCAGCCCCGCCAACCAGGCGGTGACGCTGGCCTCCTACCTGCATATCGCGCTGCAACCGCTGGTCATCAACGCCTTCTGCATGGCGATCGCGCCGGTCGCGCCGTCGCCTGGCATGCGCAGGGCGGTCTGGCTCTGCGCCGGGCTGGCCAGCGCGCTTCTGCTGGCCCGGCTGCTGCCCGGCCTCGGCGCCTGCCGGCCGGGCGAGGTTCTGTGCGGCCCGCACTGGTGCACCGTCACCGGCACCTGGCACCTGGCCTGGGACATGCCGCTGAACGGGCTGTGGCGCCCGCTGGCGGACCTGACGGGCTGGCCCATGTCCTTCCCGGACTACATGCTGGGCGTCTTCGTCCTGCCGCTGCTTTACGGGGCGTGGCGGTTCGTGGTGATGCACGCCGCGCTCGGCCCGGTGCTGGCCACCTGGCTGACCGACATGCCCAACGAGATGCCGGCGGTCTGGTGCCTGTTCTCGATCGGGCTTCTCGGGATCGGCCTCAGCCCCTGGATACGCAGGGCGGTGGCCGGCCCCCGCCCGCATCCGGCCTGAACGCTGGCAAAGCCCCGGCGCCGGGGCTAGCGTGGCCGGCGACAGGCGGCCGGGAGGACGACGATGACGGCGGAAACCCTGAAATACGCGGGCGTTATGCTGGCGGCGGGCATCGGCATCCCGATCCTCGCCGCGCTCAACGCGCAGCTTGGCGCGCGGCTGGGCTCGCCGGTGGCCGCCGGCACGGTGCTGTTCGTCGTGGCCTTCGCCGGCGCGGCCGCCACGCTGATGCTGACCGGCGGGCCCGGCCCGCTGCGCGCCCTGCCCGGCCAGCCCGCGCATCTCTTCGCCGCGGGCCTGTTCGTGGCCTTCTACGTGCTGTCGATCACCTGGGTCGCACCGCGCTTCGGCGTCGGCAACGCGGTGTTCTTCGTGCTTCTGGGGCAGCTCGTCTCGGCCGCGATCATCGACCATTTCGGCCTTTTTGGCGCGATGGTGAAACCCTTCGGCCTGACCCGCGGCGCCGGGATCGGGCTGATGGCGCTGGGCGTGCTGCTGACCCAGCGCGCCTGACCGGCAGGCCGAAATCCTTCGAACGAAGGATTTCGGCCGGATCGGGCCAAGACTTTTCGGACGAAAAGTCTTGGCCTTGGTCCACCGCCAAAATCCTTCGGCGAATGATTTTGGCGCCTACCGCTGGATCGCGGCGAGGTAGTCGACCAGCGCCAGCACCCGGCCAGAGACCATCACCGGCGTGCCGTCGGGCGCGTCGACGGCCACCGTGTCGCCGCGCATCAGCGCGCCGAAGATCGGCATCGCGCCGCCGTGGCCGTGCAGCCCGGTGCGCCCGTCGATCATGTGCACCGTGGTCAGCCAGGGAAACACGCCGTCGTTGCGGTCGGCCAGCCCGGTCAGGTCCGGCACCGGCAGGGTCAGGATCTGCGTCATCGGCCCGTCACCCGCGGCCTCGGCGCCATGGCAGGTCGCGCAGGCGTCGAGGTAAAGCTGCCGTCCCTCGGCATGCTCCCCGGCCGTGGCCGGAACGGTGGTCAGTGCCGCGCAAAGCGCGGCGGGGATCAGGGCACGCATGGCAACCTCCGGGGTCTGTTCGCCCGCCCAGCCTGCGCCGGGGCGGCGGCGCGCGCCTTGATCCCGATCAGATCAGCCATCCGTCAACCGCCCGGCCTCCAGCCGCAGAACCCGGTCCATGCGCTGCGCCAGGTCTGGGTTGTGGGTCGCGACCAGCGCGGCAAGGCCGGTTTCGCGCACCATCGCCATCAGCGTGTCGAACACCGTCTCGGCCGTCGCAGGATCGAGATTGCCGGTCGGTTCGTCGGCCAGCAGCAGCCGCGGCGCATTGGCCAGCGCCCGGCAGAAGGCCACCCGCTGCTGTTCGCCGCCCGACAGTTCCGCAGGCCGGTGACCCGCGCGCGCCGCGAGCCCGACGCGGGCCAGAAGGTCGCGCGCCCGCGCCTCGGCCGCCGCGCGGGGCGCGCCGTTGGCCAGTTGCGGCAGCACGATGTTCTCCAGCGCCGTGAATTCCGGCAACAGGTGGTGGAACTGGTAGACGAAGCCCACCTCGGCCCGCCGCGCCGCCGTGCGCCGCCGATCCGAAAGCCCCGACATCGCCACCCCGCCCAGCCGCACCTCGCCGGCATCCGCCGTGTCCAGCAGCCCCGCGATGTGCAGAAGCGTCGACTTGCCCGCGCCCGAGGGCGCGACCAGCGCCGCCACCTCGCCGCGGGCCAGCGACAGGTCGACCCCGGTCAGCACCGCAACCGCGGCGGCCGTGCCGCGGTTGTAGGTCTTGGCGATGCCGGCCAGTTCCAGCGCGGGCTCACTCATAGCGCAGCGCCTCCACCGGGTTCAGCCGCGCGGCCCGGCGCGCCGGGAACCACGTCACCACGAACGACAGCGTGAGCGACAGCGCCACCGCGCGGCCCACGTCCCAGGCGCGCAGCTCCGCCGGCAGGCGATACAGCCCCCGGATCGACGGATCCCAGGCGCCGCCGCCCGATATCCAGTTCACGAACCCCATGATCTGGTCGATGTAGAGCGCCAGCAGGCAGCCCAGAACCACCCCCGCCGCGGTCCCGATCACCCCGGTGAAGGCCCCGCACAGGAAGAACACCCGCAGGATCGTGCCCTCCGTCAGCCCCATGGTGCGCAGGATGCCGATGTCGCGGCCCTTGTTCTTGACCAGCATGATCAGGCCCGAGGTGATGTTCATCGCCGCGATCAGCACCAGGATCGACAGGATCACGAACATCACGTCATCCTCGATGTCGAGCGCGGCGAGGAACGCGCCCGACGCGTCGCGCCAGGTCCACAGCATCGCCGTCGGCCCCGCGACGGACAGGATCGGCATCGCCCAGTCGTCCACCCGCTCGGGATCGGCGACATGCACCTCGATCTCGTCCGCGCGCCCCTCGCGGTTGAAATAGCGCTGCGCCTCGGCGAACGGCATGTAGACGCGGGTGCGGTCGATATCCCAGCGCCCGGCGGTGAAGATGTAGACGACCTCGAAGGCCGCCACCCGCGGCGCGGTGCCCATCGGCGTGCGCGCCCCGTTGGGCGAGATCAGCCGCACCCGGTCGCCCAGCCCGACGCCCAGTTCGCGCGCCAGGCCCGAACCGATGGCGATCCCCTCGTCGAAGCGCGCAAGATCGCCCTGGGCCTCGGCCTCCGCCCCGCCGACGCGCGGGATCGTGCGCAGATCCTCCGCCGCGATGCCGTAGACATCGGCGACGTTCGAGTCCTGCCCAAGCGTCATCATCACCTGGCCGCGCACCAGTGGCGCGGCGCGGGTCACGCCCGCCACCGCCCGGATCGCTTCGGCCTGCTCGGCGTAATCCGCGATCGTGCGATCGAGGAAGCCGGCGGCATTGCGGGTGCCGGCGGAATAGACCGTCACATGCGCGTTCGATCCCACGATCGTGTCGATGAACTCCGCCCGGAACCCGGTGCGCACCGCCAGCGTTGCGATCAGCGCCATCACCCCCAGCGCGATGCCGATCAGGCTGATCCAGGTCATCACGCTGACGCCGCCCTCGGCCCGCCGGGCGCGCAGATAGCGCCAGGCGATCATGAATTCGAAGCGCGCGAAGGGGCGGGTGGACACGGGGTTCTCCCAGGGTTCGGGGGCGAGGCTGACGGTATCGCCCGGGCCCGTCAAGCAGGGCCTGAGCGCCACGCGATCACGAGTTTCCGCCGAGAATTCGCGGGTTCAGTGGCCGGCGTAGATCTGCGCCAGCCGGTCGACGGCGGCCTCGGGCGTCATCTCCTCGCTCTCGCCGGTGCGGCGGCTGGTCAGTTCCACCTTTCCGTTCGCAAGGCCGCGCGGCCCCACCGTCACCCGCCACGGCAGGCCGACCAGGTCCATCGTGGCGAATTTCGCGCCCGCGCGTTCGTCGCGGTCGTCGTAAAGCGCGGTCAGGCCCTTCGCCTCCAGCGCCGCCAGCATCGCATCGCAAGCCACGTCGCAGGCGCCATCGCCCTGCCGCAGGTTGACGATCCCGGCCTGGAACGGGGTCACGCCCTCGGGCCAGATGATGCCCCTGTCGTCATGGCTGGCCTCGATGATCGCGCCCAGCAGGCGCGACACGCCGATGCCGTGGCTGCCCATGTGCACCGGCACGCGCGCCCCCTCGGGGGTGACGACGGTGGCGCCCATCGGTTCGGAATACTTGGTGCCGAAGTAGAAGATCTGCCCCACCTCGATGCCGCGGCCGACCTTGCGGCGGTCTTCGGGAACTGCGGCGAAGGCGGCCTCGTCGTGGGTTTCGTCGGTGCGCGCGTAAAGCGAGGTGAACTCGCGGCACACCGCCGCCACCGCATCACGGTCGTCATAGTCGATCTGCCGGTCGCCCAGCCGAAGCCCGGTCACCGCGTCGTCATAGAAGACCTCGGACTCGCCGGTCGCGGCCAGCACCAGGAATTCATGGGTGTCGTCGCCGCCGATCGGGCCGGAATCCGCCCGCATCGGGATCGCGGTCAGGCCCATGCGTTCATAGGTGCGCAGGTAGCTGACCATGTGGCGGTTGTAGGCATGCAGCGCCGCGTCCCTGTCGATGTCGAAATTGTAGCCGTCCTTCATGTAGAACTCGCGGCCGCGCATCACGCCGAACCGCGGGCGGATCTCGTCGCGGAACTTCCACTGGATGTGGTAGAGCGTCAGCGGCAGGTCGCGGTAGCTGGAGACGTGGCCGCGGAAGATGTCGGTGATCATCTCCTCGTTGGTGGGGCCGTAAAGCAGGTCGCGCTCGTGCCGGTCCCTGATCCGCAGCATCTCCTGCCCGTAGTCGTCGTAGCGGCCGGATTCGCGCCACAGGTCTGCCGGTTGCAGGGTGGGCATCAGCAACGGGATGTGCCCGGCGCGCTGCTGTTCCTCATGCACGATTTCCTCGATCCGGCGCAGCACCCGGTAGCCCAGCGGCAGCCAGGAATAGATGCCGGCGGCCTGCTGCTTGATCATCCCCGCGCGCAGCATCAGCCGGTGCGAGACGATCTGCGCCTCGGCGGGGTTTTCCTTGAGAACGGGCAGGAAGTAGCGCGTCAGTCGCATGCGTCGGGCCTTGGCTTTGGGCGTTGGCGGAGGCTTACGCCAAAGGGGATGGGCAGGCAAGGCGGGGCCGGGCGGGATGGCGATGGCACCGCCCGCGTGCTAGCCTGCCCACGGTTCACGGGACGCGACGCGATGCATTGGAAGGCCTGTCTGATCTCTGCCGTTCTCGCGCTGCTGCCGTTCCCGGCCATGGCCGAACTCCTCGCCGCCGGCGAAACCGCGCGGACCCTGCCGATCACGCTGCGCGACGGGCGGCCGATGCTGGCGGCCGAGGTGGCCGGGCGGGCCGGGGTTGTGATGCTCGACACCGGCGCCGCCTATCCGCTGATGCTGAACCGCGACGCGCTGGACCTGCCGGCGGGGCCGGAGGTGGCGCGCGGCCCTGCCGCCTCGGGGCAGGAGATCGTGGTGATCGCCCATCCCGCGCCGGCGGTCACGCTGGCGGGCCGGCCCTTCGCGATGCCCGACCCGGCGCTGTCGGGCGATTTCGGCTTTACCCGCGACGGGCTGGGGGCCGATTTCCTGGGCTTTCTCGGCCTGCCGGCTCTGACGGGCCTCGCCTTCGCTCTGGATCAGGAACGGCTGGGGCTGACGCTTCTGCGCCCGGCCCCGGACGGGGCGCTGCCGGTTCCCGCGCCGGAGCCCGCGGAGATCGCGGCCGATGTCGCGTTTCGCCTGACCGAAGGCGGCCTGCCGGGCTGGGCCGGGCGGATCGGCGACAGGCCCGTCGCGATCGACATCGACACCGGCGATTCCGGCACGCTTTACGCCACGCCCGACACGCTGGCCGACCTGACCTCGCGCGGCTGGCTGACCGGCGCGCCGGGGGACCGCGTGCTTTCCGGCCTGGAGTTTGGCGGAGGGCGCTTCGGGCCCTTCGCCGTCGCGGTGGTCGAGGCCGGCGGCGCGGCGGACATGCGCCCGGACCCGACCGGCGACCTGTTGCGGATCGGCGCCTCGTTGCTGGACCGGCATCCCAGCCTGTGGAACATGCCCGCCGGCCGGATCGTGTTCCTGCACCCCGGCGCGGCCTTCCTGCCCGCCCGGTAGCGGCCGGGCTTGCATCCCTGCCCGCGAAAGGCAATCTGTGCCCCGTAGCAAGGAAACCTCCGCATGGCGCTGCCGGTTCGCGAACAGGTGACATACTGGGGCATCGCCGCGGCGGTGTTCTTCGCCGCGCTGTGGTTTCTGGGCGATGTGATCCTGCCCTTCGTGGTCGGCGGCGCGATCGCCTATTTCCTCGATCCGGTGGCCGACCGGCTGGAACGCGCGG
>CAYUXM010000154.1:0-7458 GCA_964448765.1 uncultured Rhodobacterales bacterium
CATGCAGCAGCCGGCCGGAATAGCCCGTCGCGGTTTCCAGCGCGTGGCAGAAGGTATGGCCAAGGTTCAGCAGCGCCCGGTCGCCCTGCTCGGTCTCGTCGCGCGCGACGATCTCGGCCTTCATCTCGACCGACCGGCGCACCGCGTATTGCCGCAGCCCGGCATCGCCACTGGCCAGCGCCGGGCCGTGCGCCTCCAGCCAGTCGAAGAACGCCGCGTCGCCCAGCAGCCCGTATTTCACCACCTCGCCGTAGCCGGCGAGGAAATCGCGCGCCGGCAGGCTGGCCAGCAGGTCGATATCGGCCAGAACGAGGCTGGGCTGGTGGAACGCGCCGACAAGGTTCTTGCCGTGGACCGAGTTGATCCCGGTCTTGCCGCCCACCGAACTGTCGACCTGCGCCAAGAGCGTGGTGGGGATCTGCACGAAACGCACGCCGCGGCGCAGGATCGCGGCGGCGAACCCGCCGAGATCGCCGATCACCCCGCCGCCAAGCGCGACCACGATATCGCGCCGCTCGACCTTCTCGGCCAGCAGCCAGTCGACCGCCTCGGCGAGCCCGGCCCAGCCCTTCGTCGCCTCGCCCGGCGCCATCGCATGCGCCACCATGCCGATCCCGCCCAGCCCGGCGCGCAGGTTGTCGAGGTGCAGGCCCGCGACGGTTTCGTCGGTCAGCACCGCGACGCCCCGGCCCTTCGGCACCAGCGGCGCGATCTCGGCCCCGGCGCGGGCCAGCAGGCCGTGGCCGATCCGTACGTCATAGCTGCGCGCGCCCAGTTCCACCCGCACCGTGTCGATGCTCATCCCTCGCCTCCCGCGATGATCCCGCCTTCCGCTTTCAGCCGGGCCAGCACCCGCGCCGCCATCTCCTCGACCGACAGGTCGGCTTCGGAGTCCACGATCAGCTGCGCCCGGCCATAGACCGGCGACCGCGCCTCCAGCAGCCGTGCCAGCGTGCCCTTGGGATCGGCGGTGCGCAGCAGCGGCCGCGTCGACTTGTGCCGCACCCGCGCCCACAGCAGGTCGAGATCGGCGCGCAGCCAGACCGACATGGCCGCATCCTCGATCGCCTGCCGGTTCGCCTCGGCCAGAAAGGCGCCGCCGCCGGTGGACAGAACGCAGGGCGGGCCCGACAGCAGCCGCTTGAGCACCTGGCTTTCCTTGACGCGGAAGAACGCCTCGCCGTCGCGTTCGAAGATCTCGGCGACGGTCATGTTCGCCGCGCGCTCGATCTCGTCGTCGGAATCGACGAAAGGCACGCCCAGCATCCGTGCCAGCGCGGTGCCGACGGCGGTCTTGCCCGCCCCCATCATCCCGATCAGGACGATCGTTCGCTTCAGCTTCGCCTTCACCTTCGATCCCGTCGCCTGCCACGGCGATCTTCGGCCAAAATCGCCGGGTTCGTCCTGAATGGCGTGAACTCGGCGAAAAGGCCATATATAATCGCGACGAACCGTGGCGGCGACCACGGCAGGCAGGCAAAGACAGGCAACAAGGAACCGCGGCGCATGGGACGCATCATCAAGTATCTGGTTTATCTGGTCATCCTCGGGTTCCTCGGGCTTGTCGGCTACGCCTATCTCGGCCCGATGTCGCCGGACACGGCCGAGATCCGGCACGAGGTCACGCTCGATGCCGCGGACTAGGCGCGCGCTGGCCGCGGCCTTGGCCCTGTGGCCGGCCGTCGGGGCCGAGGCCCAGCAGGAGCCGTTGTCGGCGATCGACTGGCTGTCACGCTCGGTCGCCGAACCGCCGGTGGCGCTGCCCGGCCCGGCGCCGCAGACGCCACCCGCCCGGCCGCCGATCACGGTGGCCCCGCTGGCCGCGACCAATCTCGATGCCGTGGGGCTTCTGCCGCCATCGGCGACCGGGCTGCCCGCCGATCTTTGGGGCACGACCCCGACCGAAGAGCTTGCCCGGCTGCTCAGGGCCGAGCGGATCGACACGCTGCCCGCGATCCAGGGCCTGCTGATGACGCTGCTGCTGGCCGAGCTTGATCCGCCGGCGGAGTCCGACGGATCGGGCGCGCTGTTCCTCGCCCGGATCGACAAGCTGCTGGACCTCGGCGCGCTCGACCCGGCGCTGGCGCTGCTGGAACGCACCGCGCCGCCGCGGGCCGAACCGTTCCGGCGCTGGTTCGACATCGCGCTGCTGCTGGGGCAGGAAGATGCCGCCTGCGGCCTGATGCGCGACAATCCGCAGATCGCGCCGACCTTCCCGGCCCGCGTCTTCTGCCTTGCCCGCGGCGGCGACTGGACGGCGGCCGCGCTGTCGCTGTCGACCGGCGCGGCGCTGGACCGGATCACCCCGGAGATGGAGGAACTGCTGGCGCGGTTTCTCGACCCGGCGCTGGCCGAGGGCGCCGATCCCCTGCCCCGGCCGCGCCGGCCCTCGCCGCTGGTCCTGCGGCTGATGGAGGCGATCGGCCAGCCCTTGCCGACCGCCACGCTGCCGGTGGCCTTCGCCCATGCCGATCTGCGATCGAACACCGGCTGGAAGGCCCGGATCGAGGCCGGCGAGCGGCTGGCGCGTGTCGGCGCGATCCCGGCGAACCGGCTTTTGGGGCTTTACACCGAACAGCGGCCCGCGGCCTCCGGCGGGGTCTGGGACCGTGTCGCGGCGATCCAGCGGCTCGACACCGCGCTGACCGCGCGCGACCCGGTCGCGGTGGCCGCCGCCCTGCCCCCGGCCTGGGCGCAGATGGAGGCGATGGAGCTGGAGGTGCCCTTCGCCACGCTCTACGGCCCGGCGCTGGCGCGGATGCCGCTGAAGGGCTCGGCCGGCTCGCTGGCCTTCCGCATCGGGCTTCTGTCCGAGGATTTCGCCGAGGTCGCCGCCGCGCGCCGGCCCGGGGACGGAACCGAGGCGTTTCTGGCCGGGCTGGCCGCCGGCGAGGTTCAGGGCCTTGCCGCGCCCGGCAAGCTGGGGGCGGCGATCCGCGCTGCCTTCGCGCCGTTCGCCCAGCCCGGCCCCGAGGCCGCGCAGCGGCTGGCCGGCGGCCGGATCGGCGAGGCGCTGCTGATCGCGATCGAACAGGTGACCGAGGGCGCCAAGGGCGATCTGCGCGACGTGACCGAGGGGCTGGTGGTGCTGCGCCGCGTCGGGCTGGAGGCCACCGCGCGCCGCGCCGCGCTGGAACTTCTGCTGCTGGAGCGGCGGGGATGAGCGCCGCGCTCAGGATATCGGCCTTTCTGGAGGCGCAGGCGGCCGAGGCGGGCGCGGCGCGCAACACTCTTCTGGCCTATGGCCGCGACCTGAAGGATGCCGCGGGCTGGCTGGACCGGCACGGGCCGGGGCTGGAGGCGGCCGGGCGCGACGATCTGGAACGTTACCTCGTGGCCTGCGAGGCCGAGGGGCTGGCGCGCGCCACCCGCGCGCGGCGGCTGTCCGCGCTCAGGCAGTTCTACCGCTTCCTGTTCGACGAAAGGCTGCGCGGCGACAATCCCGCGCTCCGGATCGCCGGGCCGGGCAAGGCGCGGACGCTGCCGAAGACGCTGGCCGAGGCCGAGGTGACCGCGCTGCTGGAGGCCGCGCGCCGCACCGGGCGGACGCCGGCGGACCGGCTGCGCAACACCTGCCTGCTGGAACTGCTTTATGCCACCGGCATGCGGGTGAGCGAACTGGTCGGCCTGCCGGTACAGGCCGCGCGCGGCGATCCCCGGATGCTGCTGGTGCGCGGCAAGGGCGACAAGGAGCGGCTGGTGCCCTTGTCGGCCCCGGCGCGCGCGGCGCTGGCCGACTGGCTGGCGCTGCGCGACAGGGCCGAGGCCGAGGCGCGGGCCGGCAACCGCGCCCTGCCGCCCGGCCGGCACCTTTTTCCGGCGCGCGGCAAGGCCGGGCACCTGACCCGGCAGGGGTTCTTCGCGATCCTCAAGGACATCGCCGCCGCGGCCGGCATCGCCCCCGACCGGGTCACGCCGCACCGGCTGCGGCACGCCTTCGCCACCCATCTGCTGGCCGGCGGCGCCGATCTGCGCGCGATCCAGATGATGCTGGGCCATGCCGATGTCGCCACGACCGAGATCTACACCCATGTGCTGGAGGCGCGGCTGCGCGCGCTGGTGCTGGAACATCACCCGCTGGCATCGGACGAGGGCGACCCCCTTGAACCGGCGCCGGGCCGCGCCCATAACTGAGCTTTCCCGAAAAGCCCCGAGTCATGCCCCCCGAAACCGCCGCTTCCGCCTACGACCTCGCCTTCTGGCTCACGGCCGGGGCGATCCTGTTGCTTCTGTGCGTCTCCTCGTTCTTCTCCGGTTCGGAAACCGCGCTGACGGCCGCCTCGCGCTCCAAGCTCAAGGCGCAGGCCGATCGCGGCAACGCGGCGGCGCAGCGGGTGCTCGACATCACCGACGACAACGAGCGGATGATCGGCGCGATCCTTCTGGGCAACAATGTCGTCAACATCCTCGCCGCCTCGCTGGCCACCGCGCTTCTGACCAAGATCTTCGGCGATTCCGGCGTGGCGCTGGCGACGCTGGGGATGACGACGCTGGTCCTGATCTTCGGCGAGGTGATGCCCAAGACGCTGGCGATCACCTATCCCGAACCCTTCGCGCTGCGCGTCTCGCCGATGATCAAGCTGATCATCTTCCTGTTCGCGCCGGTGGTCAGCGTGGTGCGGGTGCTGGTGCGCGGAGTGCTGAGTCTGTTTGGCGTGCGCGCCGATCCCGACAGCCACATCCTCGCCCTGAAGGAGGAAATCGCGGGCGCCATCGCGCTGGGCCATTCCGAGGGCGCGGTGGAGAAGGAGGATCGCGACCGCCTGCTGGGCGCGCTGCATCTCAACGACCGGACGGTGGAAGAGATCATGCGCCACCGGTCGGGCATCGAGATGATCGACGTCGATGCCGATCCCGACGCGATCCTGTCGGCGGTGCTGGGCTCGCACCACACCCGGCTGCCGCTTTATCGCGGCGAGCGCGACAACGTGGTCGGCGTGATCCATGCCAAGGATCTGTTGCGCGCCGTCGACAAGATCGTGCGCGGCGAGCAGGGCAACCTCGCCTCGGTGCGCGATCTCGACGTGCTCAGCGTGGCGATGAAGCCCTATTTCGTGCCCGAGACCACGCCGCTTGACGAACAGATGCGCGAGTTCCTCAAGCGCCGGACGCATTTCGCGCTGGTCGTCGACGAATACGGCGAGCTGCGCGGCCTGATCACGCTGGAGGACATCATCGAGGAGATCGTCGGCGAGATCACCGACGAGTTCGACCCGGCCGCGGAATCGCCGCTGAAGCGGACCGAGGCGGGCGATTACCTCGTCGATGGATCGATGACGATCCGCGATGTCAACCGCGCGACCGACTGGAACCTGCCCGACGACGAGGCCAATACCGTCGCCGGCCTCGTGATCCACGAGGCGCAGATGATCCCGGCCGAGGGGCAGGTGTTTTCCTTCCACGGCTTCCGCTTCGAGGTGGTGGCCCGCAAGGAGAACCGGATCACCCGGCTGAAGATCCGCCCGCTCTGATGCTGTCCTACCAGCATGCCTACCACGCCGGGAACGCCGCCGACGTGCACAAGCACGGCCTGCTGGCCTGGGCGCTGGGCTACATGACGGCCAAGGACAAGCCGCTGAGCTATATCGAGACCCATGCCGGGCGCGGGCTTTACGACCTCGACGGCGCCGAGGCCCGCAAGACCGGCGAGGCCGCGGCGGGGATCGGCCGGGCGCTGGCGCAGGGCTGGTTTCCCGCCGGCCATCCCTACCTGGCCGCGCTGGACCGGGTGCGGGCGGCCGAGGGCGCGCGGGCCTATCCCGGCTCGCCCCGGATCGCGGCGGAAATCCTGCGGCCCGGCGACCGGATCGTGCTGGCCGAACTGCATCCGGGCGAGAACCGCCTCCTTGCCGCGGCCATGAAGGGCACCGGCGCGCAGGTTCTGCACGAGGACGGGCTGGCGATGCTGATCGCCCGCACCCCGCCCGACCCGCGCCGCGGGCTGGCGCTGATCGACCCGTCCTTCGAGGTCAAGGCGGATTACGACCGGCTGCCGAAACTGATCGCCGCGGTGCACCGCAAGTGGCCCGTGGGCGTGATCCTGCTGTGGTACCCGGTGCTGACCTCGGGCCTGCACGCGCAGATGCTGGAGGCGCTGGAGGCGCGGAACCTGCCCGGCGCGCTGCGCCACGAACTGCGGTTCCCGCCGGCGCGGCCGGGGCACGGCATGGTCGGTTCGGGGCTGTTCGCCGTCAACGCGCCCTGGGGGCTGGCGGAGGAAGCCGCGCGGCTGGCCCACGCGATGGGCGCCGCCGCCCGCTGACCGGCCGCCCCCGGTTCAGCGCGACCGGAACAGCCCGCCCAGCACGCCGCGCACCAGCGACCGCCCCGCCTGCGTGCCCAACTGCCGCGCGAAGCTTTTCGCAAAGGCCTCGCCGACGCTGTCGGACCGGCTGGAGCGGCGCGTGCGCGTGTCGCCGCCGGGGCTGTAGCGCCGCGCGGCGGAGAATTCGCGCTCCTCGGGCGCGCCCGCGCCGGCCTCCTGCGCCGCCGCCTCCGCGCGCCGGGCCAGCATCTCGTGCGCGGACTCGCGGTCGATCCCGGCGTCGTATTTCGGGCCAAGGCCGGAGCCGTCCAGCACCGCCACGCGTTCCGTTTCCGTGATCGTCCCCATCCGGCTGAGCGGCGGGCGGATCAGCGTACGTTCGACCATGCCGGGGCTGCCCTTGGCCTCCAGGAACGAGGTCACCGCCTCGCCGGTGCCGACCGACATGATCGCCTCCTCCGTGTCGAACCGGGGATTCGGGCGATAGGTTTCGGCGGCGCGGCGCAGGTCGCGCTTGTCGCGCGCGGTGAAGACCCGCAGCGCGTGCTGCACCCGGTTGCCAAGCTGGCCCAGCACCGCGTCGGGCACGTCGGTGGGGTTCTGGGTGACGAAATAGACCCCCACGCCTTTCGACCGGATCAGCCGCGCCACCTGTTCGACCTTGTCGATCAGCGCCTTGGGCGCGTCGTCGAACAAAAGATGCGCCTCGTCGAAGAAGAACACGAGCTTCGGGCGCTCGGGATTGCCGACCTCGGGCAGGTCCTCGAACAGTTCCGACAACAGCCAAAGCAGGAAGGTCGCGTAAAGCCGGGGCGCGGCCATCAGCCGGTCTGCGGCGAGGATGTTGACCCGGCCGCGGCCGTCCGGCGCCGGGGCCATCAGGTCGCCAAGCTCGAGCGCGGGTTCGCCGAACAGCCGGTCGCCGCCCTCATGCTCCAGCACCAGCAGCGCGCGCTGGATCGCGCCGACGCTGGCGGTGGTGACATTGCCGTAGCGCGCGGAGATCTCCGCCCGGTTCGCGGCGAGGAAGGCCAGCATCGCGCGCAGGTCTTCGAGGTCGAGCAGCGGCAGGCCTTCCTCGTCGGCGATCCGGAAGGCGATGGTCATCACCCCCTCCTGCACCGCCGTCAGGCCCATGAGCCGCGACAGCAGCAGCGGCCCCATCTCGGTCACCGTGGTCCGCACCGGGTGGC
>CAYUXM010000155.1:0-7401 GCA_964448765.1 uncultured Rhodobacterales bacterium
AGTACTACATGAACCACCGCTGGCTGGGCGGCACGCTGACCAACTGGAAGACCGTCTCGCAGTCGATCCAGCGGCTCAAGCAGATCGACGAGACGATGGCGCAGGGCGCAGAAGGCCTGACCAAGAAGGAACGGCTGGGCATCGAGCGCGAGCAGGCCAAGCTGCAGGCCTCGCTGGGCGGGATCCGCGAGATGGGCGGCCTGCCGGACCTGCTGTTCGTCATCGATGTCGGCAAGGAAGACCTTGCGATCCTCGAGGCCCGGAAACTGGGCATCCCGGTCGTCGCCGTGGTCGACACCAACTGCTCGCCCGATGGCGTGGATTACGTCATTCCCGGCAATGACGACGCCGCGCGGGCCATCGCGCTTTACTGCGACCTCGTCTCGCGCGCCGCGCTGGACGGGATGACCGCGCAGATGGGCGCCGCGGGCGTCGATCTCGGCGCGCTCGAGGCCGGTGTCGAGGAAGAGGCGCTGGCCGAGACCGCCGACGAGGCCTGAGGCCCCGTCACGGTATCGTCACAGGGCGGGGCTACGCCCCGCCCGACCCCTGTTCGAGAACTGAGGAGAGCCCCCAGATGGCTATCACCGCACAGATGGTGAAAGACCTGCGCGACCAGACCGGCGCGGGCATGATGGACGCCAAGAAGGCGCTGACCGAAACCGGCGGCGACATGACCGCCGCGGTCGACTGGCTGCGCACCAAGGGCCTGGCCAAGGCCGCCAAGAAATACGGCCGGGTCGCGGCCGAGGGCCTTGTCGGCGTTGCCGTGGCCGATGGCGTCGGCGTCGCCGTCGAGGTCAATTCGGAAACCGACTTCGTCGCCAAGAACGAGGAGTTCCAGGCGATGGTGCGCGAGATCGCCGATGCCGCGCTCGGTGTGTCGGATATCGACGCGCTGAACGCCGCCCCGGTGGGCGGCAAGCCGGTGGCCGAGGTGCTGACCGACGCGATCGCCAAGATCGGCGAGAACATGACCCTGCGCCGGATGGCGCGGCTGGAGGGCGACACCGTGGTCTCCTATGTCCACAACGCCGCGGCCGAGGGCATGGGCAAGATCGGCGTGCTGGTGGCGCTCAAGGGCGGCGACACGGGCTTCGGCCGGCAGGTGGCCATGCATGTCGCCGCGACCGCGCCCGCCTCGCTGGGCGAGGCCGATCTCGACCCGGCGCTGCTGGAGCGCGAAAAGACCGTTCTGACCGAGCAGGCCCGCGAATCGGGCAAGCCGGAGGCGGTGATCGAGAAGATGATCGTCGGCCGGCTCAAGAAGTTCCTCGAGGAAGTCACGCTGCTGGGCCAGAAATTCGTGATCAACCCCGACGTGACGGTGGCCGAGGCCGCGGCCGAGGCCGGCGCCGAGATCACCGGCTTCGTCCGCGTCGCGGTGGGCGAGGGGATCGAGAAGAAGGAAGAGGATTTCGCGGCCGAGGTCGCCAAGACCCTCGGCGCCTGACCCGTCCGCGATCGCACAACGCAAAACGGCGCAGGCCCGGACAGGCCTGCGCCGTTTTTTCATGTCCGGCCCGAACCCTGCGGCCCGTTTCGAACGTGGCGAGCAGGGCCGGGAGCCGGCCCCCGCAAGGGCGTGGCAGCGGCCGCCTGACCGGCAGAAATACACCGGCCCAGAGCGGCACCGGCATCCCGGCCTTCCGACGCAAACCCCCGGAAAACCCCCGGGCTGATCCTCGCCGATGTTCCTGGCCCAAAGGCCACCACTCATGGAACGTCGCCAACTTGCCTTTCATTTCCACGGACACAAGGGCGATTTCACGACAAGGCGTCCTTATCCACAAACTTTCGGACTGGCTCAACCTACAGACGAAAGGATGTATGGGGATCCCCCGATTCCCGGGGCTCGGCTCGCGCCGACCGCCACAGCGCAAGGCTTCCCACGGCGGCCGGTCGTGCTAGAACCGGAATCGGTCAGGGGAGGCCGGAGATGGTTGAACGCAGCGACGTGGTGGTGATCGGCGGCGCGATCATGGGCGCCTCGGTCGCGTTCTGGCTGACCCGGCTGGCGCCGGGCATCAGGGTGCGGGTGGTGGAGCCGGACCCGAGTTATGCTAATGCTGCAACTGCATTATCGGTCGCCTCGATCCGGTCGCAGTTCTCGAACGCGATAAACGTGCAGATCAGCCGTTTCGGAATTGATTTCATTCGGAACTTCTCTTCCTGGACCGGGCCGGAGGGCGGCGTGGCCGATCTGGGGCTGACCGAGAACGGTTATCTCTTCCTGGCCGGAACCGAGGAGGGTGCGGCCACGGCCCGCGAAATTGCTGCGATGCAGCAAGGGCTTGGCGCCGCCACGGAGGTGCTGGACCGGGCCGCGCTGGCCCATCGCTTCCCCTGGCTGGCGCTCGATGACGTGGTCGCCGGCAGCTTCGGTCCGCGCGACGAGGGCTGGTTCGACAACATGGGATTCCTCGGCGGTCTGCGCGCCGCCGCCCGGGCCGCGGGGGCGGATTTCCTGGCCGATAGGGTCGTCGGCTTCACCCGGTCGGGCGACCGGATCGCAACCGTTCAACTCTCCTCTGGGGCGAGTCTGGAGGCCGGCGAGACGGTGATCTGCGCCGGCACCGGGGCGACCGGGCTGCTTCGGCTGCTGGGCGAGGACTGGCCGGTAGAACCCCGCAAGCGCACGGTGTTTCTGATCGACGCACCGAACGCCCGGCACCCCGGTGCGCCGCTGATGGTCGATCATCGCGGCTACTACCTGCGCCCCGAACACGGCCACTGGATCACCGCCACGGTGCCCGGGGATGACGGCCCCTGCGACCCGCGGGATTTCGACCCCGACCACGCGCAGTTCGAAGAGGCGATCTGGCCCGCGCTCTACGCTCGCGCGCCGGGGTTCGATGCGGTCAAGGTGCTGCGGATGTGGGTGGGGCATTACGATTTCAACCGGCTCGACCAGAACGCGATCCTTGGCCGTCACCCGGGCTGGCGGAACCTGCTGGTCGCCTCGGGCTTTTCCGGGCACGGGCTGCAACAGGCCCCGGCGGTGGGGCGCGGGCTGGCCGAGGTCATCGTTCACGGCGGCTGGCGCAGCCTCGACCTGTCGCCGCTGGGCGTCGCGCGGGTGCTGGAGGGGCGGCCCTTCGCCGAACGCGGGATCGTCTGAGGCGCGCCCTCAGCCGCCGTTGCGGGCAAGGTCGCGCCGGCCGGCGGCCAGGGTGCGGCAGGCCAGGTCGGGGGCCAGCGCGCGCATCGCGTCGAACTGCGTGAGGAACACCCCGCCGGTCAGGTCGTGCAGGAAATGGCTGCGCTTCAGCCGGTCCATCACCGGGCCCTTGACCTCGCTCAGGTGCAGGGTGACGCCGGCATCGGCCAGCCTCTGGTTGATCGCCTCGAGGCTTTCCAGCGCCGAGGCGTCGATCTCGTTCACCGCCGAACACATCAGCACGACATGACGCAGCGCCCGGTTCGCGCCGACCTGCGCCTGCACCGTATCCTCGAGGAACCGGGCGTTCGGGAAATACAGGCTTTCGTCGATCCGGATCGTCACGACATCCGGCACGGTGACGACGGCATGGCGATCGACATTGCGGAAATGCTCGGTGCCCGGCACCTGGCCGACGATCGCGACATGGGGCCGCGAGGTGCGGTAGAGATGCAAAAGCAGCGACAGCGCGACCCCGGCGACGATCCCGGCCTCGACCCCGGCGGCGAGGGTGACGAGGATGGTGGCCGCCATCGCCGCGGCATCGGCGCGGGAAAACGCCCATGTCCGGCGCAGGGCGCCGAGATCGACGAGGCTGAGCACCGCGACGATGATCGTGGCCGCCAGCGTCGCCTTGGGCAGGAAATAAAGCAGCGGGGTGAGGTAGAGGGTCGCCAGCGCCATGCCGATGGCCGTGAAGGCGCCGGCGGCCGGCGTTTCGGCACCGGCGTCGAAATTCACCACCGAGCGGGCGAAGCCCCCGGTCACCGGGAACCCTCCGGAGACGGCCGAGCCGAGGTTGGCGCCGCCAAGCGCGATCAGTTCCTGATCCGGATCGATCCGCTGGCGCCGCTTGGCCGCCAGCGTCTGCGCGACCGAGATCGTCTCGACATAGCCGACGATGGTGATCAGCAGGGCCGGAACGGCGATCTGCGCCCAGAGCGACAGATCCAGCGGCGGCAGCGCCGGGGCGGGCAGGCCGCGCGGCACGTCGCCCACGATCGCCACGCCCGCCGCCTTCAACCCGAAGAGCCATGTGACGAGAACGGTGGCGGCAACGGCCACCACCGGCGCGGTGCGCGACAGAAGCCCGGCGCGCCGGGCGGGCACACCGCGCGCGGCGAGGAACCGCTTGAGCCCGCCGCGCGACCAGGAGAGGAACGCGGTGGCGGCGAGGCCGATCGCCAGCGTCGGCAGGTTGACCCTGTCGAGCCCGGCAAGCAGGCCGCCGAGGATCTCGATCAGGGTATGGCCCGAGGTCGGCACGCCCAGGATATGCTTGAGCTGGCTGGCCGCGATCAAGAGGCCAGAGGCGCTGATGAACCCCGAGATCACCGGATGGCTGAGGAAGGCGGCGAGGAAACCCAGCCGCAGAAATCCCATCGCCAGCAGCATCAGCCCCGACAGGAAGGCCAGCGCGATCGCCGCGCCCAGGTATTCCGGCGTGCCCTGCGCGGCCAGTTCGCCCACCGCCGCCGCGGTCATCAGGCTGGCCACCGCGACCGGCCCGACGGCCAGCGCCCGCGAGGTGCCGAGAACGGCGTAGACCAGAAGCGGCGCGATCGAGGCGTAAAGCCCGACCTCGGCGGGCAGGCCGGCCAACAGCGCATAGGCCAGCGACTGCGGGATCAGCATGATCGTGACGATCACCGCCGCGATCATGTCATTGGTCAGCGTGTCGCGGCCATAGCTGCGGCCCCAGTCGAGGATCGGGAAGTAACGCCTCATTCCGGCTTGCCTTTCTCGAAAAACGGGGCGGCCCGGAGGCCGCCCCAGTCGCCGGCCTTCCGGCCGACGGGGAGGTTCCTGCGCGCCGTCCTCACAGCCCGTTGACGGGCACCTTGAGATAGGTCTTGCCGTTGTCCTCGGCCGGCGGCATCTGGCCGGCGCGCATGTTGACCTGCAAGGACGGGATGATCAGCCGCGGCATCGCCAGCGTCGCGTCGCGCTCGGTCCGCATCCGCACGAAATCCTCCATCGGCTTGCCGGCCCCGACATGGACGTTGAGCGCCTTCTGTTCGCCCACCGTGGTTTCCCAGGCATAGGTATCGCGGCCCGGGGCCTTGTAGTCATGCCCGACGAAGACACGGGTTTCGTCCGGCAGGGCGAGGATCTTCTGGATCGACTGATACAGCGCCTCGGCCGAACCGCCGGGAAAGTCGCAGCGCGCGGTGCCGAAATCGGGCATGAACAGCGTGTCGCCGACGAAGGCGGCATCCTCGATCACGTAGGTCAGGCAGGCCGGCGTGTGGCCCGGCGTGTGCAGCACCCGGCCCTTGAGGCCGCCGATCTCGAAGGTGTCGCCCTCGACGAACAGCCGGTCGAACTGGCTGCCGTCGCGCTGGAACTCCGTGCCCTCGTTGAACACCTTGCCGAAGGTGTTCTGGACCACCGTGATCTTCTCGCCGATGCCGATCTTGCCGCCGACGCGCTGTTGCAGGTAGGGCGCGGCCGACAGGTGGTCGGCATGAACATGGGTTTCCAGAACCCACCGGATATCCAGCCCCTCGGCCCTGACATGGGCGATGACCTCGTCGGCGGACCGGGTATCGGTGCGGCCCGAGGCATAGTCGAAATCCAGCACCGAATCGATGATCGCGGCCGCGTTGCTGTCGGGATCCTTCACGACATAGGTGATGGTGAAGGTCGCCTCGTCGAAGAAGGCCTTGACCAGCGGATGCTTCAGTCTGGTCGCTTCGGTCGTCTCGGCAGTCATGGGAATCCTCCGCTTCGTTCCTGCCCATCATATAGGAGCCGGCCAACACATATCAAGTTTTGAATGTATCAGCCGAGCAGGTCGGAGACGAGGCCGGGCAGGGCGCCGAAATCGGCGAAGGCGCGGCTGTGCGGCAGGTCGGCGACCGGCGTCTTGCGATAGCCCTCGGTGAACAGCGCGAAGGGCAGGCGGGCGGCGCGGGCGGTGTCGGCGTCCACCTCGCTGTCCCCGACGAACAGCGCCGGCCCGCCGCCCGCACCGGCGACCGCGGCATGGAGCGGCGCGGGATCGGGCTTGCGCACCGGCAGGCTGTCGCCGCAGATCACCGGGTCGAACAGCGCAGCGAGGCCGAGATGGGCCAGCACGGCGCGCGTCGGCGCGGCGGGCTTGTTGGTGCACAGTGCCAGACGGTGGCCGGCGCCGCGCAGCGCGTCGAGCGCCTCGGGCACGCCGGGGTAGGGGCGGGTCAGGTTCACCGCCGCCTCGTAGCGATCGAGAAACCCGGCGAGGATACGGCGATGCCGCGCCGGGTCGTCGCCCAGCCCGCGCAGCGCCATCGCGCGCGTGACGAAGATCGCCGCGCCGTGGCCGACGCAATCGCGCGCCTCGGCAAGGGTCAGGGCCGGCACACCCTCGTCGTCCAGGGCGGCGTTGGCGGCGACATGGATGTCGGGGGCGGAATCGATCAGCGTGCCGTCGAGGTCGAAGACCAGCGCGGCCAAGTCAGGCCGCCTTCCACTTGATCGAACAACCCATGCTGGCCACCTGCTCGGCCGGGCCGTGGCCGGTTTCGGCGACCTGCCGCATCGCCTCGTAAAGCTCGCGGCGGGCGTCGGGCGGCGCGGGGCGGCTGCCCGAGGCATCCAGCCGGCCGCGATACTGAAGCCCGAACCCGGCGTCGAAGCCGAAGAAGTCCGGCGTGCAGACCGCGCCGTAAGCCCTTGCCACGTCCTGGCTTTCGTCGAAGAGGTAGGGGAAGGTAAAGGCGTGTTTCTCCGCCTCCGCCCGCATCGCGTCGAACCCGTCCTGCGGATAGGCGATGGCATCGTTCGACGAGATCGCGGCGACGCCGATGCCCAGCCCTTGCAGGTCGCGCGCGTCCCGCACGATCCTGTCGATCACCGCCTGCACATAGGGGCAGTGGTTGCAGATGAACATGATCAGCGTGCCTTTCGGCCCCGCCACATCGGCCAGCGACCATGTCTTGCCGTCGGTGCCGGGCAGGGTGAAACCGGGGGCCTGCCAGCCGAAATCGCAGACCGGGGGCGTGGCGGCCATCACTCCCACTCCATCTCGGCGAAGACGACACCGGCGTTCTTCGTGGCCAGTTCCTCGAACGTGTCGAGATGGGCATAGGGCGTCTGGTCGACGTAATAGGCCCCGGCCAGGTCGCCGCCCTCGTCGATATGCGCGCCGATCTTCTCGCGCAGATAGGCGACGTAATCGCGGGTGTAGCGCGTGACCTGGGCCAGGTTCGTCGGGTGGCCATGGCCGGGGATGATATAGGTCGGATCGAGCGGCGCGA
>CAYUXM010000156.1:0-7302 GCA_964448765.1 uncultured Rhodobacterales bacterium
GCAGGCAGTTCACGAACTCCCGCTCGCCGCGGAAATAGGCCAGCTCGTTCTCGCCGCGGCCCTTGCCCTCCAGCGCGCCGGCATGCTCGTAAAGCCCGCGCGCCGTGCCGATCAGGTCCAGCGCCATGTTCGGCAGCGCGAGGTCTTCCTCCAGCATCGGCGCATGGCCGCACCATTCCGACAGCCGGTGGCCGAGGACGAGGCAATCGTCGGCGATTTCCAGAAGCGCGGCGTGCATCACATATGCCCCACGTCTTCGGGGATCTCGTAGAAGGTCGGGTGGCGATAGACCTTGTCGCCGGTCGGGTCGAACATCTCGTCGGCATGGTCGGGGTCCGACGCGGTGATCGCGGCGGAGGGCACCACCCAGATCGAATTGCCCTCGCCCCGGCGGGTATAGACATCGCGCGCGGCCTGAAGCGCCAGCGCGGCATCGGCGGCGTGCAGGCTGCCGACATGCTTGTGCGCCAGCCCGTTGCGGGGCCGGATGAACACTTCCCAAAGCGGCGTTTCGGTCATCTTCTTCCCCTCACTCGGCGGCCAGCTTGCGCGCGGCGCGTTTCTCGGCATGGGCAAGGGCGGCCTCGCGCACCCAGGCGCCGTCATCCCAGGCCTTCTGCCGCGCCTCGATCCGGTCGCGGTTCATCATCCCGTCGCCCTTGACCACGCGCCAGAACTCGTCCCAGTCGATCGGCCCGTGGCGATAGCCGCCGCGGCCCTCGTTGAGCGCCTCGTCCCAGACCATGTCCGGGTCGGGCACCGTCAGGCCCAGAAACTCCGCCTGCGGCACCGTCGCGTCGATGAACTTCTGGCGCAGCGCGTCGTTCGACACCCGCTTGATCTTCCACGCCATCGACTGTTCCGAATGGCTCGACTCCGCGTCATGCGGGCCGAACATCATGATCGAGGGCCACCACCAGCGATCAAGCGCGTCCTGCGCCATCTCTTTCTGCGCCTCGGTGCCGCGGCACAGCGTCAGCATGATCTCGTAACCCTGCCGCTGGTGAAAGCTTTCTTCCTTGCAGATGCGGATCATCGCGCGGGCATAGGGCCCGAAGGAACAGCGGCACAGCGGGATCTGGTTCATGATCGCCGCGCCATCGACCAGCCAGCCGATCGCGCCGATATCGGCCCAGCTCAGCGTGGGATAGTTGAAGATCGAGGAATACTTGGCCTTGCCCGCCAGAAGCTCCTCGGTCATCCGGTCGCGGGTCACGCCCAGCGTTTCGGCGGCGGAATAGAGGTAAAGCCCGTGGCCGCCCTCGTCCTGCACCTTGGCCAGAAGCGCGGCCTTGCGTTTCAGGCTGGGCGCGCGGGTGATCCAGTTGCCCTCGGGCAGCATGCCGACGATTTCGGAATGCGCATGCTGGCCGATCTGGCGGATCAGGGTGCGGCGATAGCCCTCGGGCATCTGGTCCTTGGGTTCGATCTTTTCCTCGGCATCGATCCGGGCCTGGAAGGCGGCCAGGAATTCTGGGGTTTCGTCCGTGCGCCCGTCGGCGCCGATCAGGCCCTGGGAATACATGCGCGTTCCTCCGATTCCGTCGCGCCCGGATAATACGTTACGAAAATTCACACGCAAAGCATTTTCGTAACATGTTTTGCGGTGCCTTGCGCCGCACCGGGCGGGCCGGGATAGTCGCGCGCATGGCGAATGTCCTTCTGTCCCTCGGCCATGGCTACACGGCGCAGGCGCTGGCGCGGCGGCTGTTGCGCGCGGGCTGGCAGGTGATCGGCACCACGCGCGATCCGGCGAAGGCCGAGCGGCTGCGGGCAGAGGGGGTGGAGGCGGTGGTCTGGCCCGATGTCTGCGCCACGACCGCAACCCCGGCCAATCCGGGCAGCGCCCGGCCCGCGGGGGTGGGCGGCGAAGCGCCCGCCCCCGGGGGGGCGGGGCGGGCGCTGCCCGGGCTTGCGCCCGGGCGGCAAGAGGGTCGGCCACCGGGGGATGACGCCCTGACAGATGCCCTGTCCCGCGCCACGCATCTGCTGACATCCATCGCGCCGCGGGACGGCCGCGACCCGGTTCTTGCCGCCGCCCGCGACACCATCGCAGCCGCCGCCCCGCACCTGCGCTGGGCGGGCTACCTGTCCACCACCGGGGTCTACGGCGACCATGCCGGCGGCTGGGTGGACGAGGATACGCCGCTTTCCCCCGCCACCGCCCGCGGCCGCGCCCGCGCCGCCGCCGAGGCGGACTGGCAGGCGCTGGCGCGGGAGGCCGGCCTGCCGCTGCACATCTTCCGGCTGGCGGGCATCTACGGCCCCGGCCGCGGCCCGTTCACCCGGCTGCGCGACGGCACCGCCCGGCGGATCGTGAAACCCGGCCAGGTGTTCTCGCGCATCCATGTCGAGGATATCGCGACGGTGCTCATGGCCTCCATCGCGCGGCCGAACCCCGGCGCGGTCTACAATGTCTGCGACGACGATCCCGCCCCGCCGCAGGACGTCACCGCCTTCGCCGCCGGCCTGATCGGCCTGCCGCCGCCGCCCGAGGAACCCTTCGATCCCGATGGCATGAGCCCGATGGCCGCCAGCTTCTATGCCGAATCGAAACGGGTGCGGAACGACCGGATCAAGCGCGAATTGGGTGTGCGGCTGGCCTATCCCGGCTACCGCGAGGGGCTGGCGGCGGTGCTGGCAGCGGAGGCGGTTAATCGCCCCCCTGCCTGATGGCCGCGACGAGGGATCGCGCAACGCTCAGAACCGGCGCCGCGACAAGCGCGACCGAGACTTGCCAGGGCGCGCCGAGCACCGCCGTGCCGGCGGCGAGGACGAGTGCGGTCAGCGAAACGGCGGCGCCCATAAACTGCCCCCGGCGACCGGCTGACTGATTGGCGGGAACGATCGAGGCTTCCATCGCGATCCGATGCACCTGCTCTTTCTCGGCCATCTTCAAAAGGCGGTCGGGCGCATCCGGCACCACTTCGCCAAATCTCGCGAAGTCCTCGGGTCGCGGCAGGACGCCCGACCAGTATCTTTCCGATTGGATTTCAACGGCCTCGCGCGAGCCGTCAGCGTGGAAGATTTCCGCCCGTTCCGCCCCGGCCTCAGCCTGTTGCGCGCCGGGTTCGGACTGCCCCGATCTCTCGGGCAATCCGCCTTCTGGCTCGTCCGACATCACCCCTCACCGCTTCGACATCGTTACTCATACCCAAGTGATGCACATAGGTGTTCCGGGCCGACGTCATGTCGAAGTCGACACTCGCCGAACCAAGGCCATTCAGGAACCCGATCCGAAAACCGCTCAAGGCCGGTTTCACGCCAAACAGACGGATATTCATGACCAACCACTCCCGTTGCGCGGTGCGAGAATAAGTGTTCCCAGCCAACTTGCAAATCCGGGGATCGGTATGCCCGCGCCCCTACGCCCGCCGGCTGCCCACCAGCGCCACGCCCAGAACCTCCAGCACCTTCGCCTCGATCTGCGGGGCACTCATCCCGGCCACCCGATACATCGCCGCGGGGCCGGCCTGGTCGATGAAGATGTCGGGCAGCACCATCGAGCGGTATTTCAGCCCGCGGTCGAACACGCCCTCCTCGGCCAGAAGCTGCGCGACATGGCTGCCGAAGCCGCCCAGCGCGCCTTCCTCGATGGTGATCAGCGCCTCGTGTTCCGCCGCCAGCCGCAGGATCAGGTCGCGGTCGAGCGGCTTGGCGAAGCGGGCATCGGCCACCGTCGGGCTGATGCCGCGCCCGATCAGCGCCTCGCGCGCCGCCATAACCTCGGCCAGCCGGGTGCCGAAGGACAGGATCGCGACGCGCGATCCTTCCGCGATCATCCGGCCCTTGCCGATCTTCAGCGGCACGCCGCAGGCCGGCATCTCCACCCCCGCGCCCTCGCCGCGCGGATAGCGGAAGGCGATGGGGCCGGCGTCATGCGCCGCCGCGGTGGCCACCATGTGGCGCAGTTCCGCCTCGTCCGCCGCGGCCATCACCACGAAACCCGGCAGGTTCGCCAGATAGGCCACGTCGAACGAGCCCGCATGCGTCGCCCCGTCGGCGCCCACCAGCCCGGCGCGGTCGATCGCGAAGCGCACCGGCAGGCGCTGGATCGCCACGTCATGCACCACCTGGTCATAGCCGCGCTGCAGGAAGGTCGAGTAGATCGCGCAGAACGGCTTCAGCCCGCCCGCCGCCATCCCCGCGCAGAAGGTCACGGCGTGCTGTTCGGCGATGCCCACGTCGAAGCAACGCCGCGGAAACCGCGCGCCGAACAGGTCCAGCCCGGTGCCGTCCGGCATCGCCGCCGTCACCGCGACGATCTTCTCGTCGCGCTCGGCCTCGGCCACGAGGCTTTCGGCGAAGACCCGGGTATAGCTGGGCGCGTTCGACGGGGCCTTCTTCTGCTCGCCCGTCACCACGTCGAACTTGGCCCGCGCGTGGCCGCGGTCGGCGGCCTGCTCGGCCGGGGCGTAACCCTTGCCCTTCTTCGTCAGCGCGTGGATCAGGATCGGCCCGGTCTCCCGCACCTTGACGGTGCGCAGAAGCGGCAGAAGCTGGTCAAGGTCGTGCCCGTCGATCGGGCCGACATAGGAAAAGCCCAGTTCCTCGAACAGCGTGCCGCCCACCGCCATGCCCTTGAGCATTTCCTTGGCCCGCCGCGCGCCTTCCTGAAAGGGCGGCGGCAACAGGCTCACGGCACCCTTCGCGGCGGCCTTCAGATCCTGAAACGGCGCGCCGGCGTAAAGCCGCGACAGATAGGCCGACATCGCGCCCACCGGCGGCGCGATCGACATCTCGTTGTCGTTCAGCACCACGATCAGCCGGGTGCCGAGATGGCCGGCATGGTTCATCGCCTCGAATGCCATGCCGGCGCTCATCGCGCCGTCGCCGATCACCGCGATGGCGTCGCCCGTCGGCTCGCCCAGGTCGCGCGCCACGGCGAAGCCCAGCGCAGCGGAAATCGAGGTCGAGGAATGCGCCGCGCCGAACGGGTCATAGGGGCTTTCGGACCGCTTGGTGAAGCCCGACAGCCCGCCCTCTTGCCTGAGCGTGCGGATCCGGTCGCGCCGGCCGGTCAGGATCTTGTGCGGATAGCACTGGTGCCCGACGTCGAAGATGATCTTGTCGCCCGGCGCGTCGAAGACGGCATGCAGCGCGACGGTCAGTTCCACCACGCCCAGCCCCGCGCCCAGATGTCCGCCGGTGACGGAGACCGCGCTGATCGTCTCGGCGCGCAGCTCTTCGGCCAGCTGGTGCAACTCCCGGTCGCTCAGCGCCTTGAGATCGGCGGGGCTGCGGACCCGATCCAGCGTCGGGGTTCTGGGTCTGTCGCTCATCGCTGCCTCCTCCCGGGGTGGCATCAGGCTTCGCGCGAGATAACGAAGCGCGCCGCCTGCCGCAAGCACTCCGCCCCGTCGCCATAGGGGGCGAGCGCCGCGCAGGCGTCGTCGACCAGCGCCGCCGCCCGCGCCCGCGCGCCGGCAAGGCCCAGCAGCGAAACGAAGGTCGCCTTGCCGGCCTCGGCATCCTTGCCCAGCCGCTTGCCGGCCTTGCCGGCGTCGCCGGTCACGTCGATGATGTCGTCGGCGATCTGGAAGGCAAGGCCCAGCGCGCCGGCATAGCGGGCCAGCGGCCCGCGGTCGGCCCCGGCGAGGATCGCCCCGGCCTCGGCCGCGAAGCCGATCAGCGCGCCGGTCTTGCCGGCCTGCAACTCCACGATCTCGTCCAGCGTCAGCGGCCGCGCGGCGGTCTCGGCGGCGATGTCGAGCGCCTGGCCACGCACCATCCCCGCCGCGCCCGAGGCGCGGGCGAGCGCGGCGGCCAGGGCAACACGCCGGTCCGCCGGCCCCAGCGCCGGGTCGCAGCACAGCGCGAAGGCCAGGGTCTGCAACGCGTCGCCGGCCAGCACCGCGATGGCCTCGTCCCATTTCCGGTGCAGCGTGGGCAGGCCGCGGCGCAGATCGTCGTCATCCATGCAGGGCAGATCGTCATGCACCAGCGAATAGGCGTGCAGCGCCTCGACCGCCGCGGCGGCCGGCATCGCCTGCCCGTCGGCCAGCCCGTGCAGCCGCGCGCCCTCCAGCACCAGAAAGGCCCTCAGCCGCTTGCCGCCCTGCGCGGCATAGGCCATCGCCTCGGCCGGCTGGCCCGGCGGCAGGGCACCGATCGCAGCGTCCAGCGCCGCCTGCACGCTTTCCTGCACCTCGGCGAGGCGGGCGGCGAACATCACATGCCTTCGACGGGTTCCGTGCCCGGCGTGCCGTCGGCGCCGCGGGTGATCTTTTCCACCCGCTCCTCGGCCGCCTTCAGCTTGGCCTCGCAATGCGCCCTGAGTTGCGCGCCGCGTTCGTAAAGCCCGATCGATTCCTCCAGCGGCACGTCGCCGCGTTCCAGCTGGCCGACGACGCGTTCAAGCTCCGCCATCGCCTCTTCGAAGGACATCTTTGCCAAGTCGCTCATCCGCCCCGCTCCCTCACGCGCCCCGTTCCATCAGCACCCCGACATGGGCCGCGACGGCGGCGGCCAGCGCCGGCAGATCATAGCCCCCCTCCAGTGTCGAGACCACCCGGCCGTCGCAGGCATCCTCGGCGAGATCGCAGATCGCATGGGTGATCCAGGCGAAATCCTCCGTCTCCCAGGTCAGCCCGGCCAGCGGATCGTCGCGATGCGCGTCGAACCCGGCGGAAACCAGCACCAGTTCGGGCCGGAAATCCAGCGCCGCGGCAAGGATCTCCTCCCAGGCCGCGCGCATTTCCGCCCCGCCCGTCGCCGGCGCCAGCGTCACGTTCATGATCTGGCCATGCGCGCCGCGTTCGCCGGGCCGGCCGGTGCCGGGATACAGCGGCCACTGGTGCGACGAGGCGAAGAAGGCGCGGCCTTCGTCCCACAACAGATCCTGCGTGCCGTTGCCGTGATGCACGTCGAAATCGAGCACCGCCACCCGGCCCAGCCCGTGATGGTCCAGCGCGCGCTTCGCCGCGATCGCGACGGTGCCGAACAGGCAAAAGCCCATCGGCGTCTCGGTCTCGGCATGGTGGCCGGGCGGGCGCATCGCGACGAAGGCATTCGTCGCCTCGCCCGCCAGAACCGCGTCGACCGCCGCGCAGGCCCCGCCGGCGGCACGGATCGCGGCGTCCAGCGTGCCGGGCGACATCCAGGTATCGGGGTCGAGCGGCTGCAACCCCTCGGTCGGCGCCTCGGCCCGGTAGCGGGCAAGCAGGCTTTCGGGATGGCAGCGCAGGATGTCGACCTCGTCGGCCGGCGGCGCCTCGCGCCGGCCAAGCGCGGCGAACTCCGGCGCCTCCAGCGCCTGCCAGATCGCCTCGATCCGGGCGACCTGTTCGGGATGGCCGGGCG
>CAYUXM010000157.1:0-7283 GCA_964448765.1 uncultured Rhodobacterales bacterium
ATCCTCAATCGGCAAAAAGGTCTTCGGCCGTCAGAATCTCCACGGCCTTCGCGGTGGGCATACCCAAAAACCGGGCCAGCGGCACACTGTTTTCCACCAGGCCCGCGCCCTCGCGAATCCGGTGGTAGCCCGGCAGCCGCAGCCCGCGCAACCGCTCCGACTCGGCCCGCAGTTCGAGGTCGAGCGTTGCGCGCACCTCGGCCGCCGTCTCCGCCGGCGTCGCGGCGCCGGTCAGGCCGATGCGGCGGGCATGGCCGTCGAGAAAGGCGGCGTCGTGCCGGTGCTCGACCTCCAGCAGCCGGATCTCGGCCGCGTCGCCCATGAAATCCTGCACCGCGTCGAGTGCGTGCGGATCGATGCAGATCGCCAGCCGGTCGGTCCCCAACCTGTCGAACAGCAGCCGCACGAGCGCCCGGCGATGGCGGGCGCGCTTGGCCAGCGTGCGCTCGATGCCGCCGAGGTCGGGCATTCCGGCCGCGTCCTCGTGGAACACGTAGCCCAGCGCCGGCAGCCCGGTCGCAGCCGCGATCCGTTCCGCCAGTCGCCGCCCAACATGCCATTTCTTGCACACGATCAGCATCAGGTCGCGGCCCACCCCGAGGCTCGATTCCCTCTGCCAGGCGCGCGGCGCGAAGCGCAGCCCGACGCGGCCGCGCCCGGTGAGGTAGCGATGCAGCCCCACGCCCCGGTCCGAGATGTCCCCCGCCGGCTCCCCCGAAGCCCAGAGCCCGGTCAGCCGGTCCTTCAGGCCGGCCGCCTCCGGGCTGATCTTGCGCGCGAAGAACCGGTCTTCGGCCAGCAGGAAATCGACCTGGTCGTCGTGGAAGTTCACCGGCATGCCGTAGTCGCTGAACAGCGCGAAGGTCGGGCAGCGGCTGCGGATCTCGGCCCCGGGGACGAGGTGATGGACGAGGGTCTGAAAGAAGGTCTCGTCGGGGATCCATGTTCGGCGGAAGAACCGCACGACATCCGGCCGGTCCGCCATGAAGGCCAGAAGCCGCTCCACCGTCGCCCGCCTCAGGCACCACCATTGCGACCCGATGCGCATCCTCAGCCCCTTCGGCAGCGGCCGCGCCAGGCCCAGCCGCTTCTGCACGTCCAGCGCGGCATAGAACAGCCCCGGCCGGCGGCGTTCGTTGAACGGATGCCGGTAGATCAGCCGTTCCTTGGACAGGCCGGTCTTGATCCAGCCGGAGGTGAAGAAATCGACCGTCTCGACATGATCGGCCGGATCGCCGGCCAGCGCGGCATGGACATGCGCGGCGGACTTGATCGGCCGGCAATCGCCCGAGATCAGGTAAAGATGCGAGGCATCGGGAAAGGCCGAAAGCGCGGTGCGCGCCGCCGCCAGCGTCGCGGCCACAAGGCTCCACTCGCCCCAGCCACAGCGCAGGCGGCGCGGCACGAAGGCGACGCCGGCGTCGCCCGCAAGCGCCTCGCGCAGCCGGGCATGATCGGCCGCGGGGGCATTGCCATCATGGTGGATCACCACCCGGTCGCCACAGGCGGTCAGCGCCCGGACCTGCCCGATCACCCCCTCCGGATCCCTGTGGCACAGCAGCAGGAAGGCGATTTGGGTCATGACCGGCAACCAATCAAGTGTTAACGTCGACGTCGCACTCTATTAGCGCGAAACACCCGCGAAAGGACAGCCCCCGGACGCGGCAGCTTGTAACGGTATCGCGGCCCGGCGCCGCCTTTGACGAGGATCTTTCGATGGGCTTTCCCGGAACCTGGATGACGGAAAGCGGCGGCGTGATCTATCGCGTCGTGCCGAAATGCGCCTGCTCGACCATCGGGCAGATCCTGTATTTTTCCGATCACGGGCGGTTCTTCGACGGCGATATCCACGACGCGACGGGCGGGTTGCACAAATGGGCGCGGGAAGACAGCCGGGGCCCGATCGCCGCCGCGGTGCGGGGGCGTGAGACCTACGCCTTCAGTTGCGTGCGCAACCCCTACACCCGGATCCTGTCGTCGTTCTTCGACAAGATCGCCGGCATCCAGCGCAACGGCAAACGCTATCGCGGCAAGCTGGTGCCGCAACTCGCCGCGCAATACGGCGTCGCGGTGGAGGGCGAGTTCGACCAGATCGCGGCGTTCCGGCGGTTCCTGCTGTTCGCGCGCGACACGATCCGCTGGCGCCGCCCGATGGAGCCCGACATCCACTGGTCGGCCATGCGCGGCCACCTGGCGACCTTCATCGTCAACGGCGGCCGCTTCGACCGGATCTTTCACACCGAGGATTTCGCGGGCGGCATGCAGGGGGTGCTGGACGCGATCGACACGCCCGTCGCGGTCGACCTCGCGCAGGTGCCGCGGTTCAACGAAAGCACCGGCCACGGCCCGAAACGCGCCCATCCCGTCGCCGCGTTCTTCGACGATCTCGCGATGCACCTGGTCTACGAGATCTACCGCGACGATTTCGATCTGTTCCGCTACGACCCCGGCGATCCGGCGCGCGCCGCCCCGGTGGCCGAGATCGACCTTGACGAGGTTCACGCGCGGCTGGGGCGGTAAGCGGATGATTGTAACCGTTTCATGAATTTTTCATGAAACTCGCCTTGCGATTGATCCAGATCGAATGCCGGCCGCCGATTCGCCCTCACGCTTTTCGCGGGAGTGCCGAGGAGGAGACGCGACCATGCTGGACCACGATACCGCCACCGAAGCCCGCCGCATCGCCCCGCACCTGCGCAACGCGCCGCCGCTGATCGAGGTCGAGGAGGTCAGCTTCTGGTATGACGACAGTCTGGCGCTCGACCGGGTGGATTTCGACATCTATCCCGGCGAGATCCTCGCCTTCATCGGCCCGTCGGGCTGCGGCAAGTCGACGATGCTGAAATGCCTCAACCGGATGCATGACGAGATCCGCGGCGCCCGGATGGACGGCCGGATCCTGATGGAAGGGCAGGACATCAACGCGCCCGAGATCGACCCGCCGATGCACCGCCGCCGCTTCGGCTGGGTGGCGCAGAAGCCCAACCCGTTCCCGCTGTCGGTCTATGACAACGTGGCCTACGGCGCGCGCATTCACGGGCTGGCGCGCGACCGGGCCGATCTGGACGGGATCGTGGAAACCTGCCTGCGCCGCGCCAACCTGTGGGACGAGGTCAAGGACGGGCTGCACCGGATCGGCGGGCTCGACCTGTCCGGCGGCCAGCAGCAGCGGCTGTGCATCGCCCGCGCGCTGTCGACCGACCCCGAGGTGCTGCTGATGGACGAGCCCACCGGCTCCATCGACCCGATCGCCACCGCGCGGGTGGAAGAGCTGATGGACCAGTTGCGCCGCGATCACGCGATCGTCGTCGTCACCCATTCGATGATGGAGGCGCGGCGCGTGGCCGACCGGGTGGCGTTCTTCCACCTTGGCAAGCTGGTCGAGATCGGGCCGACGGACCAGGTGTTCCTGTCCCCGCGCACCGAATTGTGCCGCCGTTTCGTCGAGGGCAAGATCGGCTGACGGCCCTTCAGATCAGCCCCTGCCCCCGGAACATCGCCTTGACGTCGGCCTCCGGCCGCGCGCCGAAATGGCCGATCACCTCGGTCGCCGCGACCACGCCCATGCGGCCGGCCCGGGCCAGCGGCTGGCCGGTGGCCAGCCCGTAGAGGAACCCGGCGGCGAACTGGTCGCCCGCGCCGGTCGCGTCGACCGGCACGATCCGGTGCACCGGCACGTCGGCCCGCACGCCGCCGCCGATCACGATCACGTCGGCCCCCGAGCGGGTGCAGACCACCAGGTCGCAGTCTTCCACCGCCTGCGCCAGCGCGTCGTCGAGGCCGCATTGATACAGTGCCTCCCATTCGTGCTCGTTGCCGATGACGTAATCCATGTCGTCCCGGACGAGCCGGCGGAAATCGTCGCGATGGCGATCCACGCAGAACGGGTCCGACAGCGCGATGCCGGCGCGGCCGCCGCCGGACCGGCAGGCGCGGGCAGCCTTCAGGAAGGCCTCCTTGCCCTTGTCCTTGTCGAAGAGATACCCCTCGAGGAACAGGAAGTCGGCCGCCCCGGCCACCGCCTCGTCGACATCGCCGGGGCCGAGATCGGCGGAAATGCCGAGATAGGTGTTCATCGAGCGTTCGCCGTCCGGCGTGACGAAGATCATCGAACGCGAGGTCGGCAGGTCGGCCCCCGCGACCGGCCCGTTCGGGAAATCCGTGCCCTCCAGCGCCAGCGACTTGGCGTAGAACCGGCCCAGCGCGTCGTCGCGCACCCGGCCGATGAACGCCGTGGCCAGGCCGAGGTTGCCAAGCCCCGCCAGCGTGTTCGCCACCGAACCGCCCGGGGCCTGCGTACGCTCTTCCATCGCGGCATAGAGCGTCTCGGCCCGGTCGCGCTCGACCAGTTGCATGATGCCCTTGGTGATCCCCATGTGATCGAGGAAATCCTCGCTGGTCTGGGTCAGCACGTCGACGATGGCATTGCCGATGCCCACGACCTGGTAGCGCTTGGTCACTGCGTCTTCTCCTCGAACTGGCACAGGTCCCGGATCAGGCAATCCGGGCAGCGCGGCTTGCGCGCGGTGCAGATGTAGCGGCCGTGCAGGATCATCCAGTGATGGGCATGGAGCTGGTATTCCACCGGCACGTTGTCCTCGATGGCGCGCTCCACCGCCTCGACATCCCTGCCCGGCGCGAGGCCCGAGCGGTTGCCAAGCCGGAAGATATGGGTATCGACCGCCTGCGCGGGATGGCGGAACCACATGTTCAGCACCACGTTCGCGGTCTTGCGCCCGACACCGGGCAGCGATTGCAGCGCCGCGCGGGACGAAGGCACCTGCCCGCCGAACCGTTCGATCAGCTGCCGCGACATGGCAATGACGTTCTTCGCCTTGTTGCGGAACAGGCCGATCGTCTTGATATGCGCGATCAGGCCCTCCTCGCCCAGCGCCAGCATCTTCTCGGGCGTGTCGGCGATCGGGAACAGCGCCCGCGTCGCGCGGTTGACGCCCGCATCCGTGGCCTGTGCCGACAGCGCCACGGCCACGAGCAGGGTGAAGGCGTTCAGGTGTTCCAACTCGCCCTTCGGGTCCGGCTCCGCCGCCTGGAAGCGGCGGAAGATTTCCGCCATCGTGGGATAGTCGAGTTGCCGTGCCATGCCGGTCCTATGCCCGGTCGCGCGCGCCGGGGCAAGCCGGCCCGCGACGGCCGAAGCCGCAACAATCGGGTGGCCCGGCCCCGGCACCCGGCTAATCTGGACCGGCAGAGCACGGGAGACGGCGCATGGAAGACCGCTACCACTACAACGTGATCCGCCGCGCGCTGGAGGTGATCGACGCCGGCGGGCCGCAGATGCCGCTTGACGATCTGGCGGCGCGGATGGGGATGAGCCCGGCGCATTTTCAGCGGCTGTTCTCGCGCTGGGTCGGCGTGTCGCCGAAGCGCTACCAGCAGTATCTCGCGCTTGACCAGGCGCGGCGCTGCCTGGCCGAGCGGCATACGGTGCTTGACGCCGCGCATGAGGCCGGGCTGTCGGGCGCCGGCCGGCTGCACGACCTGTTCCTGCGCTGGGAGGCGATGAGCCCGGGCGACTACGCGAAGGCCGGCGCCGGCCTGACGATCCGCTGCGGCCGGTTCGACACGCCGTTCGGCCCAGCGCTGGCGATGGGCACCGATCGCGGGCTGTGCGGGCTGGCCTTCACCGCGGAAACCGGCGAGGCGGCGGCGATGGCCGATCTGCGCGCGCGCTGGCCGAAGGCCGATTACACCGAGGATCGCGACGCGATTGCGCCCTGGGTCGCCGCCGCCTTCGGCGGGTCGGGGGAGGCGCGGCTGCACCTGATCGGCGCGCCGTTCCGGATCAAGGTGTGGGAGGCGCTGCTGTCGATCCCCTCGGGCCATGTCACGACCTATTCCGACCTGGCCCGCGCGGTCGGCCACCCGGCGGCGGTGCGGGCGGTGGGCACCGCGGTGGGGCGCAACCCGGTCAGCTGGCTCATTCCCTGCCACCGGGCCTTGCGGAAATCCGGCGCGCTGGGCGGCTACCACTGGGGCCTGCCCGTCAAGCGCGCGATGCTGGCCTGGGAAGCGGCGCGCGTCGAGGCCGGGGACGATGCGCCGCGCCGCACCGGAACGTGATGGGCGATTTCTTGCCATCCTTTCGGCAGGGCTGGTTCTGAACGCGCCGGCCCTGCTATGTTCGAGCGAAACAACGCCAAGAGGCAGCCCATGACCCGAAAGATCCCCGCCATCGTGCTTCTTGCCGGCGCCGTCGCGCTGGCTGGATGCACCGATCCCTATGCCCCGCGCCAGCCCGGCGCGCCCTCGAACGCCCAGACCGGCGCGGTTGCCGGCGCGATGATCGGCGGGTTCCTCGGCGCAACGGCCGAAGACGACGACGACCGGCTGGCCCGGACCGCGGCCGGCGCGATGATCGGCGGGGCGCTGGGCGGCGGCATCGGCTCGGTGCTCGACCGGCAGGAGGCGGAACTGCGCCGCCAGGTCGGAAACGACGTGCAGATCGTCAACACCGGCTCGGCGCTGGTGGTGACCATGCCGCAGGACATCCTGTTCGCCACCGACAGCGCGGTGCTGCGGCCCGATCTGCAGGCCGATCTCTTTGCCGTGGCGCGCAACCTCAACGCCTATCCGAACAGCCGTGTCGAGGTGATCGGCCATACCGATTCCACCGGGTCGAGCAGCTACAACCTTGGCCTGTCCACCCGGCGCGCCAATGCCGTGGCCGCGGTGCTGATGCAGTCGGGTGTCGCGCCCGGACGGATCGATTCGATCGGCCGCGGCGAAGCGCAGCCGGTGGCCTCGAACCTCACCGAAGCGGGCCGCGCGCAGAACCGCCGGGTCGAGATCGTCATCCGCCCGACCGGCTGAACCGGCAGTCGCCGTTCCCGCCACGCCGCGGGAACGGCGCCCCTTGGGCATTGCCTTGCCCGCGCCGCCGGGCATACTTCCTGACCAATCGGGGAGGACCATGCCGTTCCAGAAAGTCACGCCGGAGAAACTGTCGCACAGCGTCGTCCGCCAGATCGAGCGGCTGATCCTGCAGGGCATCCTAAGGCCCGGCGAACGGCTGCCCTCGGAACGCGACCTGTCCGACAAGCTCGGCGTGTCGCGCCCGTCGCTGCGCGAAGCGATCGCGGATCTGCAGGAGGCCGGGCTCCTCGTCAGCCGCGCCGGGGCCGGCGTCTATGTCGCCGAGGTGCTGGGCGCGGCCTTCTCGCCGGCGCTGATCCGGCTGTTTGCCAGCCATGACGAGGCGGTTTCGGATTACCTCGACTTTCGCCGCGACATGGAGGGGCTGGCCGCCGAACGCGCCGCGCGGC
>CAYUXM010000158.1:0-7160 GCA_964448765.1 uncultured Rhodobacterales bacterium
CCCAGTCCTGCAGCTTGATCAGTTCCGCCTGAAGGCGCAGCAGCGACTGGAAATAGACCTGCCGGTCGATCGTGTCGGGATGGGTGCGGCGGTAGATCCTGGCGATCTCCCGGCTCAGCGCCGCGTCCTCGAGTTCGATCTCGACGTCCTCGTCGAGCGTATCGGCAAGCTCCGCCTGAAGCCAATCGCGCGCGCCGGTTTCATCGTCTTCGGTCATTCTCGCCCCCGTTGTTTCGCGCCGCGTCCTCGGCCGGCCCACGAACTGAACCAGCCCCATGTTACAGCCCGGTGAACCGCCGTCGACCCGCGTCGCGGACCCGGCCGCCCGGGGCCTCAGACCAGCCGGCTGATCTCTTTCGCGGCGCGGACGAAATCGGCGAACAGCGGATGCGGCGCGAAGGGTTTCGACTTCAGTTCCGGGTGGAACTGCACGCCGATGAACCACGGATGGTCCGCCACCTCGACGATCTCGGGCAGCCGGCCGTCGGGCGACATGCCGGAAAAGCACAGCCCGCAGGCCTCCAGCCTGTCGCGGTATTTCACGTCGACCTCGTAGCGGTGGCGGTGGCGTTCCTCGATCGCGGTGTCGCCATAGACCCCGGCCACGCGCGAGCCGGGTTTCAGCACCGCGCTGTAGGCGCCCAGCCGCATCGTGCCACCCTTGTCGTCCTCGATCCGGCGGGCGATCTTGTGGGTGCCCTGCACCCATTCCTTGAGATGGTAGACCACCGGGGTGAACCGCCGCTTGCCGGCCTCGTGGTCGAACTCCTCCGATCCCGCGTCGCCGACCCCGGCGAGGTTGCGCGCCGCCTCGATCACCGCCATCTGCATGCCCAGGCAGATGCCGAGGTAGGGCACCTTGCGGGTGCGGGCGAATTCGGCGGCCCTGATCTTGCCCTCGGTGCCGCGTTCGCCGAAGCCGCCGGGCACGAGGATCGCGTGGAACCCTTCCAGGTACGGCGCGGGATCCTCGGCCTCGAAGATTTCCGCGTCGATCCACTCGGCCTTGACGCGTACGCGGTTGGCCATGCCGCCATGGGTCAGCGCCTCGGCGATCGACTTGTAGGCGTCTTCCAGCTGGGTGTACTTGCCGACGATCGCGATCCGCACCTCGCCCTCGGCGTTTTCCAGCCGGTCCATGACGTCTTCCCAGCGGGCCAGGTTGGGGCGCGGCGCGGGCGAGATCCCGAAGGCGTCCAGCACCGCCTGGTCGAGCCCCTCGCGATGATAGGCCAGCGGCGCCTCGTAGATCGACGAAAGGTCGGGCGCGGCGATCACGGCCTCGGTGCGGACGTTGCAGAACAGGCCGATCTTCTCGCGTTCCTTGGTCGGGATCGGATGCTCGGAGCGCAGCAGCAGCACGTCGGGCGCGATGCCGATGGCGCGCAACTCCTTGACCGAGTGCTGCGTCGGCTTGGTCTTCAACTCGCCCGAGGCGGAGATGTAGGGCAGCAGCGTGAGATGCACGAAGATGCACTGGCCGCGCGGCCGGTCCTGGCTGAACTGGCGGATCGCCTCGAAGAACGGCAGGCCCTCGATATCGCCGACGGTGCCGCCGATCTCGCACAGCATGAAATCGACCTCGTCCTCGCCGATGGCGAGGAACTCCTTGATCTCGTTGGTGACGTGCGGAATGACCTGGATCGTCTTGCCAAGGTAGTCGCCGCGGCGCTCCTTCTCCAGCACGGTGGAATAGATCCGGCCCGAGGAGACGGAATCGGTGCGCCGCGCCGATACGCCGGTGAAGCGTTCGTAATGGCCGAGGTCGAGATCGGTTTCCGCGCCGTCGTCGGTGACGAAGACCTCGCCATGTTCGAAGGGCGACATCGTGCCGGGATCGACATTGAGATAGGGATCGAGCTTGCGCAGCCGCACCGAGAAGCCGCGCGCCTGCAAAAGCGCCCCCAGCGCGGCCGAGGCCAGCCCCTTGCCGAGAGACGAGACAACGCCACCCGTGATGAAGACGTAGCGCGCCATGAAGATCCCCCGTGATTGGCCAAAACCGGTGTCCTGCCGGGCCGAGACATGCCCTGCATCACGGGAGTCAACGGCTAGCAGATTCGCGGACCACCCGCAACTTGTAGTAATCCGGCAGAACCCGAAAGCAACGTGTTGTGGTTTCTCAGTCCGCCGGCGGCGGAACCAGCGGCGCGTCGGCCGAGCCCGGCGGCAGCAGGTCGCCACCGGGAAGTTCGGGGATCGCCGGCGCCTCTTCCGTCGCGGTTCCGGTGCCGTCGATGCGGTCGACGACCGAGGTCGAGGCCGAATCCTGCGCCGCGAAGATCGTCAGGGTCAGCGACGTCGCGATGAAGGCCACCGCGAAGACCCAGGTCAGCTTGGTCAGCGCGTTCGCGGCGCCGCGGCTGGACATCACGCCGCCACCGCCGCCGCCACCGCCGCCCATGCCAAGCCCGCCACCCTCGGAGCGCTGCAGCAGCACCACCCCGATCAGCAGCAGCGCCAGAATGAGATGGACGGTGAGAACGACGTTTTCCATGGACCCGGGCCGAGTTTCCGACTGACGCGCCTATCTAGGCGCGCGGGGCGCGCGCCGCAACCCTTGAATGGCCCCGGATCGGCGGCCGGCGGCCGGGGCGGGGCAGGATGCCGCGCGAAAAGCCGGTTTTCCCCGCCGCCCGCGCGCTTTATACGGGTCGCCGGATCCTCCGGGGAGATGGGCATGGCGAATGTCGTGGTGGTCGGCGCACAATGGGGCGACGAGGGCAAGGGCAAGATCGTCGACTGGCTGAGCGAACGCGCCGACGTGATCGCCCGCTTCCAGGGTGGGCACAACGCCGGCCACACGCTGGTGATCGACGGCAAGGTCTACAAGCTGCACGCGCTGCCGTCCGGCGTGGTCCGGGGCGGCAAGCTGAGCGTGATCGGCAACGGCGTGGTGCTCGATCCCTGGCACCTGGTGGAGGAGATTGCCGCGATCCGCGCACAGGGGGTGGAGATCACGCCCGAGACGCTGATGATCGCGGAAAACACGCCCTTGATCCTGCCGTTCCACGGCGAGTTGGACCGGGCGCGCGAAACCCAGACCGCGGTGGCCAGGATCGGCACCACCGGCCGCGGCATCGGCCCGGCCTATGAGGACAAGGTCGGCCGCCGGGTGATCCGCGTCGCCGATCTGGCCGACGAGGCGACGCTGGCGCTGCGGGTGGACCGCGCGCTGATCCATCACAACGCGCTGCGCGCCGGGCTCGGCCTCGAGCCGATCGACCGCGACGGGCTGATCGCCGATCTCGGGGCCATCGCGCCCGAGATCCTGCGCTATGCCGGCCCGGTCTGGAAGGTGATCAACGAGAAACGCAAGGCGGGGAAACGCATCCTGTTCGAGGGCGCGCAGGGCGCGCTGCTGGACATCGATTTCGGCACCTATCCCTTCGTCACCTCCTCGAACGTCATCGCCGGGCAGGCGGCGACCGGGGTGGGGATCGGCCCCGGCGCGATCGATTTCGTCCTCGGCATCGTCAAGGCCTATACCACGCGGGTGGGCGAGGGGCCGTTCCCGACGGAACTGCACGACGCGGATGGCCAGCGCCTGGGCGAGCGCGGGCACGAATTCGGCACCACCACCGGCCGCAAGCGCCGCTGCGGCTGGTTCGATGCCTGCCTCGTGCGCCAGACCTGCGCGGTCAACGGCGTGAACGGCATTTCGCTGACCAAGCTCGACGTGCTCGACGGGTTCGGGACGCTGAGGATCTGCACCGGCTACGAGATCGACGGTACGCGCTATGACTACCTGCCGACGCAGGCGGCGCTTCAGGCCCGCGTCGTGCCGGTCTACGAGGAGATGCCGGGCTGGTCCGACAGCACCGCGGGCGCGCGAAGCTGGGCCGATCTGCCGGCCGAGGCGATCAAGTATGTCCGCCGGATCGAGGAGCTGATCCAGTGCCCCGTCGCGCTGTTGTCGACCTCGCCCGAGCGCGACGACACGATCCTCGTCACCGACCCGTTCGCAGACTGATGGCGCTGTCGTGGAAAGCCCGCCGGCGCTGGGCGCTGGTGATCCTGCTGGTCGGCATGCCGGCCTATGTCGTCGTGGCCGTGACCGTGATGAACTGGGCCGACGCGCGGTTCGGCCGGCTGCCGATCTGGGCCGAGGTCGCCGTCTATGTCACGCTGGGCTTCATCTGGGCGGTGCCGTTCCGCCGGCTTTTCCGCGGCATCGGCCAGCCCGACCCGGACGCGCCGCGCGGCGGGCCGGACGGGCGGGACTGAAACGGGCCGCCCCGGTGGGGGCGGCCCGCTTGCCTGCGTCGCCGGCCGGCCCGGTCACAGCCGGGCGCGGCGCGCGTCGGCCATGAATTTCGAGGTCGAGGCGATCACGAACTGGCCGCGGCGGATCTTCTGGATCTTGCCCTGCCGCAACAGCATCCCGAACGAACGCAGGCTTTCCTCGCGGCTGAAATCGCTTTCGTCGGCGATCCGGGCGACCTTTTGCAGGATCTGCGGGCGCGAGAAGTAGGTGTGCCCCTCGATGGCCGAGGTATAGGCCGCCGCCGCCTCCAGCAGTTCGGGCAGGTTGTTGGCGCCCAGCTTCTCGGCGAACTCGGCGAAGTCGCGGCTGGCCTCCATCGCCTCGGCGGAGGACGGCGTGGTATCGTCGAAATCCTCCTCCTCGGGATCGAAATCGTCGCGCAGCATGTTGCGGGTCGAGACCCGGCGCGGCTGCACCGCCGGTTCCGGCCGCGGCCGGTCGACGCGCTGCGCGAGGCCCAGCACCAGCGGGTCCGTGGCCGTTTCGTCCGTGCCCGGGCCGGTTTCGTCCGCAGCGCCGGTGATCACCGGGCGGCGCGGGCGGATCGCCTGGCTCAGATCCTCGCGGAACGGCGCGTCCGAGGCCGGCGGCAGCGGTGCGGGCAGGCTGCCGCTGTCGCTGCGCTCCGCTTCTGCCGCGGCGACGGCGGCCTTGAGGTGGCTGATCGCGGACTGACGGCGCCGGGTTTCGGCTTCCGACATCTCGCTGGTGGTCATGTCGTCGATCCGGTCGATCTCCGCATCCTCGGCCCGGCGGCCGAAGGGCGAGTCGTCGTCGCCCGCGGCGTCGTCGGAGTCGGATCCGGTGCGGTATCCCTCGTCGTCCGGCCCGTCGCCGTCCGCCGCCTGTGCCGGCCGCGGCCCGCCGGGCTCGCCGGCGCCCCCGTTGTCACCGGTCGCGTCGGTTCCGGTGTCTTCTGCCGTGTCCTCGGCGGCGCGCTCGGCGCGATCCTCGGCGGAAGCGACCGCGACCGCGGCCTCCGCGGCGATCCGAAGCGCTTCGGGGTCGCCGCCCAGAACGTCGCCGTCGGCCGTGGCCTCCGGTTCGTCGTCGCGCCCGGCGGCCTGTTCGGGGCCGAGGACCAGCACGGGCAGCGGTTCGCCGGCGTCCTGCGGCTGGTCGGGCCGTGCCGACACCGCCGTGCGCGACCGGCCCAGCCCCCCGAAGAACCGCGCCCGCGCGCGCTGCAGAAGCGTCATCGGACGCACCGGCGTGGCGTCGAACAGGACGGGTTCGGGCAGGTCGTCGGCGGCCTGTTGTCCGTCCTCGGCCTCGGCCTCGTCTTCCGTTCGCGGCGCGTCGGCTTCCGGCCCGGCAAGCTCGGCCGCGTCCGCGGTGTCCGTCCGTGCCGTGCCGGCGGCGGGCATTTCCGCGTCGTCGCCGTCCCCGGGCGCCGCTTCGGCGGCCTTTGCGGCGGCCGTCTCCGTGCTCCGGTCCGCGGCGCGCTCGCCGATCGACGGGTCTTCGGGCAGATCGATCAGGAACTCGTCCGGCTCCGGCTCGATCAGGATTTCGCCCCAGCTGTCGCCCTGGCTCTGCCAGGTTTCCGCCCCCTCGTCCCAGGCGCTGGCCGTCAGCCGCGGGCCCTCGGGCGTGTCGGCATCTTCGGCGGTGGCCTGTTCGGCCGGCTCCGCCTCGCCGGAGATCGCGATCTCGTCCGCCAACGCCTCGGGGGCTTCGTCCGGCGCTGTTTCGGTTTCGGGTTCCCCGGCCGCCGCGTCCTCGGCCACGGCTTCGACCGGCCCGGCCTCGGCCGCGCCGGCGGTGTCCGCCGGCCAGATCACGTCCGGCTCCGCCGGTTCCGCCACCGGCTCCGCGCCCGCGGCCCGGGCCGAGACATCGGCCTTGAGCGCGACGATGCGCGCGAGGATCGCCTCGACCTCGGTGTCGATGCCACCTGCCGGCACCGAGTCTCCGGCCTCGTCCGTCGCGGCTGCGGGCGTTTCGGGCGTCGCGGCGCCCGGTTCGGCGGGCTCTTCCCGGGCGGCGAGGGTGTCGACCGTCTCGGGTTCGAGGTCGGCGGGCTCCGCCGTGACGGGTTCCGCCTCCGCCTCCGCTTCGGTCGCCGCTTCCGCTTCCGCGTCGGTGTCGATGTCCTCTGCGGCCGCCTCGGCCGCCCCCGGCTCAACGGGTTCGCCGAACGGGCCTTCTTCCGCGACGGGTTCCGGTTCCGCCTCGGCCAGGGTGACGGCGGCCACCGTCTCGGGTTCGAGATCGGCGGGCTCCGCCGTATCGGGTTCCCCTGCCGCCTCCGCTTCGGTCGCAGCTTCCGCCACCGCGTCGGCGTCGATGTCTTCCTGTGCGTCGGGTTCCTCTGCCGCTTCGGTCGCGTCCGCGTCCTCGGGGGCGGTGTCGATCGCTTCGGGGACCGCCTCGGCCGCTTCCGGCCCGGCGGGCCCGGCGGGCGTTTCGTCCTCCGCAACCGGTTCCGCCCCGGTCTCGGCGACGGCGTCGAGCGTTTCGGCCTCCGCCGTGAGCGGTTCGCCGGCCGCGTCGTCGGCGGCATCGGCATCGGCGGCTTCGGGTTCGAGATCGGCCAGCTCCGTCGTGACGGCGTCCGCTTCTGGCTCCGCCTCGGTCTCCGCCTCCGCGGCGGTGTCCATCGCTTCGGCCGGTTCGACCTCGGCGGGTTCGCCGGCGGTTTCGTCTTCCGCGGCAGGTTCCGCTTCCGCTTCGATCGCGGCCGCGTCCTTGGGGGCGGTGATCATCGATTCGGCGACCGTCTCGATCGCTTCCGGCTCGGCGGTCGCCTCGACCTCCGCGACGGGTTCCGCGTCCGGTTCGGCCGGCGCCGCGGTGTCGAGCGTTTCGGGCTCTGCCGTGACCGGTTCTGCGTCCTCTTCCGCCTCCCCGGCGGTGTCCATCGCCGCGGCGGGCGCCTCGGCCGCTTCCG
>CAYUXM010000159.1:0-7131 GCA_964448765.1 uncultured Rhodobacterales bacterium
AGCGAAAGGCCAGGGAAGTGAGCTAAATGCTCTCCACCAAAGCCGGGCAAGTCCAGGCGGAGTGGCGATGGCCTGCAACTGCGGGGCCGGAGCCTTCGTTGGCGAACAACATCCTGTAGTATCCCCATGGCTTCCTGTTCGGTCACGGGAACTGCCGTAGCCGCAGTTCCGGTCATGTCGACAGGTTCCGGACGATCCGGTCAGGACAACAGCACCGCTGGACCGCTTCGCTGGTCACCGTCACCTAAGCACGTGAACCGAACACGTCGCATGGCGAACGACACGGGCGGCCGTCGAGCCGATGAAGTAGTCCGAAAGACCCGGACGGTGCGACGACAGGATTATGCAATCGACATCGTGCTTCTCGGCCCAGTCGAGGATCGAGTTCGCCGAATGGCCGGTGATGACGTGGGTCCGGGTGTCGTCGGCCTCGAACTCGGCCTTCAACTCTGACGAAACCGCCGCGATGTTCTTCTCCACGAGATCGGAGGGAAGAGCGACATATGCGGGGACCTCTTCGAGCACGGTGAGAACCGAAATCTTTCCACCGGAGCCGAGCAGCTTGCGGGTGACAGCCATTGCCTGCCCGTAGGCACCGATGTGATCGGGGGCAACTGGGATCAGAACGTGGTTGTACATCTTGGCCTCCTCCCTGTCCCGGAACGCTGGAGCGCTTGCGGCCGTTTTGCCTTGATGTACGTCAACCAGCTGGCGGCTGTGGCTGAGAAGGATTTCAGGAGCAGTCAAAACACTTTACGAAAGCGCGCCCCCCCTCGGGTTGTATGCTCGGCCAAAAGGGGACCCTATGCCAGATGGTCTTGCCATCGTTCTCGGGATCGTCGTCTTCTCGGCGATCCGGTCACTTTCCGACATTGCCTCACGGCTGGTGGTTGCCGACACTGGACCGTGGTTGGCGGAAGCGGTGCCGGGCCTTGTGGCGACCGGTATCTTCCTGGGTCAGCTTGACGAAGCGCTGTCGCGGCACTGTGCTGGTGTATTCATTGCCAAGGTGGCGGCGCCTTGCCCGGGTTTCGTCACTGTCGCCCTTGGCTCCTTGAGGTCATGATCCGACCCGGCGAGCATCCCCCGTCATCGCATCCCCAAGGCGGTTTGCAGTTCTCCAGACCCCCTCTCTGGCAGGGGCTGTGATCATGTATCGGGAGGGGAGCGGCCCATGCGACCCCCTGTGATGGGGGCTTGGCCCTGTGGATAGGCTGTAGATAACGCGCCACGCGCGGTTTGCGGGCACATCGTCGGCATCGTCACGTTCTCATGGGTTACAGGGTTTGGCGGACTGGGCTTCGCGCTTGCCGTCTACTTGCTCGATATCCACACATCCTGTCACACATTGCATGTTTCACAGGTATGGCACCTGGTTTCGCCGAGGCGGTGCAGAGGTCGGGCATCGATCCTTTCAGCTTGATTTATCAGGCTGTTCCGAGCTTGCGAGGGAAATGGTCTCTAGGGCCGAACACCCGCGGCAATCCTGTCCGGGCGCGCCCTTGCCCCGGACGGGGCTTGGCATGGCCGCCGTCTCGCGCTAGCGCTGGCGGGGACGGCAGCGCGCCGGCCGGTCTCGCGGGCCCCGGCGCCATCGGCGGATTGCGATGCGACGGATTTCGATGCGCGCCCTGGCCTCTTGCGCGGGTCTTGTTTTCGGCCTCGTCGAGGCTCGGCCGGCATTTGCCGAGCCCGATGTCGAGGGGCGCACCTGCCTGTCGGCGCCCTATCTCGATGCCGCAACGGACCGACAGGCGGAGATCCGCGCCCTCGCGCTGTGGCTGGCATCGGCCCTGCACGCCTTTCCCGGTCTCGTCGATCCGCTGCACGACGAGGGGCTGCAGCTTTGCCTGGCCGAGGAACTGTTCGGCATCCAGGGCTATTATGACGTCGAGGCCCACCGGATCGTCATCCGCGCCGGTGTCGCGCAGCCGTTGCGGCGCGCGATCGCGATCCACGAATTGCGGCACTGGCAGCAGGTCCGGATCGGCATCTGCCCCGACCCGGCCCTGTCGATGGAGGCGACGGCGCGGATCGTGCTGGCGATGGAGGCCGATGCGAGCGCGATCAGCCTGGCGGTGGCCTGGCAGCTGCGCGCGGCGGGCGACCCGTCCGTCTGGGATGCGCTGGCGGCCTGGCCAAGCCATGCCGCCATGGCGCGGGCGTTCCGGGCGGAGGTGGAGGACAGCGGCGACATCGGCCTGGCGACGGCGCGGGCCTTTTCGGAATGGTACGCGACCGAGTGGCTGCGCGAATCCTACTACGTGGCGACGTGCAGCGCCTATCTCGACCGGCAGGACGAGAGCCATGCGCTGCCGCGATACGGCTCGATCGACGATGCGTTCCTCGACCGGCTGTGCCGGCTGCCCGGCGGGGCGCGCTATCCCTGCGCGGAACCGGCGAGGGCGACGGACGGCCGGCCCTGAGACGGCGCCGCGGCGGCGCCGGCGCGGTCAGGGTGTGACGCGGGGGGCCGGCAGGCCGCGGCCCGCGGCGGCGGCGGCATAGGTCATGCCGTTGCCCGGTTCCGCCGCAAGGGTGGCGGCGGTCAGGCCCTCGCGCGCCGTGGTGCAGAACAGGGTGGTGAACTCCGGCCCGCCGAAGGCCGGGCAGGAGGTATGGCGCGCCGGAAAGCCCACGGCCCGCAGGAACCGGCCGTCCGGCGCGTAGCAGGCGACACGGGCCGCGCCCCATTGCGCGTTCCACAGGTTGCCGGCCGCGTCGGTCACCGCGCCGTCGGGGTTCAGCCCCTCGGCCCGAAGGTCGATCCAGGGTTCGGGATCGGCGGCCGGCCAGCCGGTGTCCGGCTCCAGCCGCTGGCGCAGGATCATCCGGCGCGGCGTGTCGGCGTGGTAGGCATGGCGGCGGTCCGGTGCGAAGCAGATCGCGTTGGGGATCGTCAGGCCGCCGAGGATCCGGCGCAGCTCGCCCCGGTGGTAGCGCCAGATCGCGCCCGCGCCGGGTTCGGCGGCCTTGCCCATCGTGCCGATCCAGAATCCGCCCCAGGGATCGGTGCGGCCGTCGTTCGAGCGTGTTGTCGCGTCGTCGGCCTCCAGCGGTGCGACGGGCCGGCTGCGGCCGGTGGCAAGGTCGAACAGGAACAGTTCCCGCTCGCTCGCGATCAGCAGTTCATCCGCCGAAACCCAGCCGGCGGCGGAGACCATCGCGTCGAACCGCCAGCTTCGCGTCCTGCCGTCCTCGCGGGTCAGCAGGCGGCGGCCGAGGATGTCGAACCAGAACAGCTGGCCGCGGCCGGGGTGCCACAGCGGCCCTTCGCCAAGCTCGCAGGGCGTGTCGTCATGAAGACCGGTCATGGCGCGCCGTCCTCCCAGGCGGCGACGGCGGCGGTGGCGCGGGGCGCCACGGTTTCCGGGCCGTCGCCCGGCCGGTAAAGCGCCGCGCCGAGGCCGAAGCCGTCGGCACCGGCCGCGCGCCAGGCGGCGAAATCGCCCGGTCCGACGCCGCCGACGGCGTAGACCGGGGTGCCGGGGGGCAGCACGGCACGCAACGCTGCGAGGCCGGCAGGGCCGATCTGCGCGGCCGGGAACAGCTTCAGCCCGCTGGCGCCCGCGGCCAGCGCGGCGAAGCATTCCGTCGCGGTGAAGACGCCCGGCAGGCTTTCCATGCCCAGCGCGCGGGTTTCGGCGATCACCGCCGGGTCGGCATTGGGCGACACGACAAGCCGGCCGCCCGCCGCGCGCACCCCGCGCACCTCGTCCACCGTGAGCACGGTGCCGGCGCCGATCCGCGCCCGGTCGCCCAGCGCGGCGACCATGCCGCGCAGGCTGTCGAACGCGTCGGGCGAGTTCAGCGGCACCTCGATCCGGTCGATCCCGGCGGCAACCAGCGCCTCGGCCACCGGCGCCGCGGCCTCGGGCGTGATCCCGCGCAGGATGGCGATCAGCGGCCGGCTCATGCGGCGCCCCCGCGGCTGCGGTGCAGGGCCGACAGGCCGGCCAGCACCATCGCGGCGCCGTCCTCGCGCCGGGCCGGCACACCCTGCAGCATCAGCGCCTCGGCATAGCGGCCGGCCAGCGCCGGGGCGCCGATCACGGCAACCTCGCGGCCCAGCCAGTAGGGCCGCGCCGCGGCCAGTTCCGCGCCGATCAGCAGGCCCGAGAGCCGCGCCGAGGCCGCCGCCGGGTCAAGCCCGTGCAACAGCCCCTCGGCCCGGATCGTGAACAGCCGCGCGGCAAGGCCTTCGGGCCGCGACAGCGTGTCGGCCAGCGCGGTCGAAAACGCCTCCGCCTGCCATCCCGGCCCGGTGGAATGGCGCAGGACGGTGGCGGCGGACAGCGCCCGGTAGAGCTCGCCGGTCATGAAGCTGCGAAAGCTCACCACCTCGCCGGCGCTGATTTCCACCCATTTCGTATGGGTGCCGGGCAGGCACAGCACGCCGTCGAAGCCCGGCACGGCGGCGAGGACGCCGGCGATCTGGGTTTCCTCGCCGCGCATCACGTCGGCGGGGCGATCCTGGCACAGGCCCGGAACGATCCTCAGCGCGATCCTCGGGTCCGTGCCGGCCACCGCGACCGGGGCGAGGGCGAGGGGGCGGCAGGGCACCGGCGCATAGGGCACCTCGGCCCAGCCCTGCCGGCTGCCGACCATGCCGCAGGCCAGAACCGCGGTTGCGCCAGGACCGAGCCAGTCGGCGACGAGGTCGAGCAGCGCGGGTTCGTAATCGGCCGGGGCGAGGGCCGCCATGCCCTGATCGGCCGCCGCCTCGGCCAGCACCGCTCCGTCCGGCGCGACGGCCCAGGCCCTGAGCCGCGTGGTGCCCCAGTCGACCGCGATCCAGTCGGCGGTGATCGTCGCGCCGCTCATCCGGTGACCACCACGCCGCCGTCGATCACCAGCGCCTGCCCGGTCATCATCCGCGACGCATCCGAGGCAAGGAACAGCGCGCCGCCGACGATGTCGGCGGGGGCCAGCGCGTCGGGCAGGCATTGCCGGCCGACATGGGCCTTCAGCGCCTCGGGCGTGACCCAGAGTTTCTTCTGCCGCTCGGTCAGCACCCAGCCGGGCGCCAGCGCGTTGACGCGGATCCGGTCGGGCCCGAATTCGCGCGCGAGGCTGCGGGTCAGCCCGTTGATGCCGGAATTCGCGGTCGTGTAGACCGGGTAGCCGGCGTTGCCCATCATGTAGCTGATCGACGAGAAGTTGACGATCGATCCGCCGCCGCGCCGCGTCATCGCCGGGATCACCGCCTGCGCGGCGAAGAAATAGGCCTTGAGGTTGATCGCGATCGACCAGTCCCAGAACGCCTCGTCGACCTCCAGCGTCGCGTGGCGCATGTCGTTGGCGGCGTTGTTGACCAGCACCGAGATGTCGCCCTGCGCCTCGGCCGCCGAGGCGATGGCGGCCTTCAGCGCCGCGGTATCGGTGACGTCGCAGGGCAGGAACAGCGGGCGGTTGCCCGTCGTCCGCGCGATCTCGTCGACGAAGCCGGTCGCGTCGGAGCGCTGCACGAAGGCCACCCGCGCGCCCTGCCGCAAGAACCCCTCGGTCAGCGCGGCGCCGATGCCGGAGCCGCCGCCGGTGATGAACACGGAGGCGCCGTCAAGATCGGGAAAGCGGGGCAGGTCGGTCATGGTGCCTCGGTGCGTTCGGGGGTGTCGTGGCCAGTCTAGGCGCAGCGGCGCGCGCGATCCATCCGTCCCGTGCCGCCGGGTCAGAAGATATCGGGTTCGGGCACCGGGGCGCCGAAATCGGTGCGCATGAAGTCGAAATCGCAGCCCTTGTCGGCCTGTTCGACATGGCGGGCGAACATCCAGCCGTAGCCGCGGTCGTAGCGCGGCGGCGGCGGTTGCCACGCCGCGCGCCGGTCCGCCAGTTCGGTCTCGGTCAAGCGCACGTTCAGGCTGCGGGCCGGCACGTCCAGCTCGATCACGTCGCCGTCGCGGATCAGCGCCAGAGGGCCGCCGACAAAGGCCTCGGGCGCGACATGCAGCACGCAGGCGCCGTAGGAGGTGCCCGACATCCGCGCATCCGACAGCCGCACCATGTCGCGGCAGCCCTGTTTCAGCAGCGCCTGCGGCATCGGGATCATCCCCCATTCCGGCATCCCCGGCCCGCCCTGCGGCCCGGCGTTGCGCAAGACCAGCACGTGATCGGGGGTCATCGGATAATCCGGGTCGTCGATGATCGCCTTCAGGTCGGGATAGCTGTCGGCGACGATCGCGGGGCCGGCGTGGCGATGGAACCTAGGGTCGCAGGCGGCGGGCTTGATCACCGCGCCGTCGGGCGCGAGGTTGCCGCGCAGCACGGCAAGAGACCCCTCGTGATAGACCGGGTTCGACAGCGGGCGGATCACGTCGTCGTTCCAGACCTGCGCACCGGCGATCTCCTCGCCCAGCGTCCGGCCCGTCACGGTCAGCGCGGACAGGTCGAGCCGGTCGCCCAGTTCCTTCATCAGCGCCGGCAGGCCGCCGGCATAGAAGAAATCCTCCATCAGGTAGTCGCTGCCGGAGGGGCGGATGTTGGCGATCACCGGCACCTCGCGGCCGATCCGGTCGAGATCGTCGAGGCCCCAGTCGATCCCGGCGCGGCGCGCCATCGCGATCAGGTGGATGATCGCGTTGGTCGAACAGCCGGTCGCCATCGCCACGGCGGTGGCATTGGCGAAGGCGGCGCGGGTCAGGATGCGGCCGGGCACCAGGTCTTCCCAGACCATGTCGACGATCCGGCGGCCGCAGGCGGCGGCCATGCGCTTGTGCCCGGCATCGGGCGCGGGGATCGAGGAGGCGCCGGGCAGGGTCAGGCCCAGCGCCTCGGCGATCGACATCATCGTGGCGGCGGTGCCCATCGTCATGCAGGTGCCGTAGGACCGCGCGATCCCGCCCTGCACGCCGTCCCAGGCATCCTTGCCGATCACGCCGGCGCGGCGGTCGTCCCAGTATTTCCAGACATCGGTGCCCGAGCCCAGCACCCGGCCCGCGTAATGGCCGCGCAGCATCGGCCCGGCGGGCAGGAAGACGAAGGGCAGGCCCATGCTGATCGCGCCCATCACCAGCGCCGGGGTGGACTTGTCGCAGCCGCCCATCAGCACCGCACCGTCGACCGGATGGGCGCGCAGCGTTTCCTCCACCTCCATCGCGCCCATGTTGCGGTAGAGCATCGAGGTCGGCTTCA
>CAYUXM010000160.1:0-7114 GCA_964448765.1 uncultured Rhodobacterales bacterium
GGTCGACATCCTCGGCGCCCGCGCCCTCCCAGGCGACCGAGACGTCGATCTCCTGGATGATCACGTCGGGGAAGAACTGCGCCCGCATGTTCGGGATCGCGGCGAAGCCGGCGGCCAGCATCAGCACCAGCAGGAGGTTGGCCGCGGTGCCGTGGCGGGTGAAATAGGACAGGATACCCCCCGCGCCGAGACCGCCCTTGCCGGGAAGCGCCATCGCCTAGCCCCCCATCCGTTCCTCGATCCGCGCCACCACGCGGGCCGGCACCCTGTCCTGCCGAAGCTGGGCCAGCACCCGGGCCTTGGCCTCCTCCGGCATGAAGGCGTTACCCTCGATGAAGGCGATCAGCTCCTTCCGGCGTTCCGCCGTCAACTCGATGAACTCGGGCTCGACCGGCGCGGCGGCGCCGCCGTCGGCCGCCGGGCGCAACGGCCGGACCTTGATGCCCGCGCCCAGAAGCGGCGAGCGTTCGGCCACGATCTCGCGTCCGGCGGCGGCGCCGGCGCGGATGATCACGTCGTCGCCCTGCCGGCGGAGCAGGTCCACCGCGACCTCTTCCAGCCGGTCGTCCTCGCCCAGCGCCAGAACCGTGCCATCCGCCGCGACCGCCGCCGCGGGCACGCGCGCGACACCGCGCAATTCGGGTTCGGCCACCCGCACGGTGACGAAATCGCCCGGCCGGAACCCCGGCGCGGCGTCGAGCGCGGCATAGATCATCCGGCCGGTCTGGCCCTCGCCCACCGCCGCGCCGACGCGCGACAGGCGGCCCGTGGCGACGATCTCGGCCCCCAGCACATCGAGCGCGATCGTCACCTGCGCCGGCGTCAGCCGCCCGGCGTCGTCGATCAGCCGCGCGTACTGCGCGATGGAGACGCGGAAACTGACCTCCAGCGCGTCGGGATCGACGAGGTCGGCCAGCTTCTCGTTGACGCTGACCAGCCCGCCCGCGACCGCCGAAACGCCCGACAGCGCGCCGGCGAAACCGGCGCGGATCACCGTGTCGGCAAGGTCGCGCTCGGCCTCGGCCAGGTTGATCCGCTGCCGCGACAGCGCGATCGCGGCGGTGTCGCGGCGCGCCTCGGCCTGCGCCAGCGCCTGCCGGCGCGACAGCACCGCCTGCGCGGCCGACGCGGCGGCGAGTTCCGCGGTCTCCAGATCGGCGGCGGTGCCAAGGCCGCGGCCGTCGATCTCGCGCTGCCGGGCCAGCGCCTGTTCGCGCAGCGCCGCCTGCCGTTCGGCGACCGCCAGATCGTCGCGCGCGAGGTCGAGCGCGCGCAGCGCCTCGGCCTGTTCCGCCTCGGCCTCGGCCAGCGCGGCGCGCGCGAGGTCCAGCGCGGTCTGGGCCGGGGCCGGGTCGATCCGGATCAGCACCTGCCCGGCTTCGACCGCCGCGCCCTCCTCGAAGCCGGCGTCCATCTCGACGATCCGGCCGCCGACGGGGGCGCGCAGTTCCAGCGTCCGGCGGCTTTCGACCTGCCCGAAGGCCGCGAGGTCCGGCACGATCCGGCCCGGCGTGACGGTCAGGACATTGGCGGCGAACACCCGTTCCCGCACCATCGGCGCACGCGCCTCGCGCGCCATGCGCTCGTCGATCGAGCTTTTCACCGTGTAGCCGGCCAGCGCCAGCAGCCCCAGCGTCAGCGACAGAAGAAACAGCCCGGTGAGAGAGCGGATCAGGAACCGCATGTGATGTCGTCCTCGACAGGTCGCGGGCGGGGCCGCGCGGCGCGTAACTTAACGGGTCGGGCCGGCAATCCAACACCCGACACCGGGAATTGAACGCGGCATCGCGTCACTTCCGTCGCCGGTGTTCCTCCAGCCGCGGAAAGATCTCGACGAAGTTGCAGGGCCGGTGGCGGTAGTCGAACTGGAACGCGAGGATCTCGTCCCATGCGTCCTTGCAGGCGCCGGGGCTGCCGGGCAGGGCGAACAGGTAGGTGCCGCCGGCCACCCCCGCGCAGGCGCGCGACTGCACCGCCGAAGTGCCGATCTTCTGCATCGAGACGATGGTGAAGACGGTGCCGAAGGCCTCGATCTCCTTTTCGTAGACGTCGCGATGCGCCTCGACCGTCACGTCGCGGCCGGTCAGCCCGGTGCCGCCGGTGGTCAGCACAGCGTCGATCCCCGGATCGGCGATCCAGTCGCGCAACTGCCCGGCGATCCGGTCGCGTTCGTCGGGCAGGATCGTCCGCGCGGCCAGGGTATGGCCGGCGGCCTCGATCCGCCCGGCCAGCGTGTCGCCGGACCTGTCGGTGCCCGGCGTGCGGCTGTCCGACACGGTCAGCACGGCGAAGCGGACCGGGATGAACTCCTTGCTCTCGTCGATCCGGCTCATGGCACCTCTCTCAGCCGGGCCCGGAGCGACAGAAGGTCCGCCCAGGCCTCGCGCTTGGCGGCGGGGTTGCGCAACAGATAGGCCGGATGGGTCATCGGCAGAACCGGTTTGCCCAGCGCTTGCGTCCAATGGCCGCGCAGCCGCAGTACGCCGCGCTTGCCCAGGAGCGCCGCGCAGGGCGTGTTGCCCATCAGCACGAGCACGTCGGGATCGGCCAGCGCGACATGGCGTTCGACGAAGGGCATCATCATCGCGATCTCGGCCGGGTCGGGATCGCGGTTGCCGGGCGGCCGCCACGGCATGATGTTGGAGATGTAGAGGGCGTGGGCCGGATCGGGGCTGCCGCGCGCCAGGTCGATGGCGGCGAACATCCGGTCCAGCAACTGCCCGGCGCGGCCGACGAAGGGCTTGCCCTGGATGTCCTCGTCGCGGCCCGGCGCCTCGCCGAGGATCATCACGCGGGCCGCCGGGTTGCCATCGGCGAAGACGAAGTTGCGCGCGCCGCGCTTCAACTCGCAATGCTCGAACCCGGCCTCGGCCTCGGCCAGCGCGGCGAGGTCATGCGCGGCGGCGGCGAGGTGGCGCGCCTCGGCCACCGGATCGATCGCGGGCGCGGCCGGTGCGGGCGCCGGTGCGGCGGGCTTGCGCGCCGGGGCCGGTGCGGCGGGCCGCCTCGCCGCGCCGGCGAAGGGCGGTTCGGCGGGTTCGGCGTATCGGTCGCGAGGGCTGTCGCCGATCGCCTCGTCGGCGCCCAGTTCCGCCTGCCAGTCCAGCAGGGCGCGGATCGTGACGGGATCGAGTCGGGCGGGATCGGGCTGCATGGCTTGAAGCTAGTCGTCGCGGAGGGGCGCGGCAATGGGCCGGCGCGCGGCGACGGATACGGCCGGCCCGGTTGGCTCCGATCGCCCGGAATCAAGGCGCGCCAAGCGCGCCGCCGGGCAGCGCCCGACCGCCCGCACGGGCGGGCGCTTCTGCAACCTCGCAAGCGGAACCGGCGTCCGGGTTGCGGCACCATAAAGCGCCCCGCAGAACCCCTGGAGGCGCCCACCCGCGGTCGGGCGCCACCCGGCAGCGGCGGGGCGGCCCGTTTCCCCGCGCCCGAAAACGGCGCTTCGGCGGGTTCCGCGTAGCGGTCGCGGGGGGCATCCCCGATCGCCTCGTCGGGGGCCGCGGTTCCGGGGCGATCTCGACTGCTGGCGCATCCTGCCGCCCGTGCGCCAGCACGGCCAGCGCCCGACCCGCCCCCAGGGGCGGGCGCTTTCGCACCCACCCCTCGGGCCGGTCGCCGCCCGCGCGTCATCCGTGGCGCGAAACCAGCCGGACCCCGCGCCGGACCGCGTCCCGCCAGCCCCCGATTGCCGATGGACGCCCCGCGCCCCGCTTCCTATAAGCGGGCCTGTCACGACCACGGGGCAGCCATGACCTTCCGCGCGCGCCATCTTCTGGGCATCGAACCCCTCGCGCCCGAGGAAATCCGCACCGTCCTCGACCTCGCCGACCGCTATGTCGAGCTCAACCGCCGCACGGTGAAACATGCCGACGCGCTGGAGGGGATGACGCAGATCAACATGTTCTTCGAGGCCTCGACCCGCACCCAGGCCAGTTTCGAACTGGCCGGCAAGCGGCTGGGCGCGGACGTGATGAACATGGCCGTCGCGCAATCGAGCGTGAAGAAGGGCGAGACGCTGATCGACACGGCGCTGACGCTGAACGCGATGCACCCCGACCTTCTGGTGGTCCGGCACCCCAATTCCGGCGCGGTCAACCTGCTGGCCGAGAAGGTCAACTGCGCGGTGCTGAACGCCGGCGACGGGCGCCACGAACATCCCACACAGGCGCTGCTGGACGCGCTGACGATCCGCCGCGCCAAGGGCCGCATCCACCGCCTGACGGTCGCGATCTGCGGCGACATCGCGCACAGCCGGGTGGCGCGGTCGAACCTGATCCTGCTGGGCAAGATGGAAAACCGCGTCCGCCTGATCGGCCCGCCCACACTGATGCCGCCCGGCGTGGCCGAGTTCGGCTGCGAGGTCTTCGACGACATGGAAGCGGGGCTGACCGGCGCCGACGTGGTGATGATGCTCAGGCTTCAGAAGGAACGGATGGACGGCGGCTTCATCCCGTCGGAGCGCGAATACTACCACCGCTTCGGCCTCGATGCCGAGAAGCTGGCCCATGCCGCGTCCGACGCGATCGTCATGCATCCCGGCCCGATGAACCGGGGGGTGGAGATCGACGGCACGCTGGCCGACGACATCAACCGCAGCGTGATCCAGGAACAGGTGGAAATGGGCGTCGCCGTGCGGATGGCTGCGATGGACCTTCTGGCCCGCAACCTGCGGGCCGAACGCGGGCGGGCCTTGACCGGGGGTGCCGATGTCTGAGCGTGACGACGTCCTGAACTACCGCACCGGCCCGGAAAGCGAGATCGACCTCGACGACGGCGAACGGCTGATCGCCACGTTCGAACCCGATCCGGCGCGCTACTGGCGCGACCATGTCTCGCTTGCGGCGTTCTTCGGCGCGGCGGCGATGGTGGTGCTGCTGATCCTCGGCAAGGCCGACCAGATCGTGATCGGCGTTCTGGCGGCCTTCGCGGCCATCGGCTTTCGTGCGCTGTTCTTCCGCTCCGAGGCGCTGGCCCGGCGCTGGCGGCTGACCGACCGGCGGCTTCTCGGCCCGCAGGCGCGGGCGGTGATGCTCTTGGAGGTGACGCAGGCGCGGCGGCTGATGGGCGACGTGCAGATCGTGACGGCGGGCGGCGGCAAGCACCTGTTGCGCCACATGGCCGATCCGCAGGGGGTGATCGACGCGGTGCTGGCGGCGAAGGCGGAGCGTGCGGAAAGGGTGGCGGAATGACGACGGGCCCCACGGTTCTGGCCAATGCGCGGCTGATCGACCCCGAGGCGCAGACGGACACCGCCGGCGCGGTGCTGATCGGCGCCGACGGCACGATCGCGGCGGCGGGCGCGGCGCCGGTGCCCGAGGGCGCGGCGGTGTTCGATTGCGGCGGGCTGTGCCTGGCGCCCGGGATCGTCGACTGGGGCGTGAAGATCGGCGAGCCGGGCGAGCGGCACCGCGAAAGCTTTCGCACCGCGGGGCTGGCGGCGGCGGCGGGCGGGGTGACGACGATCATCGCCCGGCCCGATACCGACCCGGCGATCGACAGCCCCGAGGTGCTGGAATTCGTCACCCGCCGGGCGCGGGAATCCTCGCCCGTCCGCATCCGGCACATTGCCGCGCTGACCAAGGGCCGCGCGGGCCGCGAGATGACGGAGATCGGCTTCCTGCTCGATGCCGGGGCGGTGGCGTTTTCCGACGTGTTCCGGGTGGTGGAGGAAACAAGGGTGCTGGCCCGCGCGCTGACCTATGCGCGCAGTCTCGGCGCGCTGGTCGTCGGCCATCCGCAGGATCCGGGGCTCAGCCGCGGCGCGGCGGTGACGGCGGGCAAGTTCGCCAGCCTGCGCGGCCTGCCGCATGTCTCGCCGCTGGCGGAACGGATCGGCTTCGACCGCGACATGGGGCTGGTGGAGATGACCGGCGCGCGCTACCACGCCGACCAGGTCACCGTGGCGCGCACCCTGCCGGCGCTGGAGCGGGCCAAGGCGAACGGGCTCGACGTGACCGCCGGCGTGTCGATCCATCACCTCACGCTGAACGAATTCGACGTCGGCGATTACCGCACCTTCTTCAAGCTCACCCCGCCGCTGCGGTCCGAGGACGACCGGCTGGCGATGGTGCAGGCCGTGGCCGAGGGGCTGATCGACGTGATCGCCTCGCTGCACACGCCGGCCGACGAGGAATCCAAGCGACTGCCCTTCGAAGAGGCCGCGCCCGGCGCGGTGGGGCTGGAAACGATCCTGCCCGCCGCGATGCGGCTTTACCACGCGGGCGACCTGACGCTGCCGCAACTGTTCCGCGCGCTGGCGCTGAACCCCGCGCGGCGGCTGGGCCTGCCGCAGGGGCGGCTGGCGCCGGGCGCGCCGGCGGATATCGTGCTGTTCGATCCCGACGCGCCCTTCGTGCTCGACCGTTTCGCGCTGAACTCCAAGTCCAAGAACACGCCGTTCGACGGGGCGCGGATGCAGGGCCGGGTGCGGGCGACCTTCGTGGCTGGACGGCAGGTGCATGGCCAGCCGCTGCCCGAGGGCCCCGCGACGGTCACGGCCTGACGCGATGCTGCCGGAACTCGTCACCGCCCCCGCCCTGCTCGCGCTGACCGCGGTGCTGGCCTACCTGCTGGGCGCGGTGCCCTTCGGTGTTCTGATCTCGCGCGCGCTGGGGCTGGGCGATCTGCGCAAGATCGGGTCGGGCAATATCGGCGCGACGAACGTGCTGCGCACCGGCAACAAGGCGGCGGCGGCGGCGACGCTGGTGCTGGACGGCGGCAAGGGCGCGGCGGCGGTGCTGATCGCGCGCTGGGCGGTCGGGCCGGACGCGGCGCAACTCGCGGGCCTCGCGGCCTTCCTTGGCCATCTCTACCCGGTCTGGCTGGGGTTTCGGGGCGGCAAGGGGGTGGCGACCTTCCTGGGCGTGCTGCTTGCGCTGGCGTTTCCCGCCGGGCTTGCCGCCTGCGCGACATGGCTGGCGGTGGCGGTGCTGGCCCGCATCTCGTCGCTCTCGGCGCTGGTCGCGGCGGGCACCGCGCCGGTCTGGCTGGCGCTGTTTGGCCGGGCAGATGCGGTGGCGCTGGCGCTGGCGCTGGCCGCGCTGGTCTGGCTGCGGCACGCCGCCAACATCCGCCGCCTGCTGGCGGGCGAGGAGCCGCGGATCGGCGCGGG
>CAYUXM010000161.1:0-7102 GCA_964448765.1 uncultured Rhodobacterales bacterium
GGGCGGGGCAGATGCTGGCCGATCTCGGCGCCGAGGTGATCAAGGTCGAGGCGCCGGACGGCGACGATACCCGGCGTTGGGGCCCGCCCTTCGTCGAGCGCGGGGCCGACCGCAGCGCGGCCTATTTCCATTCCTGCAACCGCGGCAAGAAAAGCGTGATCGCCGATTTCCGCAAGGCGGAGGATAGGGCCTTCGTGCGAAGGCTGGTGGCCGATGCGGACGTGGTGATCGAGAATTTCAAGGTCGGCGGGCTGGCGAAGTTCGGGCTGGACTACCCGGGGCTTTCGGCCCTCAACCCGGGGATCGTCTATTGTTCGATCACCGGCTTCGGACAGGACGGGCCCTATGCCCACCGGGCCGGCTACGACTACATCATCCAGGGCATGTCGGGGCTGATGAGCGTGACCGGCGCGGTCGAGGGCCAGCCGCAGAAGGTGGGCGTGGCCGTGGCCGACATCTTCACCGGCTGCTACGCGGCCACGGCGATCCTCGCCGCGCTGCACCAGCGCCGCGCGACCGGGCGGGGCCAGCATGTCGACATGGCGCTGCTGGACGTGTCGACCGCGATCATGGCGAACCAGGCGATGAACTACCTCGTCACCGGCACGGCCCCCGGCCGGATCGGCAACGCGCATCAGAACCTCGTGCCCTACCAGGTCTTCGACTGCGCCGACGGCTGGATCATCATCGCCACCGGCAACGACGCGCAGTACCGCCGGCTGTGCGGCATCCTCGGACTGCCGGGGCTGGTCGAGGCGCCGGACTACCGCACGAATGCCGACCGGATCGCCAACCGCGCGGCGCTGGTCGCGGCGCTGACGGCCGCGACGCGGGGCTGGCGCAAGGCCGGTCTGCTGGCCGCCTGCGAGGCCGAGGGCGTGCCGGCCGGGCCGATCAACGATCTGGCCGAGGTCTTCGCCGATCCGCAGATCGTGGCGCGCGGGCTCCGGCGCGAGTTCGAGGGGGTGCCGGGCGTGCGCTCGCCCATCGTGTTCTCGGATGCCGATCTCGCGCTCGACCACGCCGCGCCGGAACTCGGCCAGCATGACGCGGAGCTGCGCGCGCGCTTCGCCGCCCGTCACGAGGTTTGACGCGGGGCTGCGGGGGGCTCTGCCCCCCGGCCGCCACGGCCCCCTCGACGGGGGCCGCGGCGGCGCCCCCCGGGATATTTCCAGACCAAAACCGACGATCAGGCCGCCGCCGCGGCGCGGCCGGCATGGCGGCCGGTGGCGAGGCAGCAGGTGATCAGGTAGCCGCCGGTCGGTGCCTCCCAGTCCAGCATCTCGCCGGCGGCGAAGATGCCGGGCAGGGCCTTGAGTTCGAGGCCCCCGGTCAGCCCCGGCCAGGCGATGCCGCCGGCGGTGGAGATCGCCTCGTCGATCGGGCGCGGCCCGTCATGGCGCACCGGCAGGTGCTTGACCAGCGTGGCGAGCCGGTCGCCGCCGGGCAGCGGCCGGCCCCATTCCTGCATCAGTGCGATCCTGACCGGGTCGAGCTTCAGCGCCTTGCGCAGGCGGTTCGCCACACTGTCCTTGCCCGGCGCGCGGGCCAGCCGGGCGGCGACCTCGGCCTCGGAAAGGTCCGGGGCGAGATCGAGCGCGAGGGGCGCGCCGTCGCGGACCGGGGCCGAGACGGCATAGATGCCGCCGCCCTCGATCCCGCGTTCGGAGATCACGAATTCGCCGCGATGCCGCCGCGCCCCGGCGATCAGCGCCGCGCCCTTCACCGGCTGGCCGAAATGCCGCGCCATGTGAGCCGACCAGCGCACCGTGAAGCCCATGTTCGCCGGCCGGAACGGCGCGACCGGCACACCCCGGTCGGCCAGCCAGGGCGCCCAGGCGCCGTCGGAGCCGAGCCGCGCCCAGCTGGCCCCGCCGAGCGCGAGCACGGTGACGGCGGGGGCAAGCACCCGCCGCCCCTCCGGCGTGTCGAAGCCCAGCCCGGCATCGGCGAACCCCGTCCAGCGCCAGCGGGTGCGCAGCCGCACCCCCAGCCCGTCCAGCCGCGCCAGCCAGGCGCGCAGCAGCGGGCTGGCCTTCATCGCCACCGGGAAGACCCGGCCGGAGGAGCCGGTGAAGACCTCCTGCCCCAGGCCGCGGGCCCAGGCCATGACGTCGCGCGGGCCGAACTCCGCGAGGATCGGGTCGAGCCGCGGGCAGCGATAGGCGGCGCGGAACCGGTCTGCCGGTTCGTCCATCGTCAGGTTCAGGCCGGACTTGCCGGCCATCAGGAACTTGCGCGCCGGGCTGGGCCTGGCCTCGGCCAGGGTGACGGTGCGGCCGGCGCGCGCCAGTTCGCCGGCCGCCATCAGCCCCGCGGGGCCCGCCCCGATCACCAGCGCGTCCATCCTTGCCTCCGCCGCCTCGCGCGCCAATCTGTGGCAGGCAGCAGGGGCATTCACAAGGCGCCGGAATGGAGGAAAACGACCCGATCTGCCCGCTCTGCGGCCGGCCGATCCCGCCCAAGGCGCGGCAAAGCCTGCATCACCTCGTGCCGAAGCTTCGCGGCGGCAAGGGCGGGCCGGTGGTGCGGCTGCACCAGATCTGCCATGACGAGATCCATGCCACGCTGACCGAGACGGAGCTGGCGCGCGATTACGCGACGGTGGCGGCGCTGCGCGCGCATCCGCGGATCGCGCGCTTCGTGGCCTGGGTGGCGAAGCGGCCGCCAACCTTTCATTCCCGCGGCATCGGGCCGCGCCGGCGGCGGTAGGCTCAGCCGGCGCGCGGCGGTGACGGCACCAGCGCCTTGATCGCGGCGACATGGCCGGGGCTGGCGCCAAGCGCCGCGGCGGCGAGATCGGCCACCGCCGCCTCGAGCCCCTCGGCCGGTACCACGCGCTCCACCAGCCCCCAGGCCAGCGCCTCCTCGGCCCCGATCCGCGCGCCGGCCATCAGGATCATCCTGGCCCGCGCCGGGCCGACCAGCGCGGCGAGCCGGCCGGGATCGGAGGGTTGCGGCAGGAACCCGAGCTTCATCACCGGGTAGAAGAACGTCGCGCCCGGCACCGCCAGCCGCAGGTCGCAGGCCAGCGCCATGCCGAAGGCGCCGCCGGCCAGCGTGCCGTTCAGCGCGGCGATGGTCAGGCAGGGCAGCCCGGCGATCGCGGCGGACAGCCGTTCCCACACCGGGTCGGTCGCCAGCCCGGCGCGCGCCTCGTCGAGATCGGCGCCGGCGGAAAAGACCTTGCCGCGGCCGGTCAGCACGAAGACGCGGGTGCCGTCCCCTGCCGCCGCCTCGGCCGCGCGCGCGATGTCCTCCAGCATCACGCGGGTCAGCGAATTCGCCTTGTCCGGCCTGTCGATGACCACGCGGGTCAGCCCGCCGTCCCGTTCCACCCCGATCATCCGTCCCGCCTTCACGTTCCCTTTGCCAAGACCAGATAATCAGGAAGTCGGGGCGGGTTCCACCGCCGCGAAGCGCTTGACCCTCGGGTGAGGGCGCGAAACACTCCACCCGTGCGGGTCTGACCGAAAGGGTTTCTCATGACGCAGTTCAAAGTTCACGTCGGCGCGGCGAGCCTCTTCGCCCTTCTGGTCGGCACGCCGGCGCTGGCCGATGTCACCGCCGATCAGGTCTGGCAGGCCTGGATCGACTATTATTCCGACATGGGCCAGCAGGTCGAAACCGGCGGGCAGACCCGTTCGGGCGACACGCTGGTGATCACCGACGCGGTGTTCTCGGGCACCGAGCCCGACATGAGCTTCAGCCTGACGATCCCCGAGATCCGCCTGCGCGAGGCCGGCGGCACGGTCGAGATCACGACCTCGGAGGAGATGCCGATCCGGGTGAGCGGCACCGGCGAGGAGGGCGAAGAGATCGACATGTCGATGCTGCTGCGCCAGTCCGGCATGGTCACCGTCGCCTCCGGCACACCGGAGGACATGACCTACGAGATGACCGCGCCGGAGCTTGCCTTCACGATGGGCGACATGGCGGTCGACGACACCACGATGGAGATGGCCGTCGAGGCGATGCTGACCGGAACCGCGGCGACCTACCGGGTGACGCAGGGCGCGGTGCAGCGCATCACCTCCGATTTCGGCAGCGAGAGCCTGACCTACGCGATCTCGGCCGCCGATCCCGAGGGCAGCGGCCGGTTCGAGATGACCGGGGTGGCGCGCGACCTGTCGGGCACCTCCGAGGCGAGCCTGCCCGAAGCGATGGATCCCGAGGACATGCCCGCGGCGCTCGCCGCCGGGCTCGACGTCACCGGCGGGCTGACCTCGGGCTCGGGCAGTTACAGGTTCGATTTCGCCGACGAGGGCGAGGCGGTCCAGGTCGAGGGCACCGGCCAGGGCGGCAGTGTCGATTTCTCGATGTCGCAGGACGGGTTGCGGCTGTCGAGCCTTGGCCGGAGCACCGAGTTCGCGATGACCTCCGCCTCGCTGCCGTTCCCGGTCAACCTGTCGCTGGCCGAAAGCGGCTATTCCTTCGTCATGCCGCTGGCCAGCGGGCCGGACGCGCCGTTCGGCCTCGGGCTGCGACTGGTCGATCTTGTCGTCTCCGACGAGATCTGGGCGATGATCGACCCGACGGCGCAACTGCCGCGCGACCCGGCGACCGTGATCGTCGAACTGGCCGGCCGGGCGAACATGCTGGTCGATATCACCGATCCGGCCACGGCGGAGATGGAGACGCCGCCGGGCGAGCTTGAGGCGCTCGATCTGACCGCGCTGGAGGTCAGGCTCGCAGGCGCGGAACTGACCGGCCAGGGCGGGCTGACCTTCGACAATTCCGACATGTCGATGGGCTTTCCGAAGCCGCTTGGCGCGCTCGACTTCGCGCTGACCGGGGGCAACGCGCTGCTCGACAAGCTCGTCGCGATGGGGCTTCTGCCCGAGGATCAGGCGATGGGCGCGCGGATGATGATGGGGCTCTTCGCGGTGCCCACCGGGCCCGATGCGCTGTCCTCGAAGATCGAGTTCCGCGAGGACGGCGGGATCTACGCCAACGGCCAGCGGCTGCAGTAACCCGCCCCGGGCGGCACGGCTTCGGCCCGTCCCGGCAGGGGCGGGCCGATTCGCGTTCGCGCCCGCGCTTGCGCCGCGGCCGCGGCTGTCCTACCTGCCAAGCGGACACACGCGAAAGGACCACCATGACCGACCGGCTGGAGACGCTGACCGCCCGCCTGCTCGACGCCGCGGCGAAGGCCGGGGCAGGGGCGGCCGACGCCATCGCGATCGAGGACAGTTCGATCGGGATCGACGTGCGCGGCGGCGCGCTGGAACAGGCCGAACGCTCCGAAGGGGTCGAGATCGGGCTTCGGGTGCTGATCGGCCGGCGGCAGGCCTGCGTGTCCGCCTCCGATGTTTCCGACCGGACGCTGGCCGAGATGTCCGAGCGTGCCGTCGCGATGGCGCGCGAGGCGCCCGAGGATCCGACCGCCGGGCTGGCCGATCCGGCAGAACTCGCGACGTCCTGGGATCTCGCCGCGCTCGATCTCGACGATCCGGCGGCGGAGCCCGACCCGGCCGCGCTGCAGGACGATGCCTGCCGCGCCGAGGCCGCCGCGCTGGCCGTCTCCGGCGTCAGCCAGGTGCAGTCGGCCTCGGCGGGCTATGGCCGGCGGCGGCTTCACCTGGCCGCGACGAACGGCTTTTCCGGCGGCTACGGGCGCAGTTCGCGCTCGGTCTCGGCGGTGGCGATCACCGGCGAGGGCACGGGGATGGAGCGCGACTGGGCGGTGGAATCGCGGGTCTACCAGGCCGATCTGCCGGACCCGGGCGAAGTCGGCCGGCTGGCCGGCGAACGCGCCGCCGCCCGCGCCGGGGCCCGCAGGCCGCCGACCGGCGCGGTGCCGGTGCTTTTCGACGAACGCGTCGCGGGCGGGCTGATCGGGCATCTGCTGTCGGCCGCGAACGGCGCCGCCGTGGCGCGCGGGGCAAGCTGGCTGCGCGACTCGCTGGGCCAGCGGGTGCTGCCCGCCGGCCTGTCGGTGATCGAGGATCCGCATCGCGCGCGGATCGCCGGCTCGCGCCCCTTCGATGCCGAGGGTCTGGCCACGGCGCGCCGCGCGATCGTCGAGGACGGGGTGCTGACGGGCTGGGTGCTGGATCTTGCCACCGCGCGCAAGCTGGGGCTGGAAAGCACCGGCAACGCCCGGCGCGGCACCTCCGCCCCGCCCTCGCCCGGCACCTCGAACATCGCGCTGACGCAGGGCACCGCCGGCCGTGACGACCTGATCCGCGAGATGGGCCGCGGGCTCTTGATCACCTCGCTGATCGGCGCGACGATCAATCCCACGACCGGGGATTATTCCCGCGGCGCCTCGGGCTTCTGGGTCGAGGGCGGCGAGATCGCCTGGCCGGTCAACGAATGCACGATCGCCGGCAACCTGCGCGACATGCTGCTGCGGATCACGCCCGCCAACGATGCCCGCACCCACCTGAGCACCGTCGTGCCCAGCCTGCTGGTGGAGGGTCTCACGCTTGCCGGAGAGTGACCTCGCGCTGCTGGTCCGCGCGGCGCAGGACGGCGGGCGGATCGCGATGTCCTACTGGGGCCGCGCGCCGAAGATGTGGGACAAGCCCGGCGGCGCCGGGCCGGTGAGCGAGGCCGATCTCGCCGTCGACACCTTCCTGCGCGAGGCGCTGACGGCCGCGCGCCCCGGTCACGGCTGGCTGTCGGAGGAAACCGCGGACACCCCCGACCGGCTGGCGCGGGAGCGGGTGTTCATCGTCGACCCGATCGACGGCACCCGCGCCTTCCTCGACGGCGCGCGCGACTTCGCCCTGTCGCTGGCGCTGGTCGAGGCCGGCCGGCCGGTGGCCGCGGTCGTGCACCTGCCCGCGCATGATCTGACCTTCGCGGCGGAAGCCGGCGGCCTCGCCACCCGAAACGGCGAGGCGATCGCGCTGCCGGCGACGGCGCGCGCGGGCCTGCCAAGGGTTCTGACCGGCCGCCCGACACTCGACCCCGCGCACTGGCGCGAGGGCCGCCCGCCACCGATGGAGCGGCACTTCCGTTCGTCCCTGGCCTACCGGTTGTGCCTCGTGGCCGAGGGGCGGTTCGATTCGATGCTGACGCTGCGCCCGGCCTGGGAATGGGACGTGGCCGCGGGCGCGCTGATCGCCGCCCGCGCCGGCGCCGCGGTGACCGA
>CAYUXM010000162.1:0-7082 GCA_964448765.1 uncultured Rhodobacterales bacterium
GGCGTTGCTGGAAACCGCGCCCGGACCTGCCGCCATGTTCCTCGTCGAAGCGATCACCATGCTCGCGCTGGCCTTCCTGGCCTGGCATCTGGCGCTGTGGCCGGCGCTGCTGGGCCGGCTTGCGCCCGGCGCGGGGCCGGGGCGGGCGCCCGACCGGGGGGACGGGGCGGTGCTGCCGCGGCTTGCCATCGTGGTGCCGGCGCATGACGAGGCCGCGACGATCGCGGGCAAGATCGCCAATACCGCGGCGCTGGACTACCCGGCCGACCGGCTGCGGCTGATCCTCGTGCTCGACGGCTGCACCGACGCGACGGAGCGGGTGGCGGCGGCCGCGCTGCGCGACCCCGCGCACCGCGGGCTGGAGGCCGAGGTGCTGGTGTTGCCCCGCAACCGCGGCAAGGTGGCGGCGCTGAACGCCGGTTTCGCCGCCGCGGCCGGGGCCGATGTGGTGATCGTCAGCGATTGTTCGGCCGACCTGGCGGCGGATGCGGCGCGGCGGCTGGCGGCGGCTTTCGCAGATCCGGCGCTGGGCGCGATCGGCGCGGGCTACGCGGTGCCGGAGGGCGGCGCGACGGGCGAGGCGCGGTTCTGGCGCCGGCAGACCGCGCTGAAGGCCGCCGAGGCCCGGATCGCCGCACCGATGGGGCTGCACGGCGCCTGCTACGCGCTGCGCGCAGGGCTTGCCGCGCCGCTGCCCGCCGACACGATCAACGACGATTTCGCGATCCCGATGCGGCTGGCCGCCGCCGGCTGGCGGGTGGCCCATGATCCGACGATCCGGGTGACGGAACGCGAGGGATCGACCGGCGGGATGGACTTTCGCCGCCGCCGCCGGATCGGCGCGGGCAACCTGCAACAAAGCCTGCGGCACGTCGCGCTGGCCGATCCGCGCCGCCCGCTGCTGGCGCTGGTGTTCCTGTCGGGCAAGGGGCTGCGCCCGCTCGTCGGCCCGGCGATGGCGGTGGCGCTGGCGGGCTCCGCCGTGCTGGGGCTTGCCGGCGGCGCGGGCTTCGCGGCTCTGGCGCTGGCGCAGGCCGGCGGATACCTCGCCGCCGCACTGGCGGGGCTGTGGCCGCCGCAGGACCGCCCGCGCGCCCTGCGCGCGCTCACCTATGCGGTGGTCGCGCAACTGGCCTCGACCCTTGGCGCCGTCGATTACCTCGCGCGTCGCCATGCCGGCCCGTGGCGCCGTGTCGCCCGGCCGGCCCAAAGCATCGGAGGATAGCATCATGCGCCTGTTCGCCCTGCCGTTCTGCCTTGCCCTGGCCGCCTGCGGCAGCGGCCCGCTGTCGGTGATCCCGCCGGCCGACATGGCGCTGCTGGCCGCCGACAGCCGGCAGGTGCCGGGCAGCCTGGCCGCGATGCCGGGGATCGGGCCGATGCCCGCCGGGCTGGACCCGGTGGCGGTGTCGTTCCACGCGGCGCTCTGCGCCGAGGCCGGGGCGGGGGCCGGGCTCGCGCCCGAGGGGGCGGTGATGGGCTGCGCCAGTTTCCCCGGCGCGACCGCGCCGGAGGCGCCGGAGCCGATCGCCGCGCCGGCCGCGATCAGCGTCGCCGACATGCTGGCCCGGGTGCGCGGCGCCGGCGACGGGGACGGCGACGGGGACGGGTGAGGGCGATGGTCGGCCTCGGTCGCACGATCCAGACGCTGTTCCTGATCTTCGCCTATGCCGCCTGGCGCAGGCGCTACCTGATCGTCATCCCGCTTCTGGCGATGCCGGTCGCGGGCGTGATGTCGGGCCTGACCGCGCCGGACAGGTTCTCCGCCTCGATGACGCTGCTGGTTCAGGAACCCGCGGCGATCAACCCGTTTCTGGAGGATCTGACGATCTCCACCGATCTCAAGGACCGGATGGACGCGCTGGTGGCGCAGATGGGCACGGCAACGGCGCTGCGCGCGATTGCCGAGGTGGCGGGCTGGATCGGCCCGCAGATGGACGAGACCGAGCAACTCGCACGGGTCGAGGCGCTGGGCCGCGACATGCGGATCCGGTTGATCGGCAAGGAGGTGGTGGAAATCTCGTTCTCCTCGCCGCAGGCGCAGGGAATCGCCGCCGTGGTCGAGGCGATCGGCGCGCGGTTCACGCAGGATTTGCTGGCCCCCGCGCAATCCTCGGTGATGGCGTCGGAGGCGTTCCTGTCGGAGGAACGCGCGCGGTTCGAACGCGAACTGGCGGCGGCGGAAACGGAACTGGGCGCGTTCAAGGCTGCCAATGCCGAAAGCCTGCCGGCGCTGCATGCCCGCAATGTCGAGGCGCTGGCGACGACGCGCGCGCGGCTGGGCGAGTTGCGCGCCGACCTGGCGGGCAAGGAGGCGCAGCTGGGCCGCAACCAGCGCCGGCTGGCCGAAACCGACCCGATCATCGGCCGGATCGACGCGCGGATCGGCGAGGTCGAGGCGCAGCTGGCCGGGCTTCTGGTGCGCTATACCGAGAACCACTCGCAGGTTCGCCGGGCGCGGGCCGAGATCGCGGCGCTGTCCGAGCGGCGCGAGGCGCTGCGGCAGGGGGTGCTGGCCGGGCCGGGGCGCGGCTGGGAGGGCGAGGACGGAACCGAACGGCTGTGGAACATGCTGTCGGAGGCGACGCCGGAAACCCGGTCGCTGCTGCAGGACCAGTTGGGCGCCTTGCAGTATGCGAAGGCCGAGATCGACCGGATGGAAAGCCAGATCGCCTCGCTCGAAGACCGCGAGGCGGCGCTCGACCTCCGGGTGCGGGCCTTTGCCGAGGTCGAACGCCAGATCGCCGCGCTGGAACGCGAGGTCGAGGTCAAGCGCGAGTTGCTGTCGCGGCTGTCGGAACGCTACGAGATGGCGCGGGTGACCGGCGCGCTGGGCCGCGAGGCGACGCCGGACCTCGTGCGCGTGGTCGATGCGCCCTACGATCCGCTGGCCTCCGACACGCTGCCCCTGGCGGTCTACCTGCTCGCCGGGATCGCCGGCGGGCTGGCGCTGGGCGCGGGGCTGGCCTTCGGGGCCGAGATGCTGGACACCACGATCACCCGCCCGGCGATGGTGGCGGACCTGACCGGTGTGCCGCTGCTGGCGCGGCTGGAGCCGGGCGCGGCGCTCACCTTGCAGATCGGCGCGGCGACGCGCGGGGAGGTCGGCCATGCCCCGGCGTGACGCGGACGGACGCGGCCCGGTGGTGGCCCATGTCGTCCAGCACCTGCGGCCGGGCGGGATCGAAAGCCTCGTGCTGGGCATGATCGAGGCCGGGGCGGCCGGCGCGCGGCAGATCGCCGTCAGCCTCGATGGCGAGGCGGGGCAGGCGCAGGCCCACTGGCCGCGTCTCGGGCCGCTGGCGGACCGGCTGCATTTCATGGCCCGGCCCGCGGGGCTGGCGCCCGGCCTCGTGCCGCGGCTGGCGCGGCTGTTTCGCGCCGAGGGCGTCGATGTGGTGCAGACGCATCACGAGGGGCCGCTTCTGTACGGCGGGCTGGCGGCGCGGCTGGCGGGGGCGCGGCTCGTGCATGTCGAACACGATGCCTGGCACCTGGCCGATCCGCGCGCGGCGCGGCTCACCGGCGCGCTGATCCGGCTGCTGCGGCCGGCGCGCGTGGCCGTCTCGGGCGCGGTGGCGGCGGCGGGCGAGGCCGCGCTGGGCCTGCCGTTCCGGGTGATCGGCAACGCGGTCGACGATGCGCGCTTTGCCCCCGGCGACCGGGCGGCGGCGCGGCGGGCCCTTGGCCTGCCGCCCGGCGGGCCGCTGGTCGTGACCGCCGCGCGGCTGGAGCCGGTGAAGGGGATCGACCTGCTGATCGCGGCGCTGGCCGATCTTCCCGGCGACATCCGGCTGGCGATCGCCGGCGAGGGGGGGCAGCATGCGGCGCTGGCGGCGCAGGCGGCGGCGCTGGCGCCGGGGCGGGTGTTCTTCCTGGGCCGTTGCGACGACATGCCGGCGCTCTATCGCGCCGCCGATGTCTTCGCGCTGCCCTCGCGCCACGAGGGGCTGCCGCTGGCGCTGCTGGAGGCGCAATCCTGCGGCTGCCCTGCGGTGGCCGCGGATGTCGGCGCGGTGGCCGAGGCGCTGGACCCTGCGACCGGCCGGCTGGTGCCGCCGGAGGCGCCGGAGGCGCTGGCCGCGGCGCTGGCGGAGGTTCTGTCCGGCGGTGCCGGCTCGGCGGGGACGCCGCGCGCGTTCGTCCGCGCCCGCCATTCCCATGCCGGGATGCTGTCCGCCTATCGCGACCTCTGGGAGAGGACGGCATGAGCCCGCGCGTACTTCATTATGTCGACAGTTCCCGCCCCGGCGGGATCGAAACCCATCTGGTGCAGCTTCTGCCGGCGTTGCGGCGGGCGGGGATCGGCGCGGAACTGCTGCTGCATCGCCGCTACGGGCCGCATCCGATGGTCGAGGCGCTGGCGGCGGCGGGCGTTCCGGTGCGCCATCTTGGCGGTCGGGCGCGAGCGCTGCCGGGGCTGTTGCGGGCGCGGCCCGGCACGGTTCTGCACACGCATGGCTACAAGGCCGGCCTGCTCGGCCGCCTCGCGGCGCGGCTGGCCGGCGTGCCGGCGGTCTCGACGATGCACAGCGGCGCGTCGGGCGGCGGGCGCGTGGGGCTGTGGACCGCGCTCGACCGGGCGACGGCGGGGCTGGGAACCGAGGTCGTCGTCAGCCCGGCGCAATGCGCGCGGCATCCGCGCGCGGTGCTGGTCCCGAACGGGATCGCGCTGCCGGCGGCGATGGCGCCACCGGGCCGGCGCGTGGCCTTCGTCGGGCGGATGGCGGAGGAAAAGGGGCCGCTGGCCTTCGCCCGCCTCGCGCGCGCCCTGCCGGCGCAGGATTTCGTGGCCTTCGGCGACGGACCGCTGCTGGAAGCGGCGCGGGCCGAGGCCGGCGGCTGTGTGGCGTTTCGGGGCGGCGTGCCGGACATGGCCGGTCACTGGCCGGGGATCGGCCTGCTGGTCATGCCCTCGGTCTTCGAGGGGCTGCCGATGGCGGCGCTTGAGGCGATGGCGCGTGGCATACCGGTGGCGGCCTATGCCGTCGGCGGGCTGCCCGGCCTGCTGGCGGATTGCGGCTTTCTCGCCCTGCCGGGCGACGAGGCCGCGCTGGCCCGCGCGGTGGCCGACTGGGCGGAGGAGGCGCCGCAGGCCCGCGCCCTGCGCCGGCAGCGCTGCCGCGACAGGGTCACCGAGCGGCACGACATAGCGATGACGGCGGCCGCGCTGGCGGCGCTCTACGACCGGGTGACTGGGGCGGCGGCGGATGCCGCGCCCGCGCCCCACGCGGCCTAGGGTCCGATCCGCCGCCCGGTTGCGGCGTCGAACAGGTGCATGGCCTCGGCGGGCACGGAGACCCGCAGGGTTTCGGGCAGGTCGGCCTCGCGGTGCACGCCCGGCAGGCTTGCCACGAAATCCTGCGCCACACCGTCCAAGGTGCCGTGGATCAGCGTGTTGGCGCCCAGCGGTTCGGCCAATGTCGGCCTGACAGCCAGCGGCCCGCCGGGATCGGGATGGACATGTTCGGGCCGCAGGCCCAGCGTCACCGGCCCCTCGGCGGCCACGGCGATCGGCAGCCGAGTGCCATCGGCCAGCCGCACCGCGCCCGCCTCGGCCACCGCGTCGACGAGGTTCATCGCCGGGCTGCCGATGAACTGCGCGGCAAACAGGGTTGCGGGCCGCTCATAGACCTCCAGCGGGGTGCCGACCTGTTCGGCCCGGCCCTCGTTCATCACCACCATCCGGTCGGCCAGGGTCATCGCCTCGACCTGGTCATGGGTGACGTAAAGCGCGGTCACCCCCAGCTTGCGTTGCAGCGCCTTGATCTCCAGCCGCATCTGCACCCGGAGCTTGGCGTCGAGGTTCGACAGCGGTTCGTCGAACAGGAACACCGCGGGGTCGCGCACGATCGCGCGGCCCATCGCCACCCGCTGCCGCTGCCCGCCGGACAGGTCGCGCGGCCTGCGCGCCAGGTAGGGGTCGAGTTGCAAAAGCCGCGCCGCCTCGGCCACCCGCGCGGCGATCTCGGCCTTCGGGCGGCCGGCGATCTTCAGCGCGTAGCCCATGTTCTGCGCCACCGTCATGTGCGGGTATAGCGCGTAGTTCTGGAACACCATCGCGATGTTGCGGTCCATCGGCTCGCGGTCGTTCACCCGGTCGGCGCCGATGAACAGCTCACCCGCCGTGATCGTCTCCAGCCCGGCGACCATCCGCAGCAGCGTGGACTTGCCGCAGCCCGAGGGGCCGACGATGACGATGAACTCGCCCGCCGCGACCTCGAGGTCGATGCCGTGGATCACGGCGGTGTCGCCGTAGCTCTTGTGGATGTTGCGCAGGCTGAGGGTCGCCATTCACTTCTCGCTGTCGACAAGGCCGCGGATGAACAGCTTCTGCATCGCCACGACCACGACGACCGGCGGCAGCATCGCGAGGATCGAGGTCGCCATGATCACCGGCCAGTTCGCCAGGTCGTCGCCCGAGGGGAACATCTGCTTCAGCCCCATGACGATGGTGTTCATCCCCGGATCGGTGGTGATCAGGAGCGGCCAGAGATACTGGTTCCAGCCGTAGATGAAGAGGATCACGAAAAGCGCGGCCATGTTCGTCCGGCTCATCGGCACGAGGATGTCCCAGAAGAACCGCATCGGCCCGGCTCCGTCGACCCGCGCGGCCTCGGCCAGCTCGTCCGGCACGGTCATGAAGAACTGCCGAAACAGGAAGGTCGCGGTGGCCGAGGCGACCAGCGGCAGGATCAGCCCGGAATAGCTGTTGAGCATGCCGAAGCCCGCGATCACCTCGTAGGTCGGGACGATCCGCACCTCCACCGGCAGCATCAGCGTGATGAAGATCAGCCAGAAGAACATCCGCCGGAACGGGAAGCGGAAATAGACGATCGCGAAGGCCGACAGAAGCGAGATCACGATCTTGCCCAGCGCGATCCCCAACGCCATCAGCAGCGAGTTCCACATCATCCGCGCCACCGGGACGTTGACGCCGGCGACCAGCGCCTCGCGGTAGTTGTCCACCAGATGCGGGCCGGGCCACAGCGGCATCGGCGGGCGCACGATATCGGCCTGCGTCACCGTCGAGGCGACGAAGGCCAGCCAGATCGGGAAGAACACGAAGGCCACGCCAAGGA
>CAYUXM010000163.1:0-7079 GCA_964448765.1 uncultured Rhodobacterales bacterium
TCCAGTAGAGCAGATCGCTGTCGGCGATCGAGATCCACCAGCGATCCTCGGCCAGTTTCACGGCGACGGGATCGTTCAGCATGCCGCCGGTCTCGTCCACGATCGGCAGGTAGTAGCACTGGCCGGGCAACATCGAGCGCAGGTCGCGCGGCGTCAGCAGCTGCACCAGCCGGCCGGAATCCGGCCCGCGCAGTTCGACCTGCCGTTCGCAGGCGACATCCCAGACCTGCACCGCCTCCTTGAGATGCCGGTAATCCTCTTCCAACGAGCGGAAGACGGAAGGCAGCAGCATGTGGTTGTAGACGGTGTAGGCCTTGACGCCGGCGGCTTCGACACCGTCGGAGAACGGCGTGCGCCGCACCCGGCGCGAGGGGGAAAGCAATGCCATGTCGTGTTGCTCCAGCCGTTGGCACGATTGCGGTTTCGGGGGCGGGCCATGGCGGCCCCCGCCCCGGCGTCTCCTGGTCGACGGCGCCGCCCGCGCCGCCGGCTCAGCGCGGGCCGTGCCAGTCGATCTGGCAGATCTCGGCCGACCGGCCATCGAAATCCCAGACCCGGCCGTAGGCGCGCACCCGGCCCTTGGTGGCGGTGGCCACCGTGATGTCGGATCCCATCCAGTAATCGGTATTGCGGATCACCGTTTCCTGGCCGCTGGCATTGGTCACCGGCACGACCTCGCCCTGGATCTTCTTGCCGACCATCAGGCGGCGGGCGTTGCCCTCGGTCTCGAAGGCCACCGGCGCGCGTTCGGCGCCCAGAAACTCGCCCACCAGCATCCCGAACAGGCCCGTCGTGCCCCGCGCCGCGCCGCTGAAGATCGCCACCAGCGCGTCATGGGCGGCCTCGCTGGCGCGGTCGTCGATATAGGCGGCGGCCTTCCAGTTGCCGCGGCCCATGTTGCCGGGGATGTCCATGATCAGCCCGACGTTCAGGCCCGACAGGCTTTCCTCGCCATAGGCGCCCTCGTCGATCCGCACGCCGACCCAGGCCTGGCAATAGCCCTCGGTCGGGGGATGCTTGCCGAGGCTGACGACGCAGGGGCAAAACACCGTGCAGTTGCAGTTCAGGATCAGCTCGCCCTTGATCGTCCAGTCGGGAATGGTCGCGGCGTCGAGTGCCATCGGTGTCTCCTGTGCCTCAGAATAGCGGGATCGCGAGCCCGGCGCAGATCAGGGCCGCGCCAAGCGGTTTCGTCAGGTGGCGCCCGATGTCGGGCAGTTTTTCCAGCGTCATCAGCACCATCGCCAGCCCCATGAACGCCAGGTTCATGGTGCCGCCGACGAAGCCCAGAAGCATCAGCGCCCAGCAGCAGCCGACGCAGTCGAGCCCCAGCCGAAGCCCGTTGCGGAACGGCCCCTCGTCCCAGTGCTGGATGAAGAAGGTCAGGGGCGCGCGGCAGCGCGACAGGCAGGCCTCTTTCAGCGCGCTGAACTGGTAAAGCCCCGCCCCGAGCAAGAGCGCCATGGTCAGCGGCAGCGACAGGCTTTGCCCCAGCCCGCCGATCAGCCCGGCGCGGTACAGCCCCACCTGCGCCAGCGCCGCCAGCGCAGAGAACCCCAGCCAGACCGCCAGGTAGCCGCCCACGAGCCGCCAGAACCCGGTCGCGGCGACATTCGACAGATCGTCATAGGTTGCCAGCGCGGGCAGCGCCGTGGGGGCCATCATCGCCGCGCTCATCAGCGCCCACATCGCGAAGGCCGGGCCGAACCCCGACGCGCCGACCTCGCCGCCGCACAGCATCTCGATGAACGCCGCGCCGTAGGTGGATTCCAGCACCCGCAGCTCCGCCGGCACCGCCATCCAGAACATCAGCGCCCAGCCCGCCAGCGTGGCGGCGAAGAAGGCCAGCCAGTGCGCGCCGCGCAGCGATCTGATACGCAATGCGAGCAAGGCTCCCCCCTCTTGCCGGCGGCATCGATTCCGGCCCATAAAATGTCTGACCTTTAAATGTAAGACAAATGAAAAGAAACGAGCAAAAACAACGGTCCGACCTGCCGGCCCAGATCGCCAAGGCACTGCGCGATTCCATCCTGGGCGGCGAGTTGACGGCCGATGACCGGCTGCCCTCGGAATCCGAACTGGCCGAAACCTTCGAGGTGTCGCGCCCGACGGTGCGCGAGGCGCTCAAGCGGCTGGCCGCGCAATCGCTGATCCGGACCGAGCGCGGCGCCTTCGGCGGGGCCTTCATCCGCCGGCTCTCGTACGAAGAGGCGCAGGCCCAGCATGCCACGACCTCCACCCTGCTTCTGTCGATCAACGAGGTCGATTTCGAGGTCGCCTGCGAGGCGCGCTACGCGATGGAAAAATCCTGCACCGCGCTGGCGGCGGCCCGCCGGGGCGCCGACGACCTCGCCGCGATGCGGGCCGAGATTTGCCGCCAGGGCCGGCCGGGCCTGAGCGACGAGGCGTTCTGCGCCTCGGACGTGGCGCTGCACCGCGCGCTGGTCGATGCCGCCGGAAACCCGATCCTGTCCTATCAGCTGGCCGGCGCGGTCGAGGCGATGCAGCCCCTGATGAACATGATCACCTTCACCGCCCGGTCGCGCGAACAGATCATCGGGCTGCACGGCGCGCTGGTCGACCGGATCGAGGCGCGCGACGCCGCGGGCGCCGACCGGGTGCTGGCCGAGCTGGAGCACTACACGCTGGAGCTTGGCCGGCGCTTCATCGCCGCCCGCAGGACCGGCCGGCAGCCGGGCCGCTGACCGCGGTCAGGCCTTGATGCGCGTCATCTCCGGATCGTAGAGCGGCGCGAGCGTCACCTCGGCGGGGAACCGTTCGGTCGCGACCTCCAGCTCGTAACTGCCCGACAGCACGTAATCGCGGTCCACCCCGTCGGGGTTGCGGACATAGCCCATGCCGATGCCCCGGCCCAGCGTGTGGCCGTAGCCGCCCGAACTCAGCCAGCCGCAGCGCTTGCCGTTGCGATAGATCGTCTCGCGCCCCGACAGGATCACCTCGGGGTCGGTGGTGAAGGTCGCCAGCATCTTCTTCACGCCGGTTTCGCGCTGCGCCTGCACCGCCGCGCGGCCCTTGAAGTCGATGTTGCTGCGCAGCTTCACCGCCCAGCCCAGCCCGGCCTCGTCGGGCGTGTGATCGGGCCCGATGTCGGACCCCCAGGCGCGATAGCCCTTTTCCAGCCGCAGCGTCTCGATCGCGCGGTAGCCGGCGTTGCGCAGCCCGTGCCCCGCCCCCGCCGCCTGCAGCGCGTCGTAGACGGTGCAGGCGTATTCGGTAGGCAGGTGCAATTCCCAGCCCTGTTCACCGACATAGGTGATGCGCAGCGCCAGAACCGGGCATCCGGCGATCCCGATCTGCCGTGCCGTGGCGAACGGAAAGCCCGCGTTCGACACGTCGTCGCGTGTCACGGCGGCGAGGATCTCGCGCGCCTTCGGGCCGAACAGCGACAGCACGCTGTTCGAGGATGTCACGTCGACAAGCTGCGCGTTCAGGCCAGCGGGGATGTTGCGGGCGATCCAGTCGAAATCATGGGTGGCGAAGCCGGTGCCGGTGACGATGTAGTACTGGTCCGGCGCGGTGCGCACGCAGGTCAGGTCGCATTCGATCCCGCCGCGATCGTTGAGCATCTGGGTGTAGATCACCCGGCCCACAGGCCGGTCGACGCGGTTCGCGGCGATCCAGCCCAGCGCGGCCTCGGCATCGGGCCCCTTCAGGATGAACTTGGCGAAAGAGGTCTGGTCGAACAGCACCGCGGCCTCGCGCGCGGCGCGATGTTCGCGTCCGACCGGGCCGTGCCAGTTCGGCCGCGCGAAGGTGTAGATGTCGCGCGCCGCCTCGCCGGCCTCGGCGAACCAGTTCGGCCGTTCCCAGCCCAGCTTCTCGCCGAACACCGCGCCGGCGGCCTTCAGCGTGTCGTAAAGCGGCGAGCGGCGGCAGGGCCGGCCGCTTTCGTGTTCCTCCGAGGGCCAGGCCATCGTGTAGTGCTTGCCATAGGCCTCCAGCGTCCGGGTCCGCACCCAGTCCGTATCGGTATGCGGGCGGCCGAAGCGGCGGATGTCCACGGGCCACAGGTCGTAGGGCGGCTCGCCCTTGGCCACCCATTCCGCCAGCGCCATGCCCGCGCCGCCGCCCGCGGCGATGCCGAAGGCGTTGAACCCCGCGCCGACGAAGACGTTGCGCATCTCCGGCGCCTCGCCAAGGATGAAATTGCCGTCCGGCGTGAAGCTTTCGGGGCCGTTGAGCAACTGCTTGATCCCGGCCTCCTGCAGCTTCGGCACCCGCGGCAACGCCAGGTCCACCAGTTGCTCGAAATGGTCGAAATTCGACTCCAGCAGCTGGAAGTCGAACGGCTCGGGAATCCCGCGCACCGCCCAGGGAATCGGGTTTTGCTCGTACCCGCCCATCACCAGCCCGCCGACCTCTTCCTTGTAGTAGGTCAGCCGGTCCGGGTCGCGCAGCGTCGGCAGGGTGGCGGGCACGCCGAAGGGTTCGGTGATCATGTACTGGTGCTCGACCGAAACCAGCGGCACGGTCACGCCGATGGTCTTCGCCAGATCGCGGGTCCACTGCCCGCAGCACAGGACCAGCTTTTCGCAGGCCACCTCGCCCTGCGCGGTGCGCAGCCCGACAAGCCGGCCGTTTTCGGCCACGATCCCGGTGACCGGGCAATCCTCGACGATCGTCGCGCCCTTCATCCGCGCGCCTTTCGCCAGCGCCTGTGCGATGTCGGAGGGGTTGGCCTGCCCGTCGGTCGGCAGGAAGGCCGCGCCCACCACGTCGCCGATATCCATCAGCGGCCACAGGTCCTGCGCCTCCTGCGGGGTCAGAAGCTGCATGTCCAGCCCGAAGCTGTGCGCGGTGGTGGCCTGGCGCTTGACCTCGGTCCAGCGTTCGGCGTTGCAGGCCAGCCGCAGCCCGCCGTTCATCTTCCAGCCGGTCGCCAGCCCGGTCTCGGCCTCCAGCCGGTCGTAAAGGTCGATCGAATAGCCCAGAAGCTGGGTGACATTGGCGTTCGACCGCAATTGCCCGACCAGCCCGGCGGCATGCCAGGTGGAGCCGGAGGTCAGCTTGGCCTTCTCGACCAGCAGCACCTCCTGGCCCATCGCGGCGAGGTGATAGGCCGTCGAACAGCCGATGATGCCGCCGCCGACGATGACGATTTTCGATGACGAGGGAAGGGTCATTGGCATCCTCAGCTGTTGCGGAAATCGGCCAGCGCGGCATCGAGCCGGCCCATGTTCTCGGCGGTGTAGGCGGCATAGTCGAAATCCAGCTCGGAATGGATTTCCGAGGTCATGGACCACAGCGTCTCGCGCATCAGCGAGACGCATTTCATTGCCTGGTAGGGGCGCCAGCGCGCCTCTGCCGGGGCATCGAAATACTGTTCCAGCATGGCGCGTTCCTGCGCCTCGGACAGCCCGTTGTTGCCCGCCAGCCCGGCAAGGTCGAACAGCGGCGTGTTGAAGCCGCCGTATTCCCAGTCAATCAGCCAAAGCCGCGCGCCGTCGTCGAGGATGTTGGCGGCCAGCAGGTCGTTGTGGCCGATCACGATGTCGACCGGGCCGGTGGCGGCCTGAAGCTCGGCGGCATCGTCCATCAGGCGCGGCAGGGCGGCGGCATGCACCGATCCGTCGGCGGCCAGGCGCGTGGCGTAGCTGCGCACGACCTGGAAGGGCCAGAAGGCCAGCACCGGCGTGGTCAGCTGCGCGCCGAGGTCGCGGTGCACCGTGGCGACCAGATCGACGATCCGGGGCAGGTTCGCCGGGTCGCGGACATCGGCCTCGCCGTAGGTGCGCGCGGCGATGAAATCCAGCACCAGCACGCCGGGTTCGTGATGCACGACGGCGGGCGACACCCCGGCCGCCTCGGCCGCCCGGCTCAGCGCCAGTTCGTTCCAGCGCATCACGCCATGTTCGGGAATGTCCTCGCCCAGCCGCACGACGAAGGCGCGGCCGCCGTCTGTGACCTTGAGGTTGATGTTGGTGATCCCGCCGCCGAGCATCTCGATCTGCTCGGGGGCGCGAAAGCAGCTCAGCGCGGCGGTGCGTTCGATCGGGTCCATCAGGCAAGTCCCAGGCGTTTGCGCTGCCCCTCGGCCAGCGCGTTGACGATCCGGTCGGCGATGATCGCGATGAAGGCCACGCCGAGGCCGGCGACGATACCCTGCCCGGCATTGGCCTTGGTCAGCGCGATATAGACCTCCTGGCCGAGGTCGCGGGTGCCGACGAGCGCGGTGATCACCAGCATCGACAGCGCCAGCATGATCGTCTGGTTCAGCCCCAGCAGCAGTTGCGGCGTGGCCAGCGGCAGCTTGATCCGCCACAGCAGCTGGGCGCGGGTGCAGCCGGCCATCCGCCCGGCCTCCAGCAGCGGTTCGGGCACGTCGCCGACGCCGTGGGCGGCATAGCGCACGGCGGGCGCCAGCGCGTAGAGGATCACCGCGATCATCGCGCTGAAATCGCCGACCCGGAACAGCATCACCACCGGGATCAGGTAGACGAAGCTGGGCAGCGTTTGCAACGTGTCCATCAGGCCCAGGATCACCCGGCCGGCGCGCGGCCGCTCGGCGGCGAGGATACCCAGCGGAATGCCGATCAGCGTGGCGATCACCACCGACACGCCGCACAGGTAGACGGTGACCATCGCCTTGGCCCACAGCCCGCTGGCCGCGATGAAGGCGGCCAGCAGCGCCGCCAGAAGCCCCAGCCGCCAGCCGCCCACGCGCCAGGCCATCAGCCCGGTGGCGATGATCCCCCAGCCCCAGGGGATGCCGCCGAAGAACTGCTTGACCGGCAAGAGCACCCAGGTCAGGACCGCGGTCTTCGCGGCCTCGAACGTGTCGAAGAAGTTGACGTTGATCCATTCCATCGCGTCCGACCAGAACGGCCCGGTGGTCACCGTCAGCGCCTCGGGATAGGTCTGCACGGCGGGCACGAGCTGTCCCAGGATCAGTGTGCCCCCGATCACCAGAACCACGGTCCCGGCCCAGGGGTGGCGTTGCAGCAGGTTGCCGGTCGGCGGATGCCGCTGGCCACGCCGGGCGAAGGCCTGGCTGGCGCGGTCAAGCGCGATCGCCATCACCACGATCGCCAGCCCGGCCTCGATCCCGCCGCCGATGT
>CAYUXM010000164.1:0-7053 GCA_964448765.1 uncultured Rhodobacterales bacterium
CCTCGTTCAGGTCGCCCAGGTGGCCGATGCGGAACACCTTGCCCGCCAGCCGCGCGAGGCCCGAGCCGAAGGAGGTGTTGTAACGCTCGTAGCCGATCCGCAGCACCTCGCGCGCGTCGATGCCCTCGGGCACCCGGATCGCCGAGACGGTATCGGAATAGAGCGTCGGATGTTCCGCCACCAGGTTCATGCCCCAGGCGGCGACGCCGCGGCGCACGCCTTCGGCCAGCCGGTGATGACGGGCGATGACATTGTCGAGCCCCTCTTCGAAGATCCGGTCGAGCGAGCGGCGCAGGCCGTGGAACAGTTGCGTCGGCGGCGTGTAGGGGAAATAGCCATTGGCGTTCATCGCCTGCATGTCGGCGAATTCGAAATAGGCCCGGCGCATCGTGGCGGTCTTCGCCGCCGCCATCGCCTTCTCGCTGACGCCGAGGATGCCGAGACCGGCGGGCAGCATCAGCCCCTTCTGGCTGCCGGTCACGGCGAGGTCGACGCCCCAGTCGTCCATCCGGAAGTCGATCGAGCCGATCGACGACACGCCGTCGACGAACAGCAGGGCGTCATGGAAGCATTCGTCCATCACCCGGCGCACCGCCGCCACGTCCGAGGTGACGCCGGTGGCGGTTTCGTTATGGGTGACGAAGACCGCCTTGATCTCGCCCAGCCGGTCCTGCCCCAGCCGGCGGGCGTATTCGCTGACCGGAACGCCGGCACCCCAGGCCACGTCGATCACCTCGACGTCGAGGCCCAGCCGCTCGGCCATCTCGACCCAGAGGGTGGAAAACTGGCCGAAGCGCGACATCAGCACCTTGTCGCCGGGGTTGAGCGTGTTGGTGATCGCCGCCTCCCAGGCCCCGGTGCCGGAGCCGGGATACAGGAACACGCTGCCCGACTCGGTGCGCAGCACGCGCCTGAGGTCGGTGAACAGGCCCAGCGTCAGGTCGCCGAAATCCGGCGCGCGCATGTCCTGCATCGGCACGTTCATCGCCTGCCGCACGGTTTCGGGCACGTTGGTCGGCCCGGGGATGAAAAGATGGGTGGTTCCGGTCCGCATGGCATGTCCTCCCTGTGCCGCAATCGGCGTCAGGGGAACGATGCCTGCCCCGCCCCGATGTGCAAAATGAAAACGGGTTCTGCTGTAAACGCGAGAATTTACAAGATGCAAATTCTGTGTAAATGTAAATCACACGGAGTGGACGGATGCAGAAACAGTTCATCGGCCCGCATCTGCGGCGGCTCAGGCTGGACCGGGGCGAAACCCAGGCCGCGATGGCGCGCGCGCTGGGCATCTCCACCTCCTACGTCAACCTGCTGGAGCGCAACGAGCGCAGCGTCTCGGTGCCGGTGCTGCTTAAGCTGTTCGAGGTCTACGGCGTCGACTGGCGCGACATCGCCGAGGGCGACGCGACCGCGGTACTGGCCGACCTGCGGGCCGCGCTACAGGATCCGCTGTTCGAAGAGGGCCGGCCCGACCTTGCGCAACTGCGCGCCGCGCTGGTGCACAGCCCCGACCTCGCGCAATCCTTTCTGCGGCTGCATCGCGCCTACCAGGCGGCGACCGACCGGCTGCTGTCCGTCGCCGGCGCCGGCGAGACGCTGACCGAAGGGCCGATCATCGCCGCCTCGCCCGAATCGGCGGTGCACGGGTTCTTCCGCGGCCGGCAGAACCATTTCGCGGAACTGGAGGCGGCGGCGGAGGCGTTCTGGGGCGGATCGCCGCCCAGCGCGGATGAGACCTACTGGCATCTCAAGCGCCGGCTGCGCGACGACCTCGGCCTGTCCGTCCGGGTCGTGCCGGCGGCCGACCTGCCGCAGGCGCTGCGCGCCCATGACGAGGCGCGCCGCGAGGTGCTGCTGTCGGAGGCGCTGGACTACCCCAACCGGGTGTTCCAGCTGGTCCATGTCACCGGGCTGATCGAACAGCGCGAAAGGCTCGACGCGCTGCTGGCCGGCTCGGGCATCACCGAACCGCGCGGGCTGGCGCGCTGCCGGGTGGAACTGGCGAACTACTTCGCCGCGGCGGTGCTGATGCCGTATGACGCCTTCCTCGCCGAGGCGCGCGGCTCGAAATACGATTTCGACCATCTCGCCACCCGCTTCGGCGTCAGCTTCGAACAGGCCTGCCACCGGGCCACCACCCTGCAGCGCACGGGCCGCGCCGGGGTGCCGTTCTTCTTTCTTCGGATCGACAAGGCCGGCAATGTCACCAAGCGGTTCAACGCGACCGATTTCCACCTCGCCGAACATGGCGGCGCCTGCCCGCGGCTGGATGTGCATACCTCGTTCCGCACGCCGGGGCGGATCGTGCCGCAATTCGTCGAGATGCCGGACGCCAGCCAGTTCTTCGTGATCTCGCGCACCGTCGACCGGCCCAGCTTCGCCCGCCACGCGCAGGACGTGCGGCTGGCGGTGGCGATGGGCTGCGGGATCGAACATGCCGCCGAGATCGGCTATGCCGAGGACTTCAGCGTCAAGGGCGCGCGGATGACGCCGATCGGCATCAACTGCCGGATCTGCCCGCGCGCGCATTGCGAACAGCGCGCCCACAACGCGATGATCCGCCCGCAACCCGTGGATGAACGCCGCCGCGGCGCGACCCGATACGAAAGCTGACCCCGGCGATTGCCCGGTTTCCGGGCAGGCCGGCGCGGACAGCCGCGCCACGCCCCCCAAGGCATTGCCAAACCCGGTTCGCTGGGCAATCCTCGCCGCAGGGAGGAGTTTTCTTGTGCAATGCCGGGTATCGCGGCCGTGTTTGGCCACACCGACCCTCGTGCCGTCCGTCTTCGGGATGCGCGCACATCCCGCTCGGCTCTCCCGTCCAAGGAAAATTCGAAAACAACCTGGAGGAAAGACGATGACCAATCGCGTTGTCGGCCCGGTGGGCCGTTTGCTGCTCGGCAGTTCCCTCGCCCTGGCGCTCGGCGCCGGCGCGGCGCTGGCCGACATCCGGTTCTGGACGACCGAGGAACAGCCCGACCGGCTGGCCAAGCAGCAGCAGATGGCGGCGGAATTCGAGGCCGCGACCGGCATCGCCGTCGAGGTGATCCCGGTCACGGAAAGCGAACTGGGCACCCGCGCGACGGCGGCCTTCGCCGCCAGCGACCTGCCCGACGTGATCTATCACCCGCTGTCCTACGCCCTGCCCTGGCTCGAGGCCGGCATCCTCGACGGCGACGCGGCCAGCGAGGCGATCGAGGCGCTGGGGCCCGACACCTTCGCCGCCGGCACGCTCGGCATGGTCGCGACCGAGGATGGCTGGGCCAGCGTGCCCTCGGACGGCTGGACGCAGATGATCGTCTACCGCAAGGATCTGTTCGACGCCGCCGGGCTGGAACCGCCGACGACCTACGCCAATGTCGTCGCCGCGCTGGAGGCGCTGCACAACCCGCCGGAAATGTTCGGTTTCGTCGCCGCGACCAAGGTCGACGAGGCATTCATGAGCCAGGTTCTGGAGCATGTCTTCCTCGCCAACGGCGCGACGCCGGTGGATGCCGACGGTTTCAAGGGGTTCGACGAGGCGCGCACCACCGAGGTGCTGGAGTTCTACAAGGCGATCGCCGAGGCCAGCCCGCCGGGCGAATTGTACTGGGACCAGTCGCGCACGCTCTATTTCGCGGGCGACGCGGCGATGATCATCTGGTCGCCCTTCATCCTCGATGAACTCGCCGGCCTGCGCGACAGCGCGCCGCCGACGATCAACGACGATCCGACCTCGCCGGAACTGGCCTCGAAGACCGGGATCGTGACCAATTTCGCCGGCCCGTCGAACCCCGAGGGTGCCGCCTGGTCCAGCACCAACTTCTTCGGCATCACCGCCGACGCCAGGACCGACGAGGCCATCGCCTTCGTCGAGTACTCGATGAACGAAGGCTATACCGACACGCTGTCGATCGCGCCGGAGGGCAAGTTCCCGGTGCGCCGCGGCACCGCCGAGAACCCCACCGCCTTCGTCGATGCCTGGGCCGGGCTGCCGGTGGGCGTGGATCGCAAGGCGCCGCTGGGCGATCTCTACCCCGCCGAGATGATCGGCGAGATCGTCGCCGGGCTTGACGTCGCGCAGCGCTGGGGCGTGGCCGAGGGGCAGCTGGCGCTGGCCTCGAAGATCATCAACAGCCAGGCGATCAACCGCGTGGTGCGGGACTATATCGACGGGAACATCGACGCGGCCGCCGCCGTCGCGGCGATGAACGACGAACTGGCCCGGATCGAGTGAGCCGGCCGGGGCGGGCCGGGCCGGCCCGCCCCCTGCCGCCACGCGCGCGATGACGGAGATCACCCCACCGAAGGGACGCGGGGCGCTGGCGCGCCGCGAGGCGCGGCTGGCCTGGTCGCTGCTGTTCCCGACGATCGCGGCGGTGGCGCTGGTCGTGGTGCTGCCGCTCTTCGCGGTGTTCTGGATCAGCTTCAAGCCGGTCGGGCTGGCCGATCTGCGCCCGCCCACCCCGATGGTGCGCGAAAGCCTGCGCACCCGCGGCGACGTGCCGGAACTGGAATACCGGCTGCGCAATTCCAGCCGGGACCTAGAAATCACCGATGTCATCCTGCGCGACACCCTGCCCGAGGGCGTGCGCCTCGCCGCCGACCTGCCGGGCTTCTGCCGCCTCGACGGGCGCGAGATCAGCTGCCGGATCGACCGGATGGAGGGCGGCTACAACGAACGCTATCGCATCCCCGTCGATATCGCCGGCGATATCGACGCGGCCGAGGCGGCGCTGGAGGGCAGCCTGCCGACGATCCGCGGATCGTCGGAGAACATCCTGACCAACGCGGAATTCACGCTGGACAACTTCCGCCGGGTCTTCGACGGCGGCGAATTCCTTGCCACCCTTGGCGTGACACTGTTCTACACCTTCTTCGGCACGATCGGCGCGCTGGCGCTGGGCCTGTTCTCGGCACTCCTTCTCAACCGCTCGTTCCGGGGCCAGGGCATCCTGCGCGGGCTTTACCTGTTTCCCTACGTGGCGCCGATCATCGCGGTGGCCTTTGCCTGGGTGATCCTGTTCGATCCGTTCTCGGGCTCGGCCAATGCGCTGCTGGTGCAGATGGGGGTGACGACGGGGCCGATCAATTTCTTCGGGGAACGGCCCTGGGCGCTGATCATGGTCACGCTGTTCGCGATGTGGGGCTATTTCCCGCTGTGCTTCCTGTTCACCCTGGCCCGGCTGCAATCGATCGAAACCGACATGTACGAGGCCGCCGACATGGATGGCGCCTCGCCGTTCCAGAAGTTCTGGTACCTGACCATGCCGATGCTTTGGGGCATCCTGTCGGTCCTGTTCCTGTTGCGCTTCATCTGGACCTTCAACAAGTTCGACGACATCTTTCTGCTGACCGGCGGCGGCGCGGGCACGCGGACGCTGACGGTGGCCGTCTACGAACAGGCCTTCGCGGTGTCGAACATCGGCGCCGGGGCCGCGGTGGCGGTGGTGATCTTCCTGTGCCTGCTGCTGTTTTCGCTGCTGTTCTTCCGGTTTCTCAGTCGGGAGGAAGGGCTGTGAGGTCGCTGCGCCGGGGCCTCGTCGCCGCGCCGCTGATCGCGGCGGTCTGGACCTTCGTGATCGCCACCACCGTCGCGGTGGCGATGAGCCTTGTGACCGGCGACGCCTATCGCCCCTCGCTGACGCTGTCGATCCTGTGCGGCGCGGCGCTGGGTTGGGCGGCGCTGGCGCTGCCGGGCGGGCGGGCCTTCGCCGGGCTGTGCGTGGCGGCCGGCCTGGGCCTGACCTTCGCGGGGACCGGCCCGATCGTGACCGAGGGCGCGGGCCCGGCGGGCCGGCTTTTCGCCGGGGCGCTGGCCGGGGCCGGCATCGGCTGGCCGCTGGCGCATATCCTGCGCGCAATGCCGACGGGCGCGACGGGCCGGCACGAGTTCGAGGCCGCGGTGATCGGCCTTCTGTCGGGCATCGGCTACATCTTCTTCACCGCGATCGTCGTCATCCCGTTCTACGTCATGGTGATGACCAGCCTGAAGAACCAGTCGGAACTGATGCTCAACCCGCTGGATTTCTCGGTCGACCTGTCGAAGGGCTGGGCCCTGTTTCGCAGCTACGCCGAGTTGCTGACGGAATTCAACTTCGGCCTTTACCTGTGGACCTCGTTCTATGTCTCGGTGCTGACGGTGCTGATCACGCTGCTGTTCAGCGTGCCGGGGGCCTATGCGGTGGCGCGGCTGCGCTTTGCCGGGCGCGCGGCCTTCTCGCGCTCGATCCTGTTGATCTACATGGTGCCGATGATCGTTCTGGCGCTGCCGATCTACATCGCCTTTTCCAGCACCGGGCTGCGCAACACGATCCTCGGCATCGTGCTGATCTACCCGGTCACGACGATCCCGGTGGCGCTTTACATGCTGCAGGGCTATTTCCGCGGCCTGCCCGCCGAAGTCGAGGAGGCCGGGCTGATGGACGGGCTGAACCGGCTTCAGGTGATCTGGCGGATCACGCTGCCGCTGTCGCTGCCCGCGCTCGCCTCGGTCGCGCTTTACGTCTTCATGATCGCCTGGAACGAGTTCCTGCTGGCCTTCATGCTGCTCGACGATCCGTCGAAATTCACCCTGACGCGCGGCATCGCCTCGCTCAATTCCTCGGAGATTCCGCGCCAGCACCTGATGGCCGGCGCGGTGATCGCCACCGTGCCGATCATGGTGATCTTCCTGGGGCTGGAACGGTTCATGACGCGCGGGCTGACCGCCGGGGCGGTGAAGGGATGAGCGCGGCGCTGGACGAGGCCGCCCGCGCGATCCTGCGCGGCAATGACCGGGGCGGCTACACGATCCCCACCGCCGGGCTCTACCCGTTCCAGTGGAACTGGGATTCGGCCTTCGCCGCCTGGGGTTTCGCCAGTTTCGACATCGACCGCGCGTGGCGCGAGCTGGAAACGCTGTGCGCCGCGCAATGGGCCGACGGGATGATCCCGCATATCGTGTTCTGGCGGCCCGATCCCGACTATTTCCTCGGCCCCGAGGCCTGGGCCTCGGGCACCGAACCGGCGACGTCGGCGATCAGCCAGCCGCCGGTCGCCGCGATCCTCGCGCGCCGGATCTGGGCGGCGGAC
>CAYUXM010000165.1:0-7018 GCA_964448765.1 uncultured Rhodobacterales bacterium
AAGAGCGTGTTTTCGGCCGACCGCGGATAGGTCGCCTCGTCCGGCGGGATCGGCGAGACGCCAAGCGACAGGTAGCGCACCTGCTTGTCGGCCTCGATCCGCGCCGCTTCGAGTTGCTGCGCGGCCTGGGCCAGCATCTGCTGGCGGGTTTCCAGTTCGGCCTCGGCGATCCGAAGCCGACCGGTGATCGCGGCGAGCGAGGCGGCGCCGTCGCTGCCGCGGGTCAGCGTGGCGCGCTGCCCGGCGATCAGCGCCTCCAGCCGGGCGATATCGCCGCGCACGCCGGCCACCCGCGCGGCATTGGGGCGCGGATTGTCCAGAAGCTGGCCAAGCTCCAGCCGCTTCTGGGCCAGTTCCGTCTCGAACCCCGCGATCCGGGCCATGACGCCGCCGGCCTCCGTCGCCGGGTCGATCACGCCCAGCCGTTCCTGAAGCGCCAGAACGCGGTCCTGCGCGGCAAGCACGCGCGCCTCGGCCGCGTCGTAGCTGGCGCGCGCGCCGGTCATCTGGTCGGCCCGAAGCCGCTGGGTCAACTGGTCGACCTGTTCCTCGGCATAGCCGATCAGCGCGCGGGAAAAGGCTGCGCTGGTTTCCGGGTCGGCGGCGACCACTTCCATCCGGATGATGCCCTCCATCGGGTCGAAGCCGATGGTGACGTTGCGCTGGTAGAGCCGGTAGGCGGCCTCCATCGTCGCCTCCGGTTCCAGCCGCCGCAGCGGGTCGATCTCGGGGCGCGAGAAATGCGCGCGATAGCCGAGGTCGGCGTCGAGCCGCAGCATTGCCTCGCGGGATTGCAGGTAGCTTTGCACGGTGATCGAATCCTGTGCCGTGGCCAGCGACATGCCCGAGAACATGCCGCCCGCGCCGGCGCCGGCGGCGGCGGCCCCGGCCTCGGCCTGCTGGATCACGAATTCCGATTGCGTGCCGTAAAGCGGCGTCGCGATCCGGAAGAAGTACCAGCCCGCCAGAAGCGCGGGCAGCAGCACGAACACGGCGAGCCGCGCGCACAAGAGCGCCAGCCGCAGCCGGCGGCGGCGCGCGATGTCGCGCTGGATGCGGCGGATCTCGCGGGCGCGGACGGCCTCGGCATCCTCTGCCGGGGTCGCGGGCCGGCCGGCGGTTCCGGGCGCGTCCGGCGCCGCGCCGGCGGGGTGGGCGCGGCCGGTCGGCCTTGCGCCCGGCGCGCCTTCGACAACCTCGAACAGCCCCACCTTGCGGAACGGATCGAGACCGCGGCGCCTGAGAAGCCGCACGGCGTCGTAATCCGATGTCGCCTCGATCCCGTGCCTTGCGGCAAGCCGGCGGGCCATGCGCAGCTGCTTGCCGTCCAGCCCCTCGGCCCGGATCGCGGCGATCTCGGCGGCGCTGTCGGGGCCCGCCCCGGCGGCCCCGTTGCCGCCGTCCTTCGGTGTCCGCTCCGGCCGGCCGGGTGGCGGCAGGCCGTCTTCCTGCGCTTCCGCCGGTCGGGTGTCGGCGGCGGGATGAGGTTTCCTAGCCCTGGGTGTCGTAGTCATAAAGGCGCTTCGCTTCTTCCAAGGTGTCAAACATGAAAAGCTGCCCGTCGCGCAGGACGGCGGCGCGGGAACAGAATTTCTCGAGCGTGCGGGCCTGATGCGAGACGACGATCACCGTCGCCCGCTCCAGCCGGTCGCGCAGGATTGCACCGGCGCGCTTGTTGAACGCGGTGTCGGTGGTCGAGGGCATGCCCTCGTCGATCAGGTAGATGTCGAAATCCAGCGCCAGCAGCAGCGCGAAGGTCAGCCGCGCGCGCATCCCGGCGCTGTAGGTGCCCACCGGCTGGTCGAAATACTCCGCGATCCCGGCCAGCCAGCGGCAGAACGCCTCGACGTAATCGGGGTCGAGCCCGTAGAGCCGGGCGACGAAGCGCACGTTCTCGGTGCCGGTGTAGCGCGGCACCACGCCGCCCATGAAGCCCAGCGGAAAGGAAACGCGGCAGCGGCGGCGGATCTGGCCCTCGTCGGGCCGTTCCAGCCCGGCCATCATGTTGATGACGGTGGTCTTGCCCGTGCCGTTCGGTGCGAGGATGCCCAGCGACTGGCCAAGGTCGACGCGGAACGACGCGCGGTCGAGAATGACCTTGCGCTGCTGACCCGTCCAGAAGGACTTGCTGACGGTATCGAACTCCAGCATCACCCGTAACGCACTCGTACTGCACACACGGCGTTCACCCTAAGGGCTTGTCCCTAACCGGTCGCTAACACAGCCTCATCCGAACGGATCGGGCAGCGCGGGCCGCACCGCCGCGGCACGGCCAGGGCGACGGTGCCGGCATGGGCCTTGCCCGGTGCCGTCGGCCCGCTACGCTTGCCCGCGATGACCGACCTCCTTGCCCGGATTTCCGCCTGCCGGCTGTGCGCCGACCGGTTCGCGGCCACCGCCACCGCCCATGCGCCGCGTCCCGTGGCCTGGTTCCGGCCCGGCGCGCGCATCCTCGTGGCCGGGCAGGCGCCGGGCCTCCGGGTGCATCGGGCCGGGCGGCCGTTCGACGACCCCTCCGGCGTGCGGCTGCGGGACTGGATGGGGATCGACGAGGCGGAATTCTGGGATCGCGGGCGCATCGCGGTCGTGCCGATGGCCTTCTGCTTTCCCGGCTACGACGCGAAGGGGGCCGATCTGCCGCCGCCGCCGCTTTGCGCGCGAACGTGGCGGGCCGAGGTTATGGCGGCGCTGGGGCCGATGCCGCTGACGCTGCTGGTCGGTGGCCATGCCCAGGCCTGGCACCTGGGCCCGGCGGCGCGGCGGGCCGGGGTGACGGCCACGGTGCGCGACTGGCGCAGGCACGCGCCGTCGGTCTTTGCCTTGCCGCATCCGTCCTGGCGCACTACGGCATGGCGCAGGGCCAATCCGTGGTTCGCCGAAGAGCTGGTGCCGGACTTGCGCGCCGCCGTCCGCAGGGTGCTTGACGATGACTGAGACGACGACGATCGACCGCGCCCATGCCGCGATGGCCGCCGCGCCCGGCGAGGATGCCGCGCGGCTGAGGTTCTACGCCGCGCTGGCCGATTGCGAACTGTTCCTGCTGATCGAGGAAGCCGGGGAGGAAGCGGAGGTGCGCCCCCGTATCTTCGCGCTGGAGGAAGGGCGGTTCGTGCTGGCCTTCGACCGCGAGGCGCGGCTGGCGGCCTTTGCCGAGGGGCCGGCACCCTATGCCGCGCTGCCGGGCCGGGTGCTTGCGCAGCGGCTGGCCGGATCGGGGATCGGGCTGGGCCTGAACCTGGCTGTCGCGCCCTCGGAATTCCTGATGCCGCCCGAGGCGGTGGACTGGCTGGCCGCGACGCTGGGCGCGGGGCCCGACGAGACCGCGGCGCGGCCCGTCGAATTCGCGCCGCCGCGCGGCCTGCCCGAGGCGCTGCTGACCGCGCTCGACGCCAAGCTGGCGCTGATGGCCGGGCTGGCGGACCGCGCGCTTCTGGCCGGCGTGGCCTATGACGACGGCCGCCGCGGTCACCTGCTGGCGCTGATCGGCGCGCGGGCCGGGGCCGAACCGGCGCTTGCCAAGGCGGTGGCCGAGGCGCTGACCTTCTGCGGGATCGAGGCCGGCGAACTGGATGTGACCTTCCTGCCCGCTGACGCCCCGGCCACCGGGGCGATGGCGCGCGCCGCGCTGGCCTTCGAGATTCCCGCGCCGGCGCCCGAGACCGCGCAGACCGTCGCCCCCGCCGCGCCGGGGATGGACCCGGCCCGCCCGCCGAAGCTGCGCTGAGCGCGTTCCGGCCGCCAGGGCCGGTTTTCGCGCTGGACCGGGGCCGCCCCGGGCCCTAAACCAAGGTCATGAGCGAGCAGGACAACGACCTTCCGCCGGAAAGCGGGGCAAGCCAGTCCGAACCCCTGAGCCGCGCCATCGGCGAGCGCTATCTGACCTATGCGCTGTCGACGATCATGCACCGGGCGCTGCCGGATGCGCGCGACGGGCTGAAGCCGGTGCATCGCCGCATCCTTTACGCGATGCGGGAACTCAGGCTCGCCTCGAACGGCGGGTTCCGCAAGTCGGCGAAGATCGCCGGCGACGTGATGGGCAACTACCACCCGCATGGCGACGCGGCGATCTATGACGCGATGGCCCGGCTCGCGCAGGATTTCAACATGCGCGTGCCGCTCGTCGACGGGCAGGGCAACTTCGGCAACATCGACGGCGACAACCCCGCGGCCAGCCGCTACACCGAGGCGCGGATGACCGCCGCGGCCGAGGCGCTGCTGGACGGGCTGTCGGAAAACGCGGTGGATTTCCGCCCGAACTACGACGGCACGCTGGAGGAACCGGCCGTCCTGCCCGCGGCCTTCCCGAACCTTCTGGTCAACGGCGCGTCGGGGATCGCCGTGGGCATGGCCACCAACATCCCGCCGCACAACCTGCACGAGGTCGTCGATGCCTGCCTGCACCTGATCAAGGCGCCCGAGGCCCGCGACGACACGCTGCTGTCGCTGATGCCGGGCCCCGATTTCCCCACCGGCGGCGTGATCGTGGAACCGCCCGAGTCGATCCGCGAGGCCTATCGCACCGGGCGCGGGGCGTTCCGGCTGCGCGCCCGCTGGCAGGTCGAGGATCTGGGCCGCGGCACCTGGCAGATCGTGGTGACCGAGATCCCGTTCCAGGTGCAGAAATCCAAGCTGATCGAACGGCTGGCGGAACTGATCCAGACCCGCAAGGTGCCGGCGCTCGCCGATGTGCGCGACGAAAGCACCGAGGATATCCGCATCGTGCTGGAGCCGCGCGCCCGCACCGTCGAGCCCGAGATGCTGATGGGCATGCTCTATCGCAACTCCGACCTGGAAACCCGGTTCTCGCTCAACATGAACGTGCTGATCGACGGGCGTGTGCCGAAGGTGTGCAGCCTGCGCGAGGTGTTGCGCGCCTTTCTCGACCATCGCCGCGAGGTGCTGGTGCGCCGGTCGCGGCACCGGCTGGAGAAGATCGATCATCGGCTGGAGGTTCTTGGCGGGCTGTTGACCGCGTTCCTCAACCTCGACCGGGTGATCGACATCATCCGCTACGATGCCGATCCGAAGCGCGCGCTGATGGCCGAGGACTGGGGCGCGCCGCTGCCGCGCGCGGCGTCCGAGGGCGCCTATGTCTCGCCACCCGAACGGACGGCGGACTGGCCCGGCGGGCTGACCGAGGTGCAGGCCGAGGCGATCCTGAACATGCGGCTGCGCAGCCTGCGCCGGCTGGAAGAGATGGAACTGCGGGCCGAGCGCGAGGCGCTGGAGGCCGAGCGCGCCGAGATCGCCGCGCTGCTGGCCGACGAGGGCCAGCAGTGGAAGCGCATCGCGGCCGAGTTGCGCGAGGTCCAGAAGAAATTCGGCCGCGCCGCCCCAGGCGGCGCGCGGCGCACCGGTTTCGCCGAGGCCGGCGAGGTCGCCGACGTGCCCGTCGAGGCGATGATCGAGCGCGAGCCGGTGACGGTGATCTGCTCGAAGATGGGCTGGATTCGCGCGATGAAGGGGCACCAGCCGCTCGATGCCGAGGTCCGGTTCAAGGACGGCGACGAGGGCCGCTTCGTCTTCCATGCCGAAACGACCGACCGGATCCTCGTCTTCGGCACGAACGGGCGGTTCTATACCCTGCTGGCCGCGAACCTGCCCGGCGGGCGCGGCATGGGCGAACCTGTGCGCCTGATGGTCGACCTGCCGCAGGAGGCCGGGATCGTCGATCTTTTCGTTCACCGGCCCGGCGGCCGGCTGATCGTCGCCTCCGACGCCGGCGACGGTTTCGTGGTGGCCGAGGACGAGGTCGTGGCGCAGACGCGGGCCGGCAAGCAGGTGCTCAACGTCGGGTCGGGCGCCAGGGCGCGGGCGGTGCGCCGGGTCACGGGCGATCACGTCGCGGTGGTGGGCGAGAACCGCAAGGTGCTGATCTTCGCGCTGGCGGAATTGCCGGAAATGGGCCGCGGCAAGGGCGTGCGGCTGCAGAAATACAAGGATGGCGGCCTCTCGGACATCACCACCTTCACCCTGGCCGAGGGGCTGAGCTGGAAGGATCCCGCGGGCCGCACCCGGACCGAGACGGAGCTTTCCGAATGGCTCGGCAAGCGGGCCGGCAGCGGCCGGATGGCGCCGCGCGGATTCCCGCGCGACAACCGCTTCACCTGACGCCCGGCGCGGCCGCCTCCAGCGCGGCCACGTCGCCGCCGCAGATCGCCGCCTCGGCCGCGACGATCCGTTCGATCGGCCAGTCCCACCAGGCGATGCCCAGCAGCCGCGCCACCGTTTCCGCGTCGAACCGCATTCGCAGCACGCGGGCCGGGTTGCCCGCCACGACGGCGTAGTCGGGCACCGTGCCGCCAACCACCGCCCCGGCGCCGACGATCACGCCCGAGCCGATCCGCGCGCCGGGCAGGACCGTCGCGCCCTGCCCGATCCAGACATCGTGGCCCAGCACCGTGTCCGGCCCGGGCCCGGGCAGCGAGGGCCGGGGCGCGCCGTCGCCTGCGGGCGCGAAGATCGCGAACGGGTAGCTGGAAATGCCGTCATGGCGATGGTTGGCCGAGGCGGTGATGAACCGCACCCCGTCGGCGATCTGGCAGAACCGGCCGATCACCAGCCGTTCGGGCGAGAACTCGAACAGATAGGGCGCCAGCAGCCCCGCCCAGCCCTCGGGCGTCGCGGGCGGCGCGGAGCTGCTGGCATAGCTGTAGTCACCCGCCACGATCCGCGGGTGGCGCAGCACGGCGGACAGGAAGACGGTTCCGGCGTGATGGCTGCCGTCGGGCAGGATCACCGGGTGGGTGGTATCGGGCGACGGGAAAGCGACAGGCACGGAAACCTCCTTCGGACCAGGACGGGCGGGCTCGGAGGCGGGATGTGCGAATGCGCGACCCCCGATGTCCGCGGCGTGCCGCCCTGTGCCACGTCGCGGCGCGCGAACCAACAGCCCCAAACGAAAACGGGGCCGCTTGCGCGGCCCCGCCCGGTTCCGCCACTGGCGGAAATCACTCGATGATCTTCGAGACGACGCCTGCGCCGACGGTGCGGCCGCCTTCGCGGATCGCGAAGCGGA
>CAYUXM010000166.1:0-6988 GCA_964448765.1 uncultured Rhodobacterales bacterium
GGGACGTGGCCGCGGGCGCGCTGATCGCCGCCCGCGCCGGCGCCGCGGTGACCGATGCCGCGGGCCGCCCGGTCGCCTTCAACGCGAGCCATCCGCAGACCCCGGGGCTCGTCGTCGCGCCGCCGGGGCTGCATGCCATGCTGCTCGGCCGGCTGCGCCCGCCCGCGGCCTGACGGGCCCGGTCGCGCGCTTGAGACGGCCCGGCGGCTCACCTATGGTGCCGCCGACCCCGACAGGAGCCCACCGCATGCCCCAGCGTCTTCACCTTGTCTTCGGCGGCGAACTCGTCAGCCCCGACAAGACCGTGTTCAAGGATGTCGACCAGATCCATGTCGTCGGCATCTTCCCCGACTACGCCAGCGCCTACAACGCCTGGAAGGCCGAGGCGCAGCGCACCGTCGATGACGCGCATACCCGCTATTTCATCGCGCCCCTGCACCGGTTGCGGGAAGACGGGGCAGGGCCCGGCCCGGCCGGCGATCCGGGCCCCTGACGGCGCGCGCGCGGTGGCCTCGCCCAGCCTGTCGCTCTACCTGCTCGCCGCCCGGCGCGCCGCGCCCGGGCCGCGGCCGGCGCTGCCGCCGGCGCCGCAGGGCGCACCCGTGGTCTGGTTTGATCTCGGCGCGCGTGACGATATCGCGGGGCTGGCACAACTCGCCCGGCGAATGCGGATCGCGCGCCCCGGCATGGCGTTTCTGCTCACCGCCACGGCCGGCGCCCCCGCGGCCGGCGGGTTCCCCGAGGGCACCGTCGCCCTGCCGCGCCCGGCCGACCGGCTGCCCGACCTGCACGGGTTCCTCGATCACTTCGATCCCGGCCTCGTCGTGCTGGCTGCGCCCGATCTGCCCCCGGCGCTCATTCACGCCGCCCGGGCGCGGGGCCTGCCGGTCGCGCTCGTCGATCTCGAACTCGCCGAGGGCGCGGCCCTGCCCTGGCGCTGGAGCGTCGGCATGGCCGGCGCGCTGCTGCGCCGGCTCGGCCTGATCCTCGCCCGCGACAGGACGACGGAACGCGGCCTGATGCGGACCGCCGGGCCGGGGCTGGCGGTCCATGTCACCGGCCGGATCGAGGCAACCTACGACCCGCCGGACCATGACGAGGCCGAACGCAGCGCGCTGGCCGGTCTGATCGAGGCGCGGCCGGTCTGGCATGCCGTCGACGTGCCCGAGGCCGAGGAGGAGGCGGTGCTGGCCGCGCATGCCTGGGCCCTGCGCTTCGCCCATCGCGCGCTGCTGATCCTCGCGCCCGAAAGCCCGGCGCGCGCCCCGGCCCTCGTCGAACGGCTGGAACGGGCCGGGTTCGACACCGCGCTGCGATCGGCCGACGAAGATCCGACCGAAGACATCCAGGTGCTGGTCGCCGATGTCGAGGGCGAATCGGGGCTTTGGTTCCGCCTCGCCCCGGTCACGCTGCTCGGCGGCACGCTCGCCGGCGCGGGCGCGCGCCGGTCCCCGGCCGAACCGGCCGCGCTCGGCTCGGCGATCCTGCACGGGCCGCAGACCCGGACCCAGGCCGCCGCGCTGGCCGAACTCGACGCCGCAGGGGCCGCCTGGCGGATCTCGACCCCGGCGGCGCTGGCCGAGGCGGTGGCCGATGCGATCACCCCCGACCGGGCCGCGCGGCTCGCGCTCAACGCCTGGAAGGTCGTCACCAAGGGGGCGGAAGTGCGCGAATGCGCGATGCAGCTGCTGTTCGAACGGCTCGACGCCGCGCGACGCGGGGCCGGGGGCCGCGGCTGATGCGCGCGCCGGCCTTCTGGGACAATCCGCCCGACCGGCCCGGGCTTGCCGCGCGCCTGCTCGCGCCGCTCGGCCGGCTCTACGCCGCCGGCACCGCCCGAAGGCTCGCCGGCGGGCCGCGCGACCGGGTCGGCGTGCCGGTGATCTGCCTGGGCAACCTCAGCGCCGGGGGCACCGGCAAGACGCCGGCGGCGATCTGGCTCGCGCAGCACCTGGCCGGGCGCGGGATCGCCGCGCATGTCGTCAGCCGCGGCTACGGCGGCCGCCTCGCCGGCCCGGTCCGGGTCGACGAGACGCGCCACAGCGCCGCCGAGACGGGCGACGAGCCGCTGCTGCTGTCGGCCTTCGCGCCGACCTGGGTGGCGAAGGACCGCGCCCAGGGCGCGCGGGCGGCGGTGGCGGTGGGGGCGCGGGCGATCGTGCTGGACGACGGGTTCCAGAACCCCGCGCTGGCGCAGGATCTGGCCATCGTCGTCGCCGAGGCGCGGCACGGCTTCGGCAACGGCCGCTGCCTGCCCGCCGGGCCGCTGCGGGAACCGGTGGCGGTGGGGCTGGACCGGGCCGACCTGCTGCTGACGATCGGCGACGCGGCCGCGCAGGCCGCCTTCGACGCGGCCTGGGGCGATGCCGCCGCCAGCCTGCCGCGGCTGCGCGGCGCGCTCCGGCCGCTGCAAACGGGCATGGACTGGCCGGGCCTGCGGGCGCTGGCCTTCGCCGGGATCGGCCGGCCGGAACGGTTCTTCGCCACCCTCGCCGGCCTCGGCGCCGAGGTCGTCCGGGCCGAGGCGCTGGACGATCACCAGCCCTTCACGCCGGCGCTGCTGGCGCGCATCGAGGCCGAGGCCGCGGCGCTCGGCGCGCAGATGGTGACGACCGAGAAGGACGCGGTGCGCCTGCCCGCCGGCTTCCGGCCGAAGGTGCTGACCCTGCCGGTGCGGCTGGAACTTGACGATCCCGCGCCGCTCGAGGCCGCGCTGGACCGACTGGGGCTTTAGCGCCCGGCGTCGTTTTGGTCTTCAAATATCCCGGGGGGCGCCGCTGCCGGTCCCGGCAGCGGCCGGGGGGCAGCGCCCCCCGCGCCCTCAGGCCGAGGCCCGGTCCAGCATCCGCCGGTAGGCCGGCCGCGCCCGCATCCGGTCGAGATAGTCCGACAGCCGCCGCTCGACGATCGGGAACTTCGCCGACAGCGCCCAGGTGCCGCAATGGGTGAGGATGAAATCGGGCACCGTCATCACCGCGCCCATCACGAACGGCCCCTCGCCGATCCGCTGCGCGAGCGTGTGCTGGCTGCGCTCGAATTCCCATTTCAGCGAATCCTTGATCGAGGCCTGCCGGATCTCCTCGGGCAGCACGAAACTGTGCCGCGCCGCCATCCACAGCGCCGCGTCGAACTCGTCGAGCAGGAAGTGCGTCAGCCCGTCCTGCCGGGCCCGCGGCAGGGTGCCGGCGGGATGGGTGAAGCGCCCGTGCCTGTCGGCGAGGTATTGCAGGATCGCGGTCGAATCGGTGATCGGCGTGCCGTCCTCGATCAGCACCGGGATCTTGCCCGCCGGGTTGAATTCCACCACCCCGGCCGAGCGCGGCGTCGCCGCGACATGTTCGAACGGAACGCCCAGTTCCTCGAGCATCCAGATCACCCGCGCGGCGCGGCTCTTCACGGTTCCGATGACGGTATACATGGCGCCCCCGCTGGCCTGACCGGCAGAGCATCGACAAGGCCGCGCGCTCCGGCAAGCCCGAAGGCCGTCAACGCGGCCTGAGCATCGCCAAACGGACGAGCGCGCGTTCGAGGATCGCCAGCGCCGGCGCCCGCGGCGAGGAGCGCAGCGCGAGATCGGCGGCGAACAGGATCGTCAGCGCCTGTTCGGCCTGCACCGCGCTCCAGCCGCGCGCCTGCGCAAGGATCCGGTCGCGCCGCGGCCCGAAGATCGGCGGGCGCAGCCGCCCGATCGCCGCGCCGGGGCCGCCGGGATCGCTGACCAGCGCGTGCAGCGCCCGGAAATGCCGCTCGGCGGCGAGGCACAGGGTCACCGGGTTCACCCCCTGCCCGGCGAGGCGCTGCATCATCCGGGGGATCGCCTCGGCCCGCCGTTCGGCGGCCAGCGCCACCATGTCATCGACCTCGGCCTCGACCGTCGCGGGCGCGAGCGCGGCGATTTCCGCCGCGGTCAGGGGCGCGGGATCGCCATGTTTGAACAGGCCGATCTTTTCCACGGTCTGGCGGAAATCGCCGGGATCGAGCGCGCGGGCGAGCGCCGTCATCGCCTCGGCCGCCTCGTCCGGCAGATCGGTCAGGCCGGCCTCGGCGAGGATCGCGCGGATCTCCTCGGGGCCCGGCGGATCGTCGTAGATGCCGATGGCCACGGCCAGATCGGTGCCCTCGAAGGTCTTGCGCAGCACCGATTTCGTGGCCAGCGCGCCGGCGGTGACGACCAGCGCGGCATCGCCCGGCCGCCAGTCGGCCAGCGCGGCGGCGATCGCCGGGGCGGCGGCCTCCGTCGCCTGTTCGACGAAGACGGCGCGCGGGCCGGGAAAGAACGCCTGCGCGCGCAGCGCATCCACCAGCTTGGCCGGATCGTGGCGCAGGTCGGCGCCGGCCAACCGGGTCAGCCGCATTTCCGCCTCGCCCTCGGGGCCGACCAGCGCGGCGAGCGCCTGCTGCCGGCGCAGCGCGACCCGCATCGCGTCGGCGCCGAACAGCAGCAGCCCGGCGCGCGCGGGATCGGGCGCGGCGCAGTACCGCGCGGCCGCGGCGCCGGAAAGCTTCACTCCGCCCCGCCCGCGAAGGCGGCGTAGAGCCGGGTGACGATCGCATCGGCCAGCACCCGCATCAGCCGTTCCTCGGCATCGCGGCGCGCGGCGTCGGTCGCGATCACGGTGCCGAGCGCCGAATAGGACACGAAGGACGACACCTCGCCCGCGGCGACCCGGCCGCCGGAGGCGGCGCGCAGCCGGTAATCGGCGGTTCCGACGAGGTTGTAGCGCGTGGTCACGTTGCGTTGGGTGACAGCGACGCGCACCCGCTTGACGCTGACGGAATGCTCCAGCACCCAGTCGCCCTCCGCCGCGCGGCCCAGCCGCGCCTCCAGCGCCTCGACCAGCGCGAAATCGTAGCGGCCGCGCGGCGCTTCGATCGCCACCCGGCCGACGATGCCGGCGCCCGGTCCGGAGGGGGCAAGCACCGGTTCATAGCCGCAGCCCGCCAGCCCGGCGAGGGCGGCGAGCGACAGGATCACGCGGCGGCGGTCAGATGACGACATTGACGATCCGGCCCGGGACGACGATCAGCTTCTTCGGGCTGGCGCCTGCCAGGGCCCGTGCCACAGCATCATCCGCCAGCACCAGCTTTTCAACCTCGGCCGTCGCCATGTCCTTCGGCACCGTCACCTCGGAGCGGCGCTTGCCGTTGACCTGGATCGGCAGCGTGACCGTATCCTCGACCAGCATCGCGGGATCGGCCTCGGGCCAGGGCGCCTGCACCACCAGCCCGGCGCCGCCCAGCATCTGCCAGACCTCCTCGGCCAGGTGCGGCACCATCGGCGACATCAGCTGCGCCAGCGCCCGCATCGCCGCGCCCCGCGCCTCGGCCCCGGCGCCGGACTTGGCCAGCGTGTTGGTGAAGGCGTAAAGCCGCGCGACGGCGGAGTTGAAGGCGAAGCCCTCGATCCCCGCCGTGACCTCGGCGATGGTGCGGTGCATGGCGCGGGTGAGCGCTGCGTCCTCGTCCGGCAGCGCCGGCGCGTCGGAGCGCGCGATCTCGTCGGCCAGCCGCCAGACCCGGCCGAGATGGCGATAGGCGGCCTCGGCCCCCGCCGCCGTCCATTCCACGTCGCGTTCCGGCGGGCTGTCGGACAGCATGAACCAGCGCGCGGTATCGGCGCCGAAATCGCGGATGATCGCCACCGGGTCGACGACGTTCTTCTTGGATTTCGACATCTTGGCCGAGGGGATCACCTCCACCGCCGCGCCGGTCGCCTTCAGCCGGACGCCGCCCTCGGCGCGCTCGACCTCTTCGGGCAGGTGGTAGACGGGCCGGCCCGCCGCGTCGCGGGTCATGTAGATCTCGTGCGTGACCATGCCCTGCGTGAACAGCGCGTCGAAGGGTTCGATCGCCTTGGCGGGCAGGTGGCCGGTCTTGTGCATCGCGCGGGCGAAGAACCGGGAATACAGCAGGTGCAGGATCGCGTGTTCGATGCCGCCGATATACTGGTCGACGTTCATCCAGTAGTCGACCTCGGCCGGGTCGGTCGGCGTTTCGGCGCGCGGCGCGGTGAACCGCGCGTAGTACCACGAGGAATCGACGAAGGTATCCATCGTGTCGGTCTCGCGCCGGGCCGGGGCGCCGCAGTTCGGGCAGGCGGTCGCGGCCCAGGTCGGATGCCGGTTCAGCGGGTTGCCCGGCTGGTCGAAACTCACGTCGTCGGGCAGGACGACGGGCAGGTTTTCCTTCCGCTCGGGCACCACGCCGCAGGCGTCGCAATGCACCACCGGGATCGGGCAGCCCCAGTAGCGCTGGCGCGACAGGCCCCAGTCGCGCAGCCGGTAGTTGGTGACGCCGCGGCCCACGCCGATCGCCTCGCAATGGTCGATGGCGGTATCCACCGCCGCCGCGCCGGTCTGCACCGCCGCGCCCGCGAAACCGCGGATGTAGCGCACCGGCTCGGTCTTCGGCGGCACGTAGGCCTCGGCCAGCGGCGCCTCCTCCGCGCCCTCGGCCACGAAGACGGCGGGAATCGGCAGGTCGTATTTCGTGGCGAAGTCGAAATCGCGCTGGTCATGCGCCGGGCAGCCGAAGATCGCGCCGGTGCCGTAATCCATCAGGATGAAATTGGCGATGTAGACCGGCAGGTGCCAATCGGGATCGAACGGGTGGCGGACGCGGAGGCCGGTATCGAGGCCCTTCTTCTCCGCCGTCTCCAGCGCCTCTTCCGAGGTGCCGACATGGCGGCAGTCGGCGCAGAACTCGGCGACCTTCGGATCGTGCCGTTCCAGGTGTTTCGCCAGCGGATGATCGGCCGAAACGGCGACGAAACTGGCGCCCAGCAGCGTATCGGGCCGGGTGGTATAGACCTCGATCCGGTCGAAACCCTCCGGCGCGTCCAGCGTCGAGAAGGCGAATTGCAGGCCACGGCTCTTGCCGATCCAGTTCGCCTGCATCAGCCGCACCTTCTCGGGCCAGTTCTCCAGCCCGTCGAGCGCGTCGAGAAGCTCGCCGGCATAGTCCGAGATGCGGAAGAACCACTGCGTCA
>CAYUXM010000167.1:0-6939 GCA_964448765.1 uncultured Rhodobacterales bacterium
CCGGCCAGCATCTGCTGCACGGCCTCGATCGATGCGGGCAAGTCTTTCGTCACCGCGGTCCTCCCCTGGTGTCGCGCCATGCTGGGCGGCGCATCCGGGGCGGTCAAGGCCCCTTGCCGCGGCGCGGGCCGCGACGTAAGCGCAGGGCCCATGCAGCTTCTGCCCTCGCGTCCCCGCCGCACCACGCTTGCCGCCGCCGGCCTCGGCGCGGCGGTCTTCGTGGCGCTGGGGCTGCCGCTTCCGCTGTTGCTGGGCCCGATGCTGGGCTGCCTCGGCTTCGCGCTGGCCGGCGCGCGGATGGAGGACATGGGCGGCTTCGGCACCTTCATGCGCACCTTCCTCGGCGTCGCGATCGGCGCGACGGTGACGCCGGAGCTGGTGGCGGAACTGCCGCGCCATGCCCCGACGCTGCTGCTGGTGCCGGTCTTCGTTCTGGTGATCGGCGCGGTCGGCTACCCGTTCTTTCGCCGGGTGATGGGGTTCGATCATCCCACCGCCTTCTACTCGGCGATGCCGGGCGGCCTGCAGGACATGCTGATCTTCGGGCAGGAGGCCGGCGGCGACGTGCGGGCCATGAGCCTTGTGCATGCCACCCGCGTGCTGGTCATCGTCACCGCCGCGCCGGTGCTGCTGATGGCGCTCTACGATGCCGACCTGACGCTGCCGCCGGGCCTGCCGGTCACGGCCGTGCCGGTCCACGAACTGGCGCTGATGCTGGCCGCGGCGGTCGTCGGCTGGAAGGCGGCGGAACGGGCGAAGCTGTTCGGCGCCTCGCTGCTGGGCCCGATGATCGCCACCGCGGCGCTGAGCCTGATGGACATCATCCATTTCCGGCCGCCGGCCGAGGTGATCTGGGCCGCGCAGTTCTTCATCGGGATCTCGGTGGGCGCGAAATATACCGGGATCACGGCGCGGGAGTTGCGCATCGATGTCGGTGCCGGGATCGCCTTCGCGGTGTTGCTGTCGCTGATCTCGCTGGCCTTCATCGAGGCGGTGCTGCTGATCTCGCCGGCGCCGACGCTGGAGGTGCTTCTGGCCTTCCTGCCCGGCGGCCAGGCGGAAATGGCGGTCATCGCGATCGTGACCGGGGCCGACGTGGCCTTCGTCGTCGTCCACCACCTGCTCAGGATCTTCATCGTGATCACCGCCGCGCCCTTCGCGGCGCGCTGGCTTGGGCGCGACTAGCCGCCCGGCCCCGCCGTGTCCCGCGCCGCATCGCGCAGCCAGTCGCGGAAAGCCCGGAACGCCGCGTTGTCCTCGCTGCGGGCGGGGAAATGCAGCGCGTAGGGCGTGGCCGTCACCATCGACCGGCGCGCGGCGCGGCGCAGGGTGCCGGCGGCCAGGTCCGGCGCGGCCAGCACCTCGGGCACCAGCGCCACGCCAAGGCCGGCACGGGCGGCCGCCATCACCATGCCGAACTGTTCCATCCGCGCCCCGCGCGCCAGCCGCACCGGGTCGAGCCCGGCGTCACGAAACCAGTCGAGCCACAGGTTCGGCCGCGTCGCCTGCTGCAACAGCGGCAGCCGCGCCAGTTCCGCATCCTCCAGCGGCCCCGCCCCGTCGGGCAACAGCGACGGGCCGGCCACCACGACCAGCCGTTCCTCCATCAGCGCCTCGGCCCGCACCCCGGCCCCGCGCGCCGGACCGCGCAGGATCGACAGATCGCGCGGGTCGGTCTCGAAATCCAGCGGCGCGAGGGTGGCGCTGACATCGAAGGTGACATTCGGCGCGACGGCCGCGAACCGCGCCAGCCGCGGGATCAGCCAGACCGCCGCGAAGGTCGGCAGCGCCGCGATCCGCAGAACGTCGCGATGCCCGCCGAAGGCCATGACGGTCAGCGCCGCGGCGTCGAGATCGGCCAGCACCTTCTCGGCACCCGCCAGCATCGCGCGGCCCGCGTCCGACAGCACCAGCCGCTGCCGCAACCGGTGAAACAGCCGCACCCCAAGCCGGTCCTCGAGCCCCGCCAGCGCCCGGCTGACGGCGCTTTGCGTCAGCCCCAGCTCCGCCGCCGCCCGCGTCGCCTGCCCCGTCCGCGCCACCGCGACGAAGGCCTGCAACTCCGGCAGCGTGGGCGTGTAGGCATGGCGCATGGCGGCCCCTTTCATGAGCGAAACGCATGACCCAGTAAGGCCTAATCATTTGCCCCCGGCAAGTGCAGCCTGTAGAACCCGGCCCAGCCCGACCCGAGGAGGATGCAATGGACAAGCCCGCCCTGAAGCCCAAGGACGCCCCCGATCTCGGGCGCTTCGACTGGGAGGACGCGCTGCGCCTCGACGACCAGCTGTCCGAGGACGAGCGGATGCTGCGCGACGCCGCCCGCGCCTATGCGCAGGAAAAGCTTCAGCCCCGCGTCATCGCCGCCTATCGCGAGGAAACCACCGATCCCGCGATCTTCGCCGAGATGGGCGAAATGGGGCTTCTGGGCGTCACGATCCCCGAGGAATACGGCGGGCTGGGCGCCGGATACGTCACCTATGGCCTTGTCGCGCGCGAGATCGAGCGGGTGGATTCGGGCTATCGCAGCATGATGTCGGTGCAGTCGAGCCTGGTGATGTACCCGATCTACGCCTACGGATCGGAAGAGCAGCGCAGGAAATACCTGCCGAAACTCGCCAGCGGCGACTGGATCGGCTGTTTCGGCCTGACCGAACCCGATGCCGGATCGGACCCGGCCGGCATGAAGACCGTCGCGAGGAAGACCGAGGCGGGCTACGTGCTCACCGGTTCGAAGATGTGGATCTCCAACAGCCCGATCGCCGATGTCTTTGTGGTCTGGGCGAAATCGGAGGCGCATGGCGGCAAGATCCGCGGCTTCGTGCTGGACAAGGGCATGCCGGGGCTGAGCGCCCCGAAGATCGGCGGCAAGCTTTCCCTGCGCACCTCGATCACCGGCGAGATCGTGATGGACGGCGTCGAGGTCGGCGAGGACGCGCTGTTGCCGCATGTCGAAGGGCTGAAGGGGCCGTTCGGCTGCCTCAACCGCGCCCGCTACGGCATTTCCTGGGGCGTTATGGGCGCGGCGGAGTCGTGCTGGCACGCGGCGCGCGCCTACGGGCTGGACCGCAAGCAGTTCAACCGGCCGATCGCGCAGACCCAGCTTTACCAGAAGAAGCTGGCCGACATGATGACCGAGATCTCGCTTGGCCTTCAGGCCTCGCTGCGCGTCGGGCGGCTGATGGACGAGGCACGGGCGGCGCCCGAGATGATCTCGATCGTCAAGCGCAACAACTGCGGCAAGGCGCTGGAGATCGCGCGGATGGCGCGCGACATGCACGGCGGCAACGGCATCCAGGAAGAGTACCCGGTGATGCGCCACGCGATGAACCTGGAAACCGTGAACACCTACGAGGGTACGCATGACGTGCACGCGCTGATCCTGGGCCGCGCGATCACCGGGCTGCAGGCGTTCTTCTGAGGCACCCGGTGGCACGGGGTTTCGCCGAAACCTCGCCCCTTGCGCGGGCCGGGCGGCCGTGATCTGATCCCAGCGTATCCGTTTCAGGGGTGGCCGATGCCGCTTGATCTCTGGCTTGCCTTCGTCGCCGCCTCGGCGGTGCTGCTGATCATCCCCGGCCCGACGATCCTTCTGGTGCTGAGCTATGCGCTGACCCAGGGCCGGCGGGTGGCGGTGGCGATGGCGCTGGGGGTGGCGCTGGGCGACTTCGTCGCGATGTCGGCCTCGCTGGCCGGCCTCGGCGCGCTGGTGCTGGCCTCGGCCACCGCCTTCACCGCGCTGAAATGGCTGGGCGCGGCCTATCTCGTCTGGCTCGGGGTGAAGCTCTTGCGGTCGCGGCCCGCGCAGGGCCTCGGCGCCGATCTGGTGGAAGGGCTGCCGGCGCGCGGGGTGTTCTGGCATGCCGCCGCCGTGACCGCGCTGAACCCCAAGTCGATCGCCTTCTTCATCGCCTTCGTGCCGCAGTTCCTGCAACCCGCCGCCCCGCTGGCGCCGCAGTTCGCGGTTCTGGTCGCGACATTCGTCGGACTGGCCGCGATGAACGCGCTGGCCTATGCCCTGGCCGCCGACCGGCTGCGCGCGCGACTGCGCCGGCCCGGCGTGCTGGTGTGGCTCAACCGGATCGGCGGAACGGCGCTGATCGGCATGGGCCTGGCAACCGCCGCGCTCCGCCGCGCCTGAGGCGCAACGCCACCGCCCGGAAACAGAGTGGCGAAAGCTTGGCCATTGGTGGAGCTTTGCGAACAATCCCCTTGTAATTACTACTTATTTTCTAACACAAGTCCACCTCGACGCTTGATCGGCGGGCTTTTGCCGATCAAACATGGCGCGACGCCGAAAGCCGGAGCAGCAGGGTGCACGCCGATTCGCCTCAGATCGACCAGATCGAACAGATCGTCGCCGACGCCACGCTGACCGAGGCGGACTGGCACGCGATGGTCGAGGAGGTCGGCGACCGCAACGGGTTCTACGAACCCGTCGGGGATGACCATTTCGCGCTGTTCAACGACAATTCCCCGACCCTTCTCGTCACCTTCGAAACGGTCGACGCCATTCGCGCCGAGGATCCGGCGGCGCTGCCGCTGGGCCAGCAGGTCGCCACCGCGCGCGGCTGGTCAAGCCTCACGCTGGTCGCCCGGTCGCGGACCTGGTTTCGCGACGGGTCCGTGCATGCCTTCTTCGACCGGCTGGTGGACGAGGCGTTCTTCGAGGAATTCGACCGCGTGGTGTTCTTCGGCGCCGGCATGTGCGGCTACGCGGCGGCGGCCTATTCCGTCACCGCGCCGGGCGCGACCGTGCTGCTGGTGGCGCCGCAGGCGACGCTGGAACCCGCCCGCGCCGGCTGGGATCCGCGCTTTGCGGGACACCGGCGGCTGTGCTTCACCGATCGCTACGGCTATGCGCCGGACATGATCGAGGGCGCCGGCCCGGTCTTCGTGGTCTATGACCCGCGCGAAAGTCTTGACGCGATGCATGCCGCGCTGTTTGCCCGGCCGTTCGTGACGCGACTGGCCTGCCGCGGCGCCGGCGAGGGGATCGCCGGGATGCTCGACCGGCTGGAGATCACCCGCGAGATGCTGCAGCTTGCCGCCGAGGGCCGGTTCACCGCGGCCGTGTTCTGGCAGCTGTGGCGGGCCCGGCGCGGCGATCCGCGCTATCTGGGCGATCTCGTCACCCGGCTGGGCAATCACGGCGCGGTCTGGCGCGCGGCGCTGGTCTGCCGCAACGCCGTCGCGCGGCTGCGGGTGCCGCGGCTTGCCACCAGCCTCGCCCAGCTCGACCAGTTGCTGGAAGACGAGGGCCGGCCGCTGCCGCGCCGCCGCCGCCAGCCGGCCTGACCGGTCAGCCCAGCCCGCCGGCCTGCTCGATGTAGGCGACGATCTCGGCCACCCCGGCGCCGTCGCGCAGGCTGGCCATCACGAAGGGCCGCCGGCCGCGTGCGGCGCGGGTATCGGCCTCCAGCCGCGCCGGGTCGACACCGACATGCGGCGCGAGGTCGATCTTGTTCACCACCAGAAGGTCCGACCGGGTGACGCCGGGCCCCTTCTTGCGCGGGATGTCCTGCCCCGCCGCGGTGTCGATCACGTAGATCGTCAGGTCGGCCAGTTCCGGGCTGAAGGTGGCGGCAAGGTTGTCGCCGCCCGATTCGATCACGATCAGGTCGAGATCGGCGAATCCGGCGCGCAGATCGGCCACGGCGGCGAGGTTGATCGAGGCATCCTCGCGGATCGCTGTATGCGGGCAGCCACCGGTCTCCACCCCGCGAATCCGCTCCAGCGGCAGCGCCTGCACCCGCATCAGGTAGTCGGCATCCTCGCGGGTATAGATGTCGTTGGTGATCACCGCCATCGAGTGGCGGCCGGCCATCGCGCGGCACAGCTGTTCGGTCAGCGTGGTCTTGCCGGCCCCGACCGGGCCGCCGATGCCCACCCGCAGCGGGCCGTTGGGGCTTGTCATCGTCTCGCACCTTTCCTGAACATCGGATTGCAAACCATTGTCATGACTTGAATATCCGAACCTCCATGTCCTCGTGCCAGGCGCTGGCCATATCCGCGCCCAGCGCGGCCGAGCCAAGGCCCGACAGCGGCGTCGCCACCGCGCGGCGGGCCGCCGCCTCGATCCGCGGGGCCAGCGCGGCCAGCGCCGCCTGCCCCTCGGTCTGGCCCAGCGGCACGAAACGCACCGCCGCCAGCACCAGCGCCGAGGCCGCCGATTGCAGGTAAAGCGCCACCACCCGTTCCGCCGGCAGGCCCAGCGGCGCGGCGGCCCGGCCCAGCGCCACGGGCAGCGGCGCGGCCGGCATCTCGCGCCCGGTCAGCGCCGCGACGGTGCGGGCCAGCGCCGCGCCCTGCCCCTCGGTCTCGGCCAGCCGCTCCCGCGTGGGCGCCAGCGCGCGGGCGACATCGGCCAGCCCGGCATGGTCCGCGCCGGGGTCGAGCGCGCGGGCCAGCAGCACCGCGTCCACCCCCAGCCCACCGTGCGCGATCAGGTCGCCCAGCCAGCCCTCCAGCCCGGCACGGTCGATCACCTGCCCCTCGGAAATCACCCATTCCAGCCCCTGCGACCAGGCGAAGCCGCCCAGCGGAAAGGCCGGCGACAGCCATTGCACCAGCGCCAGAAGCCCCGCGTCGCTCATGCGTTGGAGGCGGTGTCGGGCGGCCCGTCGTCGTCCTCCGGCCCGTCGCGGCGGACATGGGTGTGCACGTGGCGGTGACCATGGCCGTGGTCATGCCCGTGATCGTGGCCCAGCGTGCGGCCGTGGCCATAGGCGCCGCCCTCGGGGCGGAACGGCTCCACCACCTCGGCCAGCGTCGCGCCCAGCCGGGCCAGCATGTCGGCCAGCACCGGGTCGCGCGCGATCAGCAGACGCCCGGCCTCGATCTGGCACGGGGTATGCCGGTTGCCGATATGCCAGGCCAGCCGCACGAGGTCGGGCCCGGTGATCTGCAACAGCGGCTCCTGCGCGGCCAGCACCTCCACCA
>CAYUXM010000168.1:0-6934 GCA_964448765.1 uncultured Rhodobacterales bacterium
CGCAACTTCGGCTCGGTCCTGATCGGGATCGAGACGAAGCGGCCCGACGCCTTCGACGAGTTCACGGCAAAGCTCGACGCCGCGGGGTTCACCTACCGCGACATCACCCGCGACGACACGCTCGCCGAGTTCCTGATCTGAGCGCCGTCAGGCCGCCGATGCGGACTTGCGCGCCTCGACCTCGGACATGAACTGTTTCTTCGACGTGCCGTAACAGTCCAGCACCGACGAGATGTCGATCTCGTCCTGCCGCCCGGCGGCGGCCTTGCGCTCCCCGTCCTGGCACAGCGCGCCGAAATCGGCGAAGCCGAGGTTCCACGCGCTGCCCTTGAGGAAATGCAGATCCTCCTCGTAGCGCGACGGATCGGGCGCCGAGCCCAGCCGCATCACCACCTCCTCGACCTCGTCGAGGAAAAGCTCGACGACCTCGTCGAAGCCGTCGTCACCGATCTCGGACCGCAGTTCCGAGACCCGATCCCAATCGATCATGAGTCTTCTCCACCACCATGTTTCCCAAGTCACCCGTCATGCAATCTATCGGCGATTCGTTGGCGTCCCGTTAAGCCGCCCCGGGGCGGGGCCGCCGCCGCGCCGGGCTTCACCGGGCCTTAACCCGAACCTCCATAGTGTCGGTCCTACCGTCGAAGGACGGTGCCACCCACAGGAGTCCGCGTGACCGAAACGGCCAGTCCGACGCAAATGGGTGCGGCCGCACCCGGTACCGGTGCGCTGCGCCGGGTGCTCGTCGTCGACGACAGCAAGATGCAGCGCAAGATCCTGTCGGCCTCTCTCTCGCGTTCCGGCTACGAGGTGATCGAGGCCGCGTCGGGCGAGGAGGCGCTGAAGATCTGCGCCGAGATCACGCCCGATCTCGTCCTGTCGGACTGGATGATGCCGGGCATGACCGGGCTGGAATTCTGCCGCGCCTTCCGGGCGATGGAGCGGCAAAGCTACGGCTATTTCATCCTCTTGACCTCGAAGAACGAAACCGCCGAGATCGCGCACGGGCTGGAGGCGGGGGCCGACGATTTTCTCACCAAGCCGGTCAGCGGGCAGGAATTGCGCGCGCGTCTGGCCGCGGGCGAGCGGATCGTCACGATGCAGGCCGAACTGGTCGAGAAGAACCGCGTCATCACCTCGACGCTGGACGAGTTGCAGGGGCTTTACGATTCGATCCATCGCGACCTGGTGGAGGCCCGCAAGCTTCAGCAGAGCCTGGTGAAGGAGCGCTACCGCAGTTTCGGCGAAAGCGAGGTGTCGCTTCTGTTGCGGCCCTCGGGCCATGTCGGCGGCGATCTGGTGGGCTTTTTCCCGATCAACTCGCGCCGCGTCGGCGTCTACGGGATCGACGTGTCGGGCCACGGCATCACCTCGGCGCTGATGACCGTGCGGCTGGCGGGCTACCTGTCGGGTTCGTCGCCCGACCAGAACGTCGCGCTCGTCCAGAACGATTTCGGGCTTTACGACGGCCGGCCGCCGGCCGAGCTGGCCGCGCATCTCAACGCGCTGGTGCTGGGCGAGATGCAGACGGAAACCTATTTCACGCTGGCCTATGCCGATATCGACCTCGTTTCGGGCGAGGTCGCGCTGGTGCAGGCGGGGCATCCGCATCCCGCCATCCTGCGGGCCGGCGGCGCGATCGACTATGTCGGCGAGGGCGGGCTGCCGGTGGGGCTGATCGACGGCGCCGAGTTCGCGCAGGTCGAGACGGTGCTGAACCCCGGCGACCGGCTGATCCTGATGTCCGACGGGATCATCGAGGCCGAGAACCCGCGCGGCGAGCAACTGGGCGAGGCCGGCACGGCCGAGATGCTGGCAAGGCTGCCCGCGACGGAGGGGCCCGCCTTTCTCGAGGCGATGATGTCCGACCTGTCGGGCTTCACTGCCGGCGTCTACAACGACGACGTGTCGGCGGCGCTGTTCGACTTCGGCGGCGGCAAGGTGTTCGACACCTGACCGCTCAGGCCCGCAGCGCCCTGACAAGGAAATGCCGGTCGCCGGGATTGGCCAGCATCGCGGCGGCCTCGCCGAGGCTCATCCAGATCGCGCTGTGGCCCGCTTCGCTGGGCGGGCCAAGCTGGCGGGCCGGTCGCGCGCGATAGATCGTGCACAGCTTTTCGGCCCAGAGATCGTATTCCGGCATGTAGGTGAAGCGCCGGAAGGCACCGATCCGGCGCGGCTGCGCGATCGTCCAGCCGGTTTCCTCCCAGACCTCGCGGTAAAGCGCATGCAACGGGTTCTCGCCCGGGTCGATGCCGCCGCCGGGAAGCTGGAATTCCGGCACCGGCTCCTCCTGGTGGGTGACGAGCACCCGGCTGCCCTGCACCAGCACCGCGTAGACGCCGGGCCGGAGCGTGTAGCGTCGCCCGCGCGCCACGGGTTCGCCGAACCGCCTGATCATCCTGCCGCCACCCCCGGTTGCCGCTGTCCCCGCGGTGCGGTATGCCAAGCGCCGCCCGGCAAGGAAAGCCCAAGGATTCCCCCGATGTCCACGCTGTCGCAGATTGCCTGGGACGATACGGTCCTGCCGTTCCAGCTTGACCGGCCGGACATCCGCGGCCGGGTCGCGCGACTGGACGGGGTGCTCGAACAGGTTCTGGCGCAGCACGACTACCCGGTGGCGGTCGAGGCGCTGGTGGCCGAGGCGGCGATGCTGACGGCGCTGATCGGCCCGACGATCAAGCTGCGCTGGAAACTGTCGTTGCAGATCCGCGGCAACGGCCCGGCACGGATCGTCGCGACCGATTACTTCGCCCCGGTGGCGCCCGGCGCGCCGGCCCGGATCCGGGCCTGGGCCAGTTTCGACGACGAGCGGCTGGCCGAGGCCGCGCCGGCCCGGCCCTTCGACCTGATCGGCGAGGGTTATTTCGCGATCCTGATCGATCAGGGCCCCGGCAGCGTACCCTACCAGGGGATCACGCCGATCGCCGGCGGCAGCCTTTCGGCCTGCGCAGAGACCTATTTCGCGCAGTCGGAACAGTTGCCGACCCGGTTCCAGATCGCCTTCGGCCAAAGCCGCCTGCCCGGCGATGCGGCAGAGCGCTGGCGCGCCGGCGGGGTGATGCTGCAAGCGATGCCGAAGGCCAGCCCCTTCACCGCCGGGGCCGGCGCGACCGGCGAAGACGGGCTTCTGGCCGCCGGGGACATCCTGGGCGACGAGGAGGGCGAGAACTGGTCGCGCGCCAACCTGCTGCTGGACACCGTCGAGGAGATGGAGCTTGTCGGCCCCGGCGTGCAGGCGACCGATCTTCTGGTGCGGCTGTTTCACGAGGAAGGGCCGCGCGTCTTCGATCCGCAGCGGGTGGAGTTCGGCTGCACCTGTTCGGCCGACAAGGTGCGGCAAAGCCTGTCGATCTATTCCGCGAAGGACATCGCGACGATGACGACCGAGGCGGGGATCGTCACCGCCGATTGCCAGTTCTGCGGCGCGCATTACGAATTCGACCCGGCGACGCTGGGGTTCGAGGCCGAGCGTGGCGCCGAAGACGACGACACCGGCGACCGGGACGGGGGCGCGCGCGGTGACGGCTGACCTGGCCCGGCGGCTCGCCGCCGCGCTGGCGGGGCCGGGCCGGCCGTCTTCGGACTACGATCTCAACCCCGCCGTTGCGCTGCCGCCCGGCCGTCGGCTGGTGCCCGCCGCCGTTCTGGTGGGGATCGTCGATATGCCCGGCGCGCCGGAGGTGGTGCTGACCAAGCGCTCGCCCCGGCTGCGCCATCATCCCGGCCAGGTGGCCTTTCCCGGCGGCAAGATCGACCCCGGCGATGCCGATGCCGCCGGCGCGGCGCTGCGCGAGGCGGGCGAGGAGGTCGGGCTGCGCCGCGCGCAGGCCGAGGTGATCGGCACGCTGCCGGCGCATGAGACGGTGACGGGCTTTTCCGTCACCCCGGTCGTCGCCCGGATCGCGCCGCCGTTCCGCCCGGTGGCCGAGGAAGGCGAGGTGTCGGAGGTCTTCACCGTGCCGCTGGCGCATGTGCTGGCCCCGGCGCGCTACCGTGTCGAGGCGCGGCTCTGGCGCGGGCAGGAGCGGAGATATTTTGCGGTGCCCTACGGACCCTATTACATCTGGGGTGCCACCGCGCGCATCCTGCGCGCCTTGGCGGATCGGATGGCGTGATGCAGGCGGGCGCGACGCGGATCACCGGCGACTGGATCGAGGCGGGCCATGTGCAGGCCGTGCTGGCGATGCTGGAGGCTGGCGGCCACCAGGCGCTGATCGTCGGCGGCTGCGTGCGCAACGCGCTCCTGGGCCAGCCCGTCGCGGATGTCGACATCGCAACCGATGCCGTGCCCGAGCGGGTGATGGACCTGGCCCGCGCGACGAGGCTGAAACCGGTGCCCACGGGGCTGGAGCACGGCACGGTGACGGTGGTGGCCGAGGGCGTGGGGCACGAGGTCACGACCTTCCGGCGCGACGTGGAAACCTTCGGCCGCCATGCGGTTGTGGCCTATTCCACCGATGTCGGCGACGATGCGGCGCGGCGCGATTTCACCATGAACGCGCTCTACGCCCGCGCCGATGGCACGGTGATCGACCCGCTGGGCGAGGGGCTGGACGACCTGCGGGCGCGGCGGGTGCGGTTCGTGGGCCAGCCCGCCGACCGGATCCGCGAGGATTACCTGCGGATCCTGCGGTTCTTCCGCTTTACCGCCTGGTATGGCGACGCCGCCGAGGGGCCGGAGGCCGAGGCGCTGGCCGCGATCGCGGAACTGGCGCCGGGCCTCGACACGCTGTCGCGCGAGCGGGTGGGGCACGAGATGCGCCGGCTGCTGGCCGCGCCCGATCCCGCGCCGGCGCTGGCGGCGATGCGGGCGACCGGCGCGCTCGCCCGCGTCCTGCCCGGCGCGGATGACGGGGCCATCGCGCCACTGGTGCATCTGGAGGCCAATCTCGCGCCCGAACCGATCCGGCGACTGGCCGCGCTGGGCGGCGATGCGGTGGCCGAGGCGCTGAAACTGTCGAAGGCCGAGGCGCGGCGTCTGGAGCAGTTGCGCGCCGCGCTGGGGTCGGATGCCGGGCTGGCGGAACTGGCCTGGCGCCACGGCGCGGCTCTGGCGCAGGACGCGGCGCTGTTGCGCGCCGCGCTGGCCGGGCAGCCGCTGCCCGAGGGCTGGGCCGATGCGGTGGCGCGGGGCGCGGCCGCGGTGTTCCCGGTGCGCGCGGCCGACCTGATGCCCGGCCTTCAGGGCCCGGCGCTGGGCGCGCGGCTGGCAGAGCTGGAGGCGCGCTGGATCGCCTCGGGCTTTGCATTGTCACGGGAACAATTGCTGGCTTGACCGCGGCCGGCGCGGCCCGGATCAATGGCGGCGACAGGAAAGCCCCATGCAGACCGAGATGATCCCCGCGCTCGTCGCGCTTGCCGTCGCGACGCTGTTCACGCCGGGGCCGAACAACGCGCTTCTGGCCGCCTCCGGCGCCAATTTCGGCTGGCGCCGGACGCTGCCGCACCTGCTGGGCGTGGCGGTGGGCTTTCCGGTGATGCTGCTGTGCGTGGGGCTGGCGCTGGGCGGGCTCTTTCAGGCCTCGGGGCTGTTTCGCGAAACGCTGCGGTTCGGCGGCGCGGCGATCCTGCTGTGGCTGGCGTGGAAAATCGCCAGTTCGGGCGGCATAGGGTCGAAATCGACCGGGGCGCACCCGTTCAGCTTCGCGCAGGCGGCGGGGTTCCAGTGGATCAATCCCAAGGCCTGGACGATGGCGATCGCCGCGACCTCGCAGTTCATCGTGGAAACCGCGCCGGTGATCACGGCGGCGGTGACGGCGGGCACCTTCCTCACGCTCGGCCTCGTTTCCGCCTCGACCTGGACGCTGGCGGGGCAGGCGATGACGCGCTGGCTGACCACCGAACGCCGGTTGCGGGCCTTCAACCTGGTGATGGCGGCCCTGATCGTGGCCAGCACCGTGCAGATGGTTCTGGGCTGAATTTTACCTTCCCGCCCGCCGGGGCTATATCGGGGGCAACAGGACAGGCCGGATGTTCCGCTTCTTCGAAGACCTCGTCGACCCTTACGTCGACTATCCCGAGACCGACGCGCCGCCGCGCCGGCTGTGGCCATTCATGCGCGACTGGTCGCAGCCCTTTCGCCGCGTCTTCGTGGTGGCGGCGATCCTGTCGGTCGTGGTCGCGGCGGTCGAGATCGCGCTGATCTGGTACATGGGCCGGGTGGTCGACATCCTGTCGGGCGCCGCGCCGGCCGAGGTCTGGGCCGATCACGGCGCCGAACTGGTCGCGGCCGCGGTGTTCATCCTTCTGCTGCGTCCGGCGTTGCAGGGCCTCGACGTGCTGATCCTGAACAACACGATCATGCCGAATTACGGCACGCTCTACCGCTACCGGGCGCATCGGCAGGTGCTGCGGCAGTCGGTGGGCTGGTTCGAGAACGATTTCGCCGGGCGGATCGCCAACCGGATCATGCAGACCCCGCCGGCGGCCGGCGAGGCGGTGTTTCACGTCTTCGACGCGATCACCTTCGCGCTGGCCTATCTGGTGGGCGCGGCGATCCTGCTGCTGGATGCCGATCCTCGGCTTCTGGTGCCGCTTCTCGGCTGGTTCGCGCTGTACGGGCTGTTGGTGCGCTGGACGCTGAAGCGCGTGGGCCCGGCGTCGAAGGCCGCGTCGGACGCGCGCTCGGCGGTCACCGGGCGCGTGGTGGACAGCTACACCAACATCCATTCGGTCAAGCTGTTTTCCCGCAACGAGGCGGAAATGGACTATGCGCGCGAGGCGATCGAGGCGGCGCGGCGGACCTTCGCGGCGGAAATGCGGATCTACACCGTGATGGACGTGGTGCTGGTGGCGCTGAACGGCCTGCTGATCGTCGCGGTCGTGGGCTGGGCGCTGTGGCTGTGGATGCAGGGCGCGGCCTCGGTCGGGGTGGTGGCGGCGGCCACGGCGCTGACGCTCAGGCTGAACGCGATGACCGGCTGGATCATGT
>CAYUXM010000169.1:0-6892 GCA_964448765.1 uncultured Rhodobacterales bacterium
CGATGCAGGCCGGCCCCACGATCATCGAGGACAACTGCTTCATCGGCGCCCGGTCGGAGGTGGTGGAGGGCTGCATCGTGCGCGAGGGATCGGTCCTTGGCATGGGGGTGTTCATCGGCCAGTCGACCAAGATCGTCGACCGAGAGACCGGCACGGTGATGTATGGCGAGGTGCCGGCGGGCTCCGTCGTCGTTGCCGGGTCGATGCCGTCGAAGAACGGCGTGAACCTTTATTGCGCGGTGATCGTCAAGCGGGTGGATGCGCAGACGCGGTCCAAGACCTCGATCAACGAGCTTCTGCGTGACTGAAACCCACCGGCCCGGCCGCGCGCAGCAGGTCTTCACCCTCGTGGTCGAGGTCGGCCGCAAGCCCGGCGACGGGCTGCCCAAGTCGGCCACCGGCGCGGCGCTGATGGTCTATGCCTCGGGCGTGGACGAGGCCGAGGCGGTGCGCGAGGCGGTCGCGGTGCTGAAGGTGGCCGACATGGCGGTGCTGGATGTCACCGGCTACGGCACCGCCGAGGAACGCGCGGCGCAGGGCCACGAGATCGAGGAGAACGAGCGCGCGTTGATGGATCGCGCGCTTGAGGAAAACGCCGTGATCGTGGCGCAGGTGACGCCGTTCTTCGAAGGTGACAGGACATGACCGCGATTGACCCCGTCGACCTGACCGCGCGGCTGATCCGCTGCCCCTCCGTCACGCCGGAAGAGGGCGGCGCGCTGCAATTGCTGGAAGCAGAGCTTTCGGCGGCCGGCTTCGCCTGCACGCGGGTGGACCGCAACGGCATTCCCAACCTTTTCGCCCGCTGGGGCGGCAAGGGCGCGAACCGCGCCTTCGGGTTCAACGGCCATACCGATGTCGTGCCGGTGGGCGACCCGACGGACTGGAGCCGCGATCCCTTCGGCGGCGAGATCGTCGATGGCGTGCTTTGGGGCCGCGGCGCGACCGACATGAAATCCGGCGTCGCCGCCTTCGTCGCCGCGGCGGTGGATTTCGTGCGCGAGACCCCGCCCGACGGCGCGATCGTGATCACCGTGACGGGCGACGAGGAGGGCGCGGGCGTCGACGGCACCGCCGCGATCCTCGACTGGATGGCGGCGAACGGCGAGCGGATGGATGTCTGTCTCGTCGGCGAACCGACCTGCCCGGACCGGCTGGGCGAGATGATCAAGATCGGCCGCCGCGGATCGATGACCGGCCGGATCGTGGCCCATGGCGTGCAGGGCCATTCCGCCTATCCGCACCGCGCGAAGAACCCGCTGACCGCGCTGGTGCGGCTGCTGGACCGGCTGGCGGGGCACGAGCTTGACGCCGGCACCGCGCATTTCGACCCTTCCACGCTGGCGATCACCACCGTCGATACCGGCAACCCGGCCAACAACGTGATCCCGGCCAAGGCCCGCGCCACCGTCAACATCCGGTTCAACGATGCCCATTCCTCCGCCAGCCTGTCGGACTGGCTGCGCGCCGAGGCCGTCCGCGTGACGGAGGAAACCGGGGTGCGCTTCGACCTCGACATCTCGGTGTCCAGCGAAAGCTTCCTGACGCCGCCGGGCGCTTTCGTCGATCTGGTCGCCGGCGCGGTCGAGGCCGAAACCGGCCTGTCGCCCGATCTGTCGACGACCGGCGGCACCTCCGACGCGCGATTCGTGAAGGACCATTGCCCGGTGGTGGAATTCGGCCTGGTCGGCAAGACGATGCACAAGGTCGACGAACGCGTCGAGGTGGCGCAGATCGAGGCCCTGAAGGCGATCTACGCGCGCATCCTGCGGGACTATTTCGCATGACGTTCGAGGTTTCGGAAACTTCCGATATCGACACCTGCCTCGCGCTGCGCCGGATCGTCTTCATCGATGAACAGGGTGTGCCGGAAGCCGACGAGCTTGACGGTCTGGACGATACGGCCCTGCATCTCATGGCGTGTCGGGGCGGCCGCCCGGTCGGCACCGCCCGAATCCTGACCTTCGGTGACACCGGCAAGATCGGCCGCGTCTGCGTTCTGGCCGAGGCGCGCGGCGCCGGAATCGGCCGCGCGCTGGTGCTCGCGGCGGTGGATCGCCTGGCCGCCGATCCGGCCATCGCGCGCGCGAAGCTTTCCGCCCGGACTGACGCGATCGGGTTCTATGAAGGGCTCGGGTTCGCCGCCATCGGCGCGGACTACATGGACGCCGGGATCCCGCATCGCGACATGATTCGCCCGCTTCGCGAACCCGCGTGACGCCGCCCGCGGCCCGTGTTACGCCTGCCGCCATGACGCCGCTTCCCACCAAGGACCAGATCCGCGACTGGATCGCCGACCACCCGGAAGCGGCGGCCAAGCGCGATATCGCCAAGGCTTTCGGCATCAAGGGCGCCGCCAGGATCGAGCTGAAGCGGATGCTGAAGGAGCTGGAGGAGGAAGGCGTGATCGAGCGCCGCCGCCGCAGCTACCGCGACCCCGAGGCGCTGCCGCCGGTCACCATCCTCAAGGTGCTGCCGCCCGACGCAAGCGGCGACCAGTTCGCCCGGCCGCTGGAATGGCAGGGCAAGGGGCCGGAACCGCGGGTGCTGTTCGTGCCGCGCAAGGCCGATGCGCCGGTGGCCGAAGGCGACCGGATCCTCGCGCGGCTGAACGAGGTGCGCGGCGAGGATCACGATTACGAGGCGCGGCTGATCCGCAAGATCGGCGTCAACCCGATCCGGATTCTCGGCATCTTCCGGGCCGAGGCGCAGGGCGGCCGGATCGTGCCGATCGACAAGGGATCGGAGAAGGAATGGCGGGTGCCGGCCGAGGCCGCGCAGGACGCGAAGGACGGCGAACTGGTGGAGGCCGAACTGGCCGGGCCGCGCGCGTCGATGGGGCTGCCGAAGGCCCGCGTGATCGACCGGCTGGGCGATGCCAGCGCGCCGCGCGCCGTGTCGCTGATCGCGATCCACCAATACGGCATCCCCGATGCCTTCCCCGATGCCGCCATCGCCGAGGCCGACGCGATGGCACCGGCCGGGATGGGCGACCGCGAAGACCTGCGGTCGATGCCCTTCGTCACCATCGACCCGGCCGATGCCCGCGACCATGACGACGCGGTCCATGCCCATGCCGACGACGATCCGAAGAACGCGGGCGGCCATGTCGTCTGGGTCGCGATCGCCGATGTCGCGCATTACGTCCGTCCGCAATCGGCGCTGGACCGCGAGGCGCGCAAGCGCGGCAACTCCACCTATTTCCCCGACCGGGTCGTGCCGATGCTGCCCGACCGGCTGTCGGGCGACCTGTGTTCGCTGCACGAGGGGCTGGACCGGCCGGTGATCGCGGTGCGGCTGAAGCTGGACGCGAAGGGCCGCAAGATCGGCCACCGCTTCACCCGCGCGATGATCCGCTCCGTCGCCTCGCTGAACTACGCCGAGGTGCAGCAGGCGCAGGACGGGCGGCCCAACGACCGCTGCGCCGGGATGATGGACGAGGTGATCGCGCCGCTCTACGCCGCCTGGCAGGCGACGGTGACGGCGCGGGCCGAACGCCAGCCGCTGGAACTCGACCTGCCGGAACGGCGGATCGAGCTGGCGCCCGATGGCCGCGTCGCCTCCGTCGCGTTCAAGGACCGGCTGGATGCGCACCGGCTGATCGAGGAATTCATGGTGCTGGCCAACGTCGCCGCGGCGGAAGAGTTGCAACGCCTGCGCCGGCCGCTCCTGTTCCGCGTGCACGAGGAACCGAGCCCGGAAAAGATCGACGCGCTGCGCGAGGTCGCGCAGGCCTCGGGCTTCACGCTCGCCAAGGGGCAGGTGTTGCAGACCCGGCACCTCAATCGCCTGCTGGCGCAGGCCGAGGGCACGGATTTCGACGAGCTGCTGAACATCACCACGCTCAGGTCGATGACCCAGGCCTATTACGCGCCGCAGAACTACGGCCATTTCGGCCTGGCGCTGAAAAGCTACGCGCATTTCACCTCGCCGATCCGGCGCTATTCCGACCTTGTGGTGCACCGCGCGCTGATCTCCGGCCACGGCTGGGGCGACGATGGCCTGTCCGCCGCCGATATCGAGATGCTGGAGGAGACGGCAGAGCAGGTCAGCGAAACCGAGCGCCGCTCGATGGCCGCCGAACGCGACACGACCGACCGCTACCTCGCCGCCTATCTCTCGGATCGGGTGGGCAGCGAATTCGCCGGGCGCGTCTCGGGCGTCACCCGCTTCGGCTGTTTCGTGAAACTCGACGAAACCGGGGCCGACGGGCTGATCCCGGTGCGCTCGATCGGGCGCGAGTTCTTCCATTTCGATCCCGACGCGCAAACCCTGATGGGGTCGGAAACCGGGCTGACCATCGGCATCGGCCAGCGCGTGACGGTCAGGCTGGCCGAGGCTGTGCCGGTGACCGGCGGGCTGGTTCTGGAACTGCTGGAGGTCGAGGGCCGCGCCCTGCCCGGTGGCGGCGGCGCGGCGCGGCGCGGCCGGCCGTTGCGCAAGAAGGCGGTGAAGGACCGGCGCAAGGCCGCCAGGACCGCGCGCAAGGTTCAGCGCAAGCGGCGATAGGGCTTTTGCCAAATCCCGCGCGCCGCGCTACACTGCCGCAAAGGGCCGGAAAACGGCCGGGCAGACAGGCAGTATCATGCGAAAAATCGTGGCGGCGGCGGTGATCTCGGCGGGGCTATCGGCCCCGGCGGCGGGCTATGCGCCGGAAACCTCCCTGCGGCCGGTTCCCCGGCCCGGGCCGGAGAAGATCGTGATGAGCAGCGCAAACGCCGGGTTCGACCGCTGGATCGGATCCTTCCGGTCCCGCGCGCTGGCCGCCGGGATCCGCCCCGAGGTGTTCGACCGGGCGATGCGCGGCCTGTCCTACAACACCAACGTGATCGAGCGCGACCGCACGCAGGCGGAATTCACCAAGACGATCTGGGACTATCTCGACAGCGCGGTGTCGGCCACGCGGGTGAAGAACGGCAAGGCGGCGCTCGCCGACCACCGCCGCCTGCTGGAGCGGATCGAGCGGACCTACGGCGTGGAAAAGGAAATCGTCGTCGCCGTCTGGGGGCTGGAAAGCGCCTACGGCACGTTCCGCGGCACGATCCCGGTGATCGAGGCGCTGGCGACGCTGGCCTATGACGGCCGCCGCGGCCGGTTCTTCGAGGGCCAGCTGATCGACGCGCTGAAGATCGTGCAGGCCGGCGATGTCGATCCCCGCGAGATGACCGGCAGCTGGGCCGGCGCGATGGGCCACACGCAGTTCATCCCCTCCTCTTTCCTCGCCTACGCGGTGGATTTCACCGGCGACGGCCGACGCGACATCTGGGCCGAGGATCCCACCGATGCGCTGGCCTCCACCGCCGCCTATCTGGCCCGGTTCGGCTGGACGAAAGGCCAGCCCTGGGGGATGGAGGTGGCGCTGCCCCGGGGCTTCGACTACGCGCTCACCGGCGAGCGGATCAAGAAGCGCGGGCGCGCGTGGAACCGGCTGGGCGTGCGCGACGCCGCCGGCCGGCCGGTGCCGGATCACGGCCCCGCCTCGATCCTCGTTCCCGCGGGATCGCGCGGTGCGGCCTTCATGATCTTCGGCAATTTCGGGGTGATCGAACGCTACAACGCCGCCGATGCCTACGTGATCGCCGTGGGCCACCTCGCCGACCGGATCGCCGGCGGAGCGCCGATCCGCGCGGGCTGGCCGCGCGGCGACCGGGCGCTGCTCCAGGCCGAGCGGATGGAGTTGCAGGAACGGCTGACGAAGGCGGGCTTCTCCACCGGCGGGGTCGACGGCAAGATCGGGCCGAAGACCATCGCCGCGGTCCGCGCCTACCAGCGCGCCGCCGGCCTCGTGCCCGACGGCTACGCCAGCCTCGACATCCTCAAGCGCCTGCGCTGAGCGCCGCGCCGCCCGGTTTTGGTCTGCAAATATCCTCGGGGGGAGTCGGCGCAGCCGACCGGGGGGCAGACAGCCCCCCGCGCCCGCCGCCGGCCGTCAGGCCGCCGGCGTCAGGATGTGGCGCAGCAGCGCCACGGGATGGCTGCGCAGCGTCAGCCGGAGCGCGACGTAATCCTCCACCACCTGCTCGCCCTCGCTCATCGCGCGGAACTGCACCGCCGGTTCCACGATCCCCTCGCCATCCATGTCGCCCGCGAACAGGGGCAGCGGCGCGGCGCCGGTCACCGCCCGCGCGGCCCAGAGCGCGGCGCGCCGGTCCAGCCCGAGCGCGGCGAAGGCATCGGCCTCGGCCAGAAGCGCCAGCACCTTCGGCCCCGCCCCGGCCCGGCGCCAGACATCCTCGACCCCCGGATAGCCGTTGCCGCGCGCCGCGACGATCCAGTCGGCCTCCTCCTGCCGCAGCCCGCGCAACTGCCGAAACCCCAGCCGCAGCGCCAGTCCGCCCCGGCCGTCGGGTTCCATCGCGTTGTCCCAGAAACTCGCGTTGATGCAGACCGGGCGCACCTCGACCCCGTGTTCGCGGGCGTCGCGGACGATCTGCGCGGGCGCGTAGAAGCCCATCGGCTGCGCATTCAGCAGCGCGCAGGCGAAGATGCCGGGATGATGGCGCTTGAGCCAGGCCGAGGCATAGACCAGAAGTGCGAAACTGGCCGCGTGGCTTTCGGGAAAGCCGTAGCTGCCGAAGCCCTCGATCTGCGCGAAGCAGCGCGCGGCGAACGCGGCGTCATGGCCGTTCGCGGCCATGCCCGCCATGAACCGGTCGCGGAACGCGCTGACATTGCCGTGCTTGCGGAAGGTGGCCAGCGACCGGCGCAGCCGGTCGGCCTCGGCGGGTGAAAACCCCGCGCCGATGATCGCGATCTGCATCGCCTGTTCCTGAAACAGTGGCACGCCCAGGGTCTTGCCCAGCACCCGGCCCAGTTCGTCGGAGGGGAAGCTGACCTGTTCCTCGCCCCGCCGCCGGCGCAGGTAGGGATGCACCATGTCGCCCTGGATCGG
>CAYUXM010000170.1:0-6834 GCA_964448765.1 uncultured Rhodobacterales bacterium
GCGCCATCACCCGCGCCATGTCGAAGGCCGAGATGATCTTGCCCGAGGCGGCGATGCGGACCCGGTCGCGCAGCCCGGTCCCCACCAGCGCGTTGTGGACCAGGTTCAACCCGTCGCGCAGCGGCATGCCGAGATGATCCATGAATTCCAGCGGTGCGGCGCCGGTGCCGCCCTCCTTGCCGTCGACGACGATGAAATCGGGCGCGATCCCGGTTTCGGCCATCGCCTTGCAGATCGCCATGAATTCCCAGGGGTGGCCGACGCACAGCTTGAAGCCCACCGGCTTGCCGCCCGACAAGTCGCGCAGCCGCGCGACGAAATCCAGAAGGCCGGCCGGGCCGGAGAACGCGCTGTGGCTGGCCGGAGAGACGCAATCCACCCCCATCGGGATGCCGCGGATCGCCGCGATCTCGGGCGTGATCTTGGCCGCCGGCAGAACCCCGCCATGGCCGGGCTTGGCGCCCTGGCTCAGTTTCACCTCGATCATCCTGATCTGGTCGTCCGCCGCGCCCTCGGCGAAGCGGGCCGGGTCGAACCGCCCGTCGGGCGTGCGCGCGCCGAAATAGCCCGATCCCAGTTGCCAGACCAGGTCGCCGCCATGCACGCGGTGGTGCGGAGAGACGCCGCCCTCGCCCGTGTCATGGGCGAAATGGCCCGCCTTCGCGCCCTTGTTCAGCGCCAGGACGGCGTTGGCCGAAAGCGCGCCGTAGCTCATCCCCGAGATGTTGAGGACCGAGGCGGAATAGGGCCGGGCGCAGCGCCCCTCGCCCACCAGCGTCCGGTAGGGTTCGGCCGGCACCGGGCCGGGCGCGAGCGAGTGGTGCAGCCATTCGAAGCGGGTATCGTAGACGTCGTACTGGGTGCCGAACGGCCGCTTGTCGAGTTCCTGCTTGGCGCGCTGGTAGACGATCGCGCGCTTGTCGCGGGGGAAGGGCGACCCGTCCTTGTCGGCCTCGAAGAAATACTGCCGCATCTCGGGCCGGATGTTTTCCAGCAGGAACCGCAGATGCGCCGCGATCGGGTAGTTCCTGAGGATCGCGTGGCGGGTCTGCGTCAGGTCGCGAAAGCCGAGCACCGCGAAGCCCGCGAAGACGGCGAACAGGATCATCAGCGGCAACCGCCAGCCGGGCAGCGCCATCGCGAGGATCAGCGCGGCGAGGGCGCCGAGAACGGCGAGGGTGAGCAGCAGGTAGCGCGTCTCGAAGGGCAGCAGCAGGCGATGCATCGCGGCCTCGTTTCCGGTTCCGGGCCAGTGCCGCCCGATGCGGCACGGGGTTTCCGTTTCGGAAACTAGGCGACCACGATTGCGGATGCGTTACAACCCGCGCCGTCGCGGCGCCGTCAGTACCAGCCGATATCGGACAGCCACAGGTCCGCCCGGTGGTCGCGCCCGTAGGCCGCGAGCCCGACGGAACGGACCGCGCCGGGGCGCAGCCCGCCGAGGACAAGGCCGCCCTTCGGCGCGAAGGCCGCCCAGGGCAGGCGAACCTCGGCCCAGCCCGCGCCGGTGTCGAACGGCGCCTGCCAGAACTGCCAGGGCAGGACGGTGGCGCGGGTGCGCAGGTGCACGAAATAGCGCTCGCCGTTGCCGCGTACCCGCAGCACCAGCCCGCGCGCGCCCTCGGGCAGGCCGCCCGGCAGTTCGGTCCGCATCTGCAGGAACCCGCCGCGGTTTTCGGTACTCACGTCGCCCGACAGGTGCAGCACCTCGCGCCCGGCCTCGGAAACCCGGCGCGCGCCGCCCTGCGAGACGCCGCCCATCACGGTATCGGCGAGAAACTCCCAGTCCCGCGCGGCAGCGGCGGACAGACCTTCTTGCATCTCGGCCTCCGCCGGTGTGGCCAGGGCCAGCGCGGCCCCGGCAAGGAAGGTTCGTCTTGCGATCATACGGCCGAGCCTAGCAGCCGCGGGCCGTGCCGCAACCTGTCACTCCGCCACGCTTTCGCGCCACTGCGCCTTCTCCAGCCAGTCCGGCGCGATTTCCACCCCCCAGCCCGGCGCGTCGGTCACGGTCGCGTGGCCGTCCTCGATGCGGAACGGATCGCCGCGGAACAGCCCCTCCTGCCAGGGATAGTAATCCGGTCCCTCGATCGAGAATTCGAGATACTTGCCGGCGTTCGGGATCGCGCGCAGCAGGTGCATCGTGCAGATCGTCACCAGCGACAGGTTCGCGGCATGGGGCGTGCAGGGCAGCCCCGCCGCCGCCGCCCGGCGCGCGACCTCCAGCGTGCGGTGCATGCCGCCCATGTACATCACGTCGGGCTGGACGATATCGACGATCCGCTCGCCGATGATCGTGCGCCAGGCGGTGAATTCGCAATCCTGCTCGCCGCCGGTCACGTCGATGTCGAGCGCCTGCGTGACCTCCTTCGTCTGGTCGAATTCCCAGTACGGGCAGGGCTCCTCGTAGTGCCCGATGCCGTTCTGTTCCAGCATCCGGCCGACCTCGATCGCGCGGGCCGGCGAATAGCAGGAATTCGCGTCCACCAGCTTGTCGATCCCGTCGCCCAGCGCCGTCGCGACCACCGGCACCACCGCCTCGGTCCGGCCCGGCCATTCGTCGGCATCGCGGCCGCATTCCGCGCCGACCCGCCATTTGAAGGCGGTGAAGCCCTTGTCGTCGCGCAGCCGGCAGAACCGCGCGGCCTCGTCCTCGGGCGTGATGTCGCGCTTCATCGAACTGGCATAGGCCCGCACCTTGCCGGGGCTGCCGCCGATCAGGCTGGCGACCGGCTTGCCCTCGTGCTTGCCGCGCAGATCCCACAGCGCGGTGTCGAGCCCGGCCATCGCCCGGCGCAGGTAGCTGCCGGGATACTTGTGCTCGCGCTCGCCGATCAGGGCCAGCGTGTCGGCGAAATCCAGCGCGTCGGTGCCCAGCGCATGCGGCGCGACCTGGCGGTGGAAGACCTCGCAGGTGATGTCGGCATTGTAGGTGGAAACCTGGCCCCAGCCGGTCTCGCCGGTATCGGCGGTGACCCGCACGAAGCCGACGAAGGCGTTGGTGAAGGTTTCGAGCTTCGCGATCTTCATTCCGTTCCCCGATTCCGGCCCGTTTCATGGCCCGTCGCGACCATGCCATGCCGGGGGCGAACAGGAAATGTCGTTTCCCGCCATGCAGGCCGGTCTGCCAGGCGCCAGCGTCGGCCGGGTCGGCCATGGCAGGGGAATCGCATGGAAAGCTGGGAGTACATCGTCGTCGGCGCCGGATCGGCCGGGGCGGCCGTCGCCGGGCGGCTGGCCGAGGCCGGGCGCAGGGTGCTGCTGGTCGAGGCCGGGCCGAAGCGCCGGTTCCCCTGGACGACGATCCCGATCGGCTACGGCAAGACCTATACCGACCCGCGCGTGAACTGGATGTTCACCTCGCTGCCGATCCCCGGCATGGGCGGTCGGGTCAACTACGTGCCGCGCGGCAAGGTGCTGGGCGGATCCTCGTCGATCAACGCGATGGTCTATTCGCGCGGCCAGCCGGCCGACTACGCCGCCTGGGAGGCGGCGGGCAACCCCGGCTGGGGCTGGGAGGCGGTGCTGGACTGCTACCGCGAGATGGAGGATCACGACCTGGGCGCGGGGCCGGCGCATGGCGCGGGCGGGCCGCTGCACGTCACCCAGCTGACCGAGGCCGAGGCGCATCCGCTGACCCGTCTCTTCGTCGCGGCGGCGCAGGAGATGGGGCTGAGCTACAGCCCCGACCTGAACGGCGAAAGCATCGAGGGGGCGGGATATTACCAGACCACCACCCGCCGGGGCCGGCGCGAAAGCGCCGCCACCGCCTTCCTGCGGCCCTCGCCGAACCTGCGGATCCTGACCGGCCGGCAGGTCACCCGGCTGCTGATCGAGGGCCGGCGCGCCACCGGCATCGCCACCGAGGGGCCGGCCGGGGCCGAGGACTTCCGCGCCGGGCGCGAGGTGATCCTGGCAGCCGGGGCGATCGGCTCGCCGGCGCTTCTGCAACTGTCGGGGATCGGCCCCGCGGGGCTGTTGCGGCGGCTCGGCATCAAGGTGGAACTGGACAGCCCGCAGGTCGGCCGCAACTTGCAGGACCACCTGTGCTACGACCATGTCTACCGCACCAACCGGCCCAGCCTGAACCAGGAACTCGGCCCGATGCTGGGCCGGCTCCGGGTCGGGCTGCGCTACCTGACGGCGGGCAAGGGGCCGCTGGCGATGAGCCTGAACCAGGCCGGCGGCTACTACCGCCACGGCAGCGACAGCAACCTGCCCGACATGCAGCTCTACTTCGCGCCGCTGACCTACGAGAAGGCCAAGCCGGGCAGCCGCGCGCTGCTGCATCCCGATCCGTTTCCCGGCGTGGCGATGTCGATCTCGCCCACCAAGGCGCATTCGACCGGCCATGTCGAACTGGCCGCGCCGGACTGGCGCGCGGCCCCGGCGATCCAGCCGAATTTCCTCGACGACGCGCGCGACGTGGCGGCGATGGTCGCGGGCGCGCGCGACCTGCGGCGGCTGTCGCGGACCCGCGCGCTGGGCGCGGTGATCGACGCCGAACTCAAGCCCGGCCCCGAGTGCGACAGCGACGCCGCGCTCGAGGCGGATGTGCGGGCGCGGGCCTATTCGGTCTTCCATCCCTGCGGCACCTGCCGGATGGGCCCCGATCCGGCGATGGCCGTCGTCGGGCCCGACCTGCGGCTGCACGGCATCGCCGGGCTGCGCGTCGCCGATGCCTCGATCTTCCCCGAGATCACCTCGGGCAACATCAACGCGCCCGCGATGATGGTCGGGCGGATGGCCGCGAACCTGATCCTGGCGCAGCCGTAGGCTGGCGGGGCCTTGCGGCGGGCGACGCTCCTGCCGAACGGCTGTAGCCGTTCGGCATAAAAACACATTAATTCGAATGGGTTGCGGCGGGTGCGGCAAACCGGCCTATTACAACCATGGGTGTGGGGCGCGCCACGGAGGATTCGATAACCTCCGGCCGCGGCCCGGCGCCGGGACAACCCGGCGCGACGTAACGAGTGAACGAGGGCCGGGATGTTCCGATCTTCCTCGCGGCATTCAGCGCCGCGCGACCCCGTGCCGGTCTTGGCCGCACAGGCCACCTGCCGGACGGGCCGCGAACCGCCGTTCCGGGCGGACGCCGGGCGTGTGCCGCTTTCGTCCGACCCCGCGAAACACCGCCGCCGCCCCGTTGGCGCCGCGGCCCCGCACCACCCCGTTTCCCTATCCCCATCGGTCGCGGGCGCGCCCCTGCGCGCGCCCCGGCCCAATGCGCCCGACCGGCCAGAATTCGACCAAGGAGAGCAGCCATGAAGGATTTCGAGATGACCGTGCCGATGCAGGACAACGCCGCCGCCGAACCGGCCCCCGTCGCCATCGACGCCGCGCTGACCGCCCCGGGCGCGCGGGCCTATATCCTTCATGACGCCGCCGCGGGCGACCTGCCCGCCGGTCTCCGCCCCGCAAGCTTCGGCGGCGAGGCGGCCGAGGCGGTGCGCGTCGCCGCCGCGGAGGCCGATCTGGCCGCGCTGGCCGCCGCCGGCCGCGCCGAGGCGATCGACCTGCCCGCCGACCCCGGGGCCCGCGCGACGCTCTTCGCGAAATGGGCGAAACAGGCGGCCCGGAAGCATCGCAAGGCGCTGGTGCCGATGCTGCTTCTGCCGCTGGCGGCCTGCGGCGGCGATGACGACGATCCGCAGCATGTCTCGCGCGAGATCGGCGGCGCGGATTCCGGCACCACCGTCACCATCACCGGGGCCGACGGCGGCGCGACCGTCACGGTCGACAGCCAGACCGCCGGCGCGGACACCGTCGACAACCTCGAACTCGATGCCGACGGCGAGGGTACGCTGACCATCGCCTTCGACGATGCCGACGACACGCTGGTTCTGTCGGCGGCCTCCGACATCTCCGGCTTCACCCGGATCGAGGTGGTGCGCGGCACCGTCGATTTCACCGCCGTCACGCTGCCCGCCGGGCTGACCATCGTCTATATCAATTCCGGCGCGATCTTCACCCATGCGCAGTTCATGGCGATCCCCGCCATCGAAAGCGAAAGTGGCGATGGCGAGGTGACGGTGATCGTCGATACCGTGGCCGAGGCCCGGCAGGTGGCCGGTGCCAAGGACAGGATCGACGGCGCGGAATTGCATATCGACATCGATCGTGGCAGCGACGCGGCCGCGGTGCTCGACGTGGCCGATGCGGCCGTGATCGGCGCCTACCTTGTCGATGGCTATACCCTGTCCGACAGCCTTTCCGACCTTTCCGCCGCCGGCGATGCCGTGCTGACCGGGGCCGAGGCCGTGGCGCTGACCGATACCGGCACCGTCGCCGCCGCCGACCTGTCCGCGCTGGACGCGCGTGTGTCCGTGACGGTCGACGCGGCCTCGGTGACCGCGATCACCGGCACGCTGGACGAGGCGCTGGCGGCGCTGCGGGCCGAAGGGCTGAACCTGGCCGGCGACATCGCCGTCACCGTCACCGGCACGGCGCTGGATGCCGACGACCTGGCCGCGCTGGACGACCTGACCACCGGCACGATCATGCTGACGGAGGTGGAATCCGTCTCCGGCACCCATGCCGCGATCACGGCGATCATCGACTCCGACGGGATCGACACCGATCCCGATCCCGAGTCGGTCGACGTGACGGTGACCGACGAGATCACCGCCGAGCAGGCCAACGCGATCGCGACCACGGAACCGGCCGACGGCGGGACCGTGACCGCGACGCTGGCGGCGGACACGGCCGTGGCGCTGAACGGCGCCCTGACCGACGGGGACGAGAACGCCTACACGATCACGATCACCGACACCGGGCTGAATTTCGCCGCCCTTCAGGCGCTGAACGCGCTCGACGGCAAGACCTCCGGCGCCA
>CAYUXM010000171.1:0-6816 GCA_964448765.1 uncultured Rhodobacterales bacterium
ACTCCAAGCGGTGCTGTCAGACTAGTTCGAACCAGTGTCTGTTTGCCCTACCCATCCTGCGTTAGGCGGCAAGAAGCGTCCGCCACTCGGCGAGAGCGACGGCGCGGTTGATCTTTAAATGGTCCCGGCGGGAGAGGCTTCGGCCCTGGTTGAAGTGGTTGTGGACGGACGAGTGGACAGCGGCTTTTGCCGGAATGAACACCGTCTGGGACGCCTGGGTGCCCGAGGGCCATGCCTCGGCCCGCGCCTGCGACGAGGCCCGGCTCTCCCGGGCCGATCTGAAGGTCGAGATCATCGTCACGGCGGCCTGCTGTGCCCGGCAGAACGGCGGCCGGCATCGGCCCCGCCGGCCGCGTGGGGCTGTCGCCGACCTGCATCGCCGGCGCGGCCCGGCCTCAGCCGCCGGGGATGACGATCGTGTGCTCCGGCTTCCAGCTGATCCAGACCGTGTCGCCCTCGGCGATGTCGGGAATGTCCTCGTCCCGCGCGATGACCTTGACGACGGTTCCGTCGCGCTCGACCAGGCAGATGCCCAGTGCGCCCGAAAAGACGCGCTGCGCGAGGATGCCGCTCATCTTCGACAGGCCCTCCGCCACCGGCTCGGTGGCCGACAGGGTCATGTTCTCGGGCCGAACCGCCAGCGCCGACGCGTCCGTCGCCGTCACGGGCAGATGGATAACGCCACTCGAGGGCAGGGTTCCGCCCGGCCGGCGCAGGATGTTCGCCTCGCCAAGAAATTCCGCCGCGAAGATGTCGATGGGGTTTCGGTAGACCTCGCGCGGCGGTCCGGCCTGGATCATCCGGCCATCCTTCAGGATGCCGATCTTGTCGGACAGGGCCAGCGCCTCTTCCTGGTCGTGGGTCACGAAGATCGTCGTGATCCCGATCTCGCGCTGGATCCGCTTCAGTTCGATCTGCATGTCGACGCGAAGCGCCTTGTCGAGTGCCGACAGCGGTTCGTCGAGCAGCAGCACGCGCGGGTTGGTGACGATCGCGCGGGCAAGGGCCACACGCTGGCGCTGGCCGCCGGACAACTGGTGCGGCTTGCGGTCGCCGAAGTCGCCCAGCCTGACGAGATCCAGCGCCTCACCGATCCGCCGCCGCTCCTCGGCGGCGCCGACGCGGCGCACCCGCAGGCCAAAGCCCACGTTGTCGGCTACCGTCATGTTCGGAAACAGCGCGTAGCTTTGAAACATCATGCCGATCTCGCGCTTCTCCACCGGCACGTCCTCGACCCAGTCGGCCCCGATCCGGATGCGCCCGGCATCGAGGAACAGGAAGCCGGCGATCGCCCTCAGAAGCGTGGTCTTGCCGCTTCCCGACGGCCCCAGCAGGCCGAAGAATCCGCCATCGGGAAAGTCCATTGTCACGTCGTCGAGCGCCCGGAAGTCGCCGAAGGTCTTGGTGACGTGTTCGACGCGAACCTCGGCCATCAGCGCTCTCCTCCGAACTTCGAGTACCGGGCCGCGATCAGCATCACCAGCATCGACACCACGATGATGATGGTCGAGACCGCGTTGATCTCGGGTGTGAACCCCTTGCGGATCGCGGTGTAGATCAGCACCGGCAGGGTCGCGTCGCCCGGTTCGGACAGGAAATACGACACCACGAACTGGTCGAAGCTGACGGCGAAGGCGAACAACGCGCCCGCGATGATCCCTGGTGCGATCCAGGGCAGCGTCACGCGGCGCGTCACCATCCATGGCCCGGCGCCGAGCGCTCGCGCCGCGTCCTCCAGCGTGGCGTCGAAGGTTGCCAGCCGGGCGCTGACCACGACGATCACGTACGGCAGGGCCAGCGCCACGTGCCCGATGATCACGGCCGGGGTGCCGCGCCCCATGCCGATGCCGAAGAAGAAGATCAGCATCGCGGTGCCGGTGATCAGCCAGGGAATCGCGATCGGGGGAAACAGCAGTATCCGAAGGGCCCGCTTGCCGGGAAACTCGTAGCGAAACAGCGCGATCGAGGCGGCGGTGCCCAGCACGGTGGCGATCGTCGTCGTCACCAGCGCGATCAGCACGGAGCGCAGGGCAGCCTCTCTGATTTCCGCATTTGCGCCCAGCGCCTGGTACCAGCGGGTCGAGAACTCGAACGGCAACTGGTAGAACGGCGAGGCGTTGAACGACATCAGCGCCATGATCAGGATCGGCGCGTAGAGGAAGACGAGGATGGCGCCCAGCCAGATCCTGCCGGCGATCGTCAGAACCCGCCCGTTCATGCCTGCGCCCTCCGCAGAACCGGGCTCGCCACCGCCAGGATCAGCAGCACGACCGCCAGCAGGATGAACGAGAGGGCCGCGCCGAGCGGCCAGTTGAAGACCGCGACGAACTGATCCTCGATCACCGTGCCGTAGTAGGTGCCAACCCGCCCGCCCAGTATTCGCGGTTCCATGAACGACCCGACGACCGGCACGAAAACCAGGACCGCACCGGCGACCAGGCCGGGCAGCGACAGCGGCAGCACGATCCGCCGCAGGATCGTCAGCTTGCCGGCCCCCATCGAGCGCGCCGCGTCGATCAGGCTGTCATCGATCGCCTGCAGCGCGAGATAGGATGTCAGGATCACGTAGGGCAGGTAGGAATGCACCAGCCCGATCACGATCGCCGGGGTCGAGAACATCAGGTTCACGTCAACCTCGAAGGGCAGGATCGCGTTCAGGCCGACCTCGAGCACCCCGTTGCCGCGCAGCACGATCGCCCAGGAAAAGATCCGGACCAGCGAATTCGACCAGAACGGAAGAATCACCAGCAGAAACAGCGCCTCGCGCGCGCGGCCGCGTATCGTCTTGGCCAAGACGTAGGCGCAGGGATAGCCGACCAGCACGCAAGCCAGCGTGACCATCAGGCCCAGCTTGATCGATTTCCACAAAAGCTTGGCATAGGTCGTCGTCTGGAAAAAGGCGAGGTAGTTGTCGGCGGTCACGTGCCAGGGCGCATCGCCGAAGGGCACATCCGACAGCAGGCTGAAGAACAGCATGGCCGACAGTGGCAAGAAGATCGCCACCGTCAGCCAAAGGTAGGCCGGGGTGAGCAGGCCAAGCAGCCTGAGCCTGTCTCGCGGTGCAAGCGCTGCCGACATGCGGCCCTCCCCGGCGGCCCGGCGCCCTTTTACTGGGCGGCCTTGAGTTCCTGCCACAGCGCCAGATAGGCCTCTCGCGTTTCGTCGGGCACCGGGCGCTGGAACTGAACCCGCGCCACGACCTCGGGATCGCCCAGCACGCGCTTGTTGAACGCGTCCTCCGGCAACGCCGTCGCCGCCTTCGCATTGGCCGAGGCCGGCGCGCCCTCGGCCGCCCATCTCACGTAGAACTCCGGGTCGATCATCCAGTCGATGAAGGCATGCGCCGCGTCGGTCCTGGTCGAGGACGCCGGGATCGACAGGCCGTCGAGCCAGCCGATCGCCCCCTCTTCAGGCACGATGAACTGCACCGGCAGGCCGGATTCCATCGACCGGCTGGCCGACCCCGACCAGAACGTCGCCACGTCGAGATCACCCGCCGCCATGAACTGGTTCCAGTCGTTCTCCGACCCCCAGTAGGTCCGGATCTGCGGCATGAGTGCGGCGAGCTTGTCCCTCACCGCGTCGAGATCGGCGATGTCGTTGATATCCTGGCCGGTCGCGATGGCGGCGAATTGGATCGCCTCCAGCGCGTCGTCGCGGATCGAGACCTTGCCGGCATGCGCGGGATCCCAGAACACCTCGATCGAGGTCGGCAGCGTATCGAACGCGGTGGTGTTGACGGCGAACGAGGTCAGGCCCCAGGTCCAGGGGACGCCGTGCAGCGCGCCGCCCGCGTTCAGATCCGCGTTGCCGGTCAGGTCGGCGGGCACGTCGGCGAGGTTCGCGATCTTCGCGGTGTCGATCGGGCCGATCAGGCCCTCGGCCTGGGCCTGCGGCGTGAACGCGGCATTGATCAGCACCACGTCGTAGGCGCCGGGATTGGTGCGCAGCTTGGTCAGCATCTCCTGTTCGGAGTTGAAGTATTCATGCACGACGGTATGGCCGGTCGCCTCGGTGAAGGCGGCCACCGCCCAGTCGGCGTCGGTGCCGTAGCCTTGCCAGTTGAGCACCCTGATCTCGTCCGCGCCCGCGGTCGATCCCGCGACCGCCAGCGCCATCGCCGTTGCGTGGAACATCGTTCTGGTCATTGTCGTCTCCCTGTTGTGTCTTCGTTAGCCTGCTGCCGTCAGGTTCGCCTGTCTGTCCTGCAAGAACCGCGCCACCGCCTCGGGCATCGGCGCGGTGGCCGGCCCTTTCTTCGTTGTCGACAACGCGGCGGCCGCATTGGCCTGGCGCGCCGCCTCCAGCGGATCGCCGCCGCGGTGCAGGGCCGCGATGAAGCTGCCGACATGGGTGTCGCCCGCGCCGTTGGTGTCGATCGCATCGACGCGAAACCCCGCGATCCGGGTGCAGCCCTCTGCCGTCGCGACGAGGCAACCGGCGGCCCCGTCGCGCACGACCGCGCCACCGCTGCGGCCGCGCGCCAGCGCCTGCGCCGCCGCTGCCGCGTCGGTCTCTCCGGTCAGGTCCGCGGCCTCCTGCCGGTTCGCGCTCACCCATTCGGCGCGCTCCAGCGCGGACCCGAGCGCGGCCCGGTCCAGTCGCGCCGCGATCGGCGAGGGATCGAAGACCAGCCGCGCGTCGTTCGCGCCGTCGCGCAGCCAGGCGGCGAGGGTGTCGCGCGATCCGGCGTAGTGCAGCGCGTAGCCCGACAGCAGCGTCCAGTCGAAGGCCGCGAAATCGATCCGCGCGAGATCGGTTTCCGTGATATGGCCTTCCGCCCCGTCGCTTGCCACGAAGGTGCGTTCGCCGGCGCGGTCGATCATGACCGTGCAACAGCCCTGGTCCCGCCCCGGATCGGGACGCCGCAGGCAGGCGATCGCCTCGGCGTTCAGACCGTCGGCGACGATCTGCGCGAAGGGCCCGGTACCGATCGCCCCGCCATAGCAGACGGACATGCCGCCGCGCCGGGCCGCGACCATCGCGTTGAACCCGCCGCCCGGCGCGATCGCGAAGCCAGTGACGATGGCCTCATCGCCGGCCCGCGGCACCTCTTCGACATCGTAGATCAGGTCCACGACCACGCCCGACATCTGCAGAAGCCGGCCGGTCATGGCGCCGTCTCCCGCGGGCCTGAGATGCATGCCGCCTCGCCGCGCAATGCCAGCAGCGCGGCCGCCGTGGTCTCGATCTGCAGCCCGTTGACCCGATCCAGCGTGGCGATTGCCGCCGCCGGAAACCCCGCGCGCCCTCGGCAGGCGCCGGCCATCGCGCCGGCGATCGCGCCGATGGTGTCGGTATCGTCGCCGATGTTCGCCGCCAGCAGCATCGCCTGCCAGGGATCGCCACCGGCCAGCCGGACGATCCCGAAGGCCGCCGGCACCGATTGGTGCGAGGCGACCGAGGTGCCGATCCGATCCGCCAGGGCGGCTTCCGACCCGGTTTCGTCCGCCAGCGCCACGGCCTCGGCCAGGCGCTCGGCGATCCGGGTATCGCCGGCCGGATGCCCGCGCCGCTGGCCGTCTGCCGCCGCCCGAAACGCCGGGGCGAGGGCCGCGTCGAACCCGATGCCCTCGATCCCGCAACTGATCACCGTCGCCACCGCCGCCGCCGCCGCGATCGCCTCGCCGGTGTTGTGCGTCAGCCGGCAGGCGCGTTCGACCCGGTCGATCAGCGCGCCCCTTGGCGCCGGCGGCGTCATGATCCCGACCGGCGCGATCCGCATGGCCGCCCCATTCGTCGTGCCGCCGCGTCCGGTCTCGGCCGCCGGGACGCCGGACAGCAGCCGCTCCAGCGCCGCCTTGGTGGAGGGGCCGAGAAGATCGCGCAACCCGCGCGCCCGGACCCCGGCTTCCCAGTCCAGAAGGTCGCGCGCCCAGGCCGCGTCGTCGATCTCTCCCGCGCCCGCGACAAGACGCGCGGCCAGCAGCATCGTCTGTTCGGTGTCGTCCGTCACCGCGCCGGCTGCCAGCCCGTGCGACACCGGGTGATCTGGCATCGGCGGCACGAAGCCGGCGATCCGGCCATAGTGCTGCCGGATATCGGCCCGGCTCAGTGTTTGCGTCGGCATCCCCAGCGCATCGCCCATCGCCACGCCGATCAGGGTGGCACAGGCGCGATCGAACCGGGGATCGGTGGCGGCCAAGGCTCAGAACTCCATGTGAAGGCCGAAGAGTTCGGGGTCGAGAAGGCTTTCGACGAATTCGACGATGTCCCCCTCCGCCGTGCGGGTCAGCCGGCGAAGCCGCAGCATCGCGCCGCCGGGCGCGCGGTTCATCAGGGCGGCATCGGCCTGCGACAGGCTGGGCAGGACGCTGGCCCATTCGTCGCCGCCCGCAACCGCCAGCCCATGGCGCCGCAGCGTCGCGCTTAGCGATCCGTTTTCCAGCCCGTCGCCCGGCACCTCGTCCAGTCCGTCGCGCCAGGGGACGCGGCTGCGTTCAAGCGAAACGCCCCGACCGTTGCGGGCGGTCAGGCGCAGCCGGTCGACGATCAGGCAATCCGCGCCGGGCGGAACGGCGGCGCAGGGCAGGTCCATCACCCCGCGCGCCAGCCGGAGGATGCGGGTCTCAAGCTCGACATCCACGTTCGACAGGGCCAGCGTCCAGCCCGCACTGTCGTCAAGGGTCTTGCCGTCGAAGGTGACGAAGGATCCCACGCCGGTCTTGGTCGTGATCAACCCCTTGCCCAGCAGGATCTCCAGGCTCTTGCGCACCGTGCTGCGGCTGACCGAGAAACGCCGGACAAGCGCGTTCTCGCTTTCCAGCGCATCGCCACGGGCCAGAACGCCCCGGCGGATTTCTTCTTCCAGCGTGT